>JBCBIS010000014.1:0-7377 GCA_038524325.1 Pseudomonadota bacterium
CTTGTCGAGGCCGAATTGGGCGGTCAACTCGTCTTTCAACTCCTGCTCCAGGCCCTGCGAGCCGCGATAGCCGGTCGCTTCGCCATCATGATGTGGAACTATGCGCGGTTCGATTTCGGAGAGAGTTTTTTCCGCTCCGCCACTGTGATCGACCTGATTGTCGAGAAATTGCCGGTCTCGATTTCCCTGGGCCTCTGGGCGACGCTGATCTCCTATCTGGTGTCGATCCCGCTGGGTGTGATGAAAGCGGTGCGCGATGGCACGCCCTTCGATGCGGCGACCTCGGCGATCATCATTGCTGCTTATGCGATCCCGGGCTTCCTGTTCGCCGTGCTGCTGCTGGTGGTCTTCGCTGGCGGGACCTATCTCGACCTCTTCCCACTTCGCGGTCTGGTCTCGGACAATTGGGAGGAGCTGAGCCCGCTCGGCAAGGTAGCGGATTACTTCTGGCACATCTCGCTGCCGGTGCTGGCGATCCTGATCGGCTCGTTCGCGACCCTGACGCTGCTGACCAAGAACTCCTTTCTCGACGAGATCTCGAAGCAATATGTGATGACGGCCCGGGCAAAGGGTCTGAGCGAACGGGCGGTGCTCTATGGTCATGTGTTCCGCAACGGGATGCTGATCGTGATCGCTGGGTTTCCAGGGGCGTTCCTGTTCGCGTTTTTTGGGTCGGCGATCTTTGTCGAGACGGTCTTCTCCCTCGATGGGCTCGGCTTGCTCAGCTATGAGGCGGTGTTGAACAGGGATTACCCGGTGGTCCTCGGCACGCTCTACATTTTTGGTCTGATGGGGTTGGCGGTGCGGCTTTTGACCGACCTTGTCTATGTGCTGATCGATCCGCGCATCGATTTCGAACGGCGGGAGGGCTGAGAGATGCGCCTTGGCGCGGCCCCGCGCTCCCATGAGAGGTTAGGACAAGCTGCCAGCGGTGCTCTTCCCCACCCACCCGCGCGCGACCGCGCCAAGGCGCATGGCCGCGCAGCGGCCACTCTGACCGTCCCGAATGTGCTGGCCCGCCTCGGGCGGGCACAGGCGGGTGGGTGGGCAAAGACCGGCTGCGACACAAGGACAGGCGGTGCATGGGAGCCTGGGCCCGCCCGGGGCTGCCTCCCGTGATCCGCCTCTCTCCGCTCGACCGCCGCCGGATTGCCAATTTCCGAGCCAACAAACGTGCGCTCTGGTCGCTCCGGATCTTCTCGGTCCTGTTCCTGCTCAGCCTCTGCGCCAATGTGATCGCCAATGACCGCCCGCTCTTGGTGAAGTTTCAGGGCAGCTTTTTCTCTCCGATCCTCACCGAATATGACGAGATCCACTGGGGCGGCGATCCGGGTTTCGTCGGCACCGACTATGCCGACCCGTTTATCGCCGATCTGATCCGCACCAATGGAGATGAGACCGTCGACGAGGGCGAGAGTCCGGGCTGGATGCTCTGGCCGCTGATCCCGTTCTCCTACGACACGGTCGATTACTCCGTTGCCACGGCGCCCTCGCCGCCCGATTCCATCCACTGGCTCGGCACCGACGATCAGACGCGGGATGTCCTGGCACGGGTGATCTATGGCTTCCGCCTCTCGGTCCTGTTCGGCTTCGGCGTCACCCTGGTCTCCGCAATCATCGGCATCGCCGCAGGCGCTGCGCAGGGGTTCTTCGGTGGCTGGGTCGATTTGTTTTTCCAGCGGATCGAGGAGGTATGGAACGCCCTGCCGCTCCTCTATGTCATCATCATCATCTCGGCGGTGCTCGCGCCGACCGTGTGGATCATGTTCGCGATCTTCGTGTTTTTCTCCTGGACCCAGCTGACCGGCGTGGTGCGGGCAGAGTTCCTCCGCGCGCGCAATTTCGAATATGTGCAGGCGGCCCGGGCCCTGGGGGTCAGTGACTGGACCATCATGTTCCGCCACCTTCTTCCAAACGCCATGGTGGCAACGCTGACGCTGCTGCCCTTTCTGCTGACGGGGTCGATCGGCTTGCTGGCGGGTCTGGACTTCCTTGGTTTCGGGCTGGAGCAAGGCTATCCCTCGCTGGGCGAGCTGGCGTTGCAGGGCAAGCAATACCTGCAGGACCCGCATCTCGCGATCACCGCGTTCTTCACCTTCGCCATCATGCTTTCGTTGCTCGTCTTCGTCTTCGAGGGGATCCGCGACGCGTTCGATCCCAGGAAAACCTTCACGTGAGCCTGCTTGCCATCCGCGATCTGACCATTGCCTTCCCGGGCAAGAACGGCCCGGTCGAGGCGGTGAAATCCGTCAGTCTGGAGATTGCCGAGGGCGAGACACTGGCACTTGTCGGGGAGTCGGGATCGGGCAAATCCCTCACCGCGCTCTCCACCGTGCAGCTTCTGCCGGGGGCGGCCATGCCCAGCGGCTCGGTCACCTATTCCGGGCGCGAGATGATGGGGGCCGATGCCGGCACCCTGCGCGAGGTCCGGGGCAACGACATCAGCTTCATCTTTCAGGAGCCGATGACCTCGCTCAACCCGCTCCACACGATCGAGAAGCAGATCGCGGAGAGCTTGCGCCTCCACCAGGGCATCGGCACGGGCGAGGCCCGGCCGCGGATCCTCGATCTGCTGGCCAAGGTCGGCATCCGGGATGCCGAAAGCCGGCTGGGTGCCTATCCGCACCAGCTCTCGGGCGGGCAGCGCCAGCGGGTGATGATCGCCATGGCGCTGGCCAACAAGCCCGACCTGTTGGTGGCGGACGAGCCCACCACGGCGCTGGATGTCACGATCCAGGCCCAGATCCTGGATCTCCTGGCCGAGCTGCAGCGCGAGGAAGGGCTCTCGATGCTCTTCATCACCCATGATCTGGGCATCGTGCGCAAGGTCGCCCAAAGGGTCGCGGTGATGAAAGACGGCGAGATTGTCGAGACCGGGCCGACGGCAAGGGTGTTCGACGCGCCGATGCATGCCTATACGCAAAAGCTGCTGGCCGCCGAGCCGAGGGGCCGGGCCGAGCCTTTGCCCGCCGGGGCCCAGCCCCTGCTGGACGCGCGGCAGATGAAAGTCTGGTTCCCGATCAAGACCGGGCTGATGCGGCGCGTCACCGGACATGTGAAGGCGGTCACCGATGTCGATGTCGCCGTGCGCGCGGGCGAGACTGTTGGGATCGTCGGCGAAAGCGGCTCGGGCAAGACCACGCTGGCGCTGGCCGCCATGCGCCTGATTGCCAGCCAGGGCCGGATCCACTTCCAGAACCGCGACATCTCGAACCTGCCGAAACGCCAGCTCCGCGATCTGAGGCGCGATATGCAGATCGTGTTCCAGGACCCGTATGGCTCGCTCTCTCCTCGCATGAGCGTGGCCGAGATCGTCTCCGAGGGGCTCGGGGTGCATGGCCTCGGCGACCGGGCGCTGACCACGCGTGATGCGGTGGCGCGGGTGCTGACCGAGGTCGGCATGGACCCCGGCGCGATGGACCGCTATCCACATGAATTCTCCGGTGGGCAGCGCCAGCGGATTGCGATTGCCCGCGCCATGATCCTGAAGCCGAAATTCGTGGTGCTGGACGAGCCAACCTCGGCGCTGGACATGACCGTGCAGACCCAGATTGTCGAACTGCTGCGCGACCTCCAGCGGAAATACGAGTTGGGGTATTTCTTTATCAGCCACGATCTCAAGGTCGTCCGCGCGCTTGCCCACCATCTGATCGTCATGCGCCAGGGCGAAGTGGTCGAAAGCGGGCCGGCGGAGGAGATCTTCGATGCGCCGAAAACCGACTATGCCCGTGCGCTGATGGCCGCTGCCTTTGAAATGCGGGCCATGACCGGTGCCGCGGATTAGTCTCGGTTCAACGTGGCGGTTGATGGGCCATCTAGCTTGTGTCGGGCGCAAAGCTTTGCAATCACAAGTCATCGCGGAGAGAGGGTTGTGGATCCGATGCGAGTTATGAAAAGCTTCCTGACAGGTGCACTGATGGCAGCGGTTTGGCTCGGCACCGCGCCAATGGCCGCGGCCGGCCCAGGATGCGATCCTGGCGAACTTGAGATCAAGTTCAGCCATGTTGTCGCGACCAAAGGCCATCCGAAGGGCGAGGCGGCCGAGGCTCTGGCCGAAAGGATCGGAACCGAGCTGGACGGCCGCGCCTGCATGACGGTCTATCCCAACAGCACGCTCTATTCGGACAATGACGTGCTCGAGGCGATTCTGGCCGGCGATGTCCATCTCGCCGCCCCATCGCTATCGAAATTCGAGGCCTATACCACCCGGTTTCGTCTGTTCGACCTGCCCTTCCTGTTCGAGGATATCCACGCGATTTTCCGCTTCGAAGCGACTGATGAGGCCGAGGAACTG
Source organism: Pseudomonadota bacterium (assembly GCA_038524325.1). Classification (GTDB taxonomy): domain Bacteria; phylum Pseudomonadota; class Alphaproteobacteria; order Rhodobacterales; family Rhodobacteraceae; genus Thermohalobaculum. The sequence continues at coordinate 4,295 of JBCBIS010000014.1, forward strand.
AAGCGCGCGATGGTCGATCAGGGGCTGATCGGCCTTGCCTATTGGCATAACGGCCTGAAACAGATCTCGGCCAACCGCCCGCTGGTCGCCCCCGGCGATGCGCAAGGGCTGGTCTTTCGCGTCCAACCTTCGGAGGTTCTGGTCGCGCAGATCGAGGCGCTGGGTGCGACGCCGAAGAAACTGGCCTTCAAGGATGTCTACGGCGCCCTCGCATCCGGCGATGTGGATGGGCAGGAGAACACCTGGAGCAACATCTACACCAAGGATTTCTACACCGTGCAGGATGGGGTGACCGAGACCAATCACGGCCTGATCAACTATCTGCTCGTCACCTCCACCGCCTTTCTCGACAGTCTCGACCCTTCGCTCCGCCTTGATTTCGAGCGGATCGTGAAAGAAGTGACCCATGAGTACAATCGCTTCAGTTTCGAGCTGAACGAGCTGGCAAAGCGTAAAATGCGCCGCGCGGGCACCAAGATCCGCCGGTTGAACCGCCGCGAGCGCGAGGCTTGGGTCACGGCATTCCGTCCGGTCTGGGAGCGGTTCAGCGAGGAGATCGGCCAGGATCTGATCCGGCAGGCCGCCGGTACGCAATAACAAGCGGCGCGACACAACCGGCGAGATGGTGAATTGACTGCACGCGCCCGGCTTGTATGGTGCGGCGACCTCAAGCGGATAATCGGAGAGCGCGCATGACCCGGCTCCATCTCGTCTTCGGCGGCGAACTCGTCGACCCGCAAAGCACCGAGTTTCGCAATGTCGAGGACCTCGATATCGTCGGGATCTTCCCTGACTATGCTTCGGCCTATAACGCCTGGAAGGGTGCCGCGCAGCGCACGGTCGACAATGCCCATATGCGCTACTTCATTGCGCATCTTCACCGTCTCCGCGACGAGGAGAAGGAAACCAGTGCCGAGGGGCAGGCCCTGACCAAGAGCTGAGATGGCGGGCGGGGGCGGCATCGCGCGCTGGTTGCGCGCCTCTCCCACCGGGCGGGCCCTGGCGAGCCGGCTGTGTGCTGCCTATATCCGCCTCGTCACCCGCACGACGCGCTGGCATGTCGAGGGCAAAGACGCTTTCGATGCCATGGAAGCGGCCGAGAAAAACGGCATCGTCGCCGCGATCTGGCATGGCCGCCTGTTCATGTCGCCGACCTATGCGCCGGTGGATCGGCGGCGCACGATCGCGATGATCTCGAACAATCACGATGGAGAACTCATCGCTGCGATTGTCCGGCGCTTCGATGTGGATGCGGTTCGGGGCTCGACCTATGACCGGGCAAAGCGGCGCGACAAAGGGGGCATTGATGCCTATCACGGGGCTTTGGATGGCTTGCAGCAGGGTGCGCTGGTTGCGATCACCCCGGACGGGCCGCGCGGCCCACGCATGCGGGCGCAGACGGGAGCGGCACAGTTGTCGCTGGAAACCGGTGCACCGGTGATCCCCGTCGCCTTCTCGGTCCGCTGGGGCCGCGTATTGCGCAGTTGGGACCGGTTTCTCCTCCCGCTCCCATTCGGGCGCGGCGCGATTGTCTATGGTGAGGTTTTGCGGCCCGAAGGCCCGGTTGAGGCGTTCCGCGCCCGGTTGGAGCAGGTTCTGACCGAAACGACGAACCGGGCTGACAGTCTCTGCCGGCGGCCCGCCGTGCCCCCGGGCCCGCCGCTCTTTGACGATCCCGGGGCGGAGAGCGACGCGGTGGCGCCCCGGGACCAGCATCTGGACGCTGGAACCACCCGATTTGGTGAGCCGCCTTTTGCCCCCTCCAAAGGGCAGATTGCGACCGGCGCGCAACTGGCAGAAATGCCGCCGACCCCCTTCGATGCGGATGACTGGCGGCTGCGATCAGACCCCCTTCCTGGCTGTGGCTGTGGCGGTGAGGTGGTTGCCCAGAACCGCGAGACGGCGTCGCACGCCACAGGTGATGCCCGGAGACGCGGCCCGACCTATCCGTTCGGCTGGCTCTTGCGCCCCGTCCGCCGCGCGCCCGACCCAAGCCTTTGAATGGGCCTGCCGTTCGTGCTTTCGGCCTATCTCGGCCTGTCGCGCATCGCCGATCCGCTGGCGGCGGTCATCCTCCGTGCCCGCTTGGCCCGCGGCAAGGAGCATCCTGAGCGGCATCACGAACGTCTGGGCCGGTCCGGGTTGCGCCGGGGGGATGGCCCGCTGATCTGGTTCCACGGCGCCAGTGTGGGCGAGGCAAATTCCGTCCTGCCGTTGATCTCCGCTTATCTGTCCGAGGCGCCGGAGGCGCAAGCGCTTTTGACCACGGGCACGCTCACCTCCGCCCGCCATGTCGCCGATGCCTTGCCGTCCCGCTGCCGACATCAGTTCGTGCCGGTTGATACCGCGCAGGCCGTGCGGGGCTTTCTCGACCATTGGCGCCCCGATCTGGCCATCTGGGTCGAGAGCGAGTTCTGGCCGCGCCTGATGGTCGAGACGGCCGCTCGGCAGATCCCGATGATGCTGGTGAACGCCCGAATCTCGGAGACGAGTGCCCGGCGCTGGGCCCGGGCCGGTGGGATGATGCCGCATCTGATCGGCCTGTTCGACCGGATCGATGCCCAAGATCAGGAAACGGTGACCCGGCTGAGAAATCTGGGCGCACCAGAAGGGCGGCTGGGATTTGCCGGAAACCTCAAGGCCCTGGCGCCGATCCCTTCCGCCGATTCTGCTGCGGTGACAGCGTGGCGGCAGCGTCTTGGCCCCCGGCCGGTCTGGCTGGCGGCATCGACTCATCCTGGCGAGGAGGAGATCGTGCTCGACGCGCATGGCGTTCTTGCCAGGGAGACGGTGCTCATCCTCGCGCCCCGCCACCCAGACCGGGGAAAGGCCGTCGCAGAGATGATTGCCGAGCGGCGGCTGCCCTTTGTGCAGCTTGGCAAGGGCCAGCGGCTTCAGCCATCGCATCGCGTGGTTTTGGCCGATACGATGGGTCAGATGGGCCTCTGGCTGCGCCTCGCCCCTGTCAGTTTCATCGGCGGCTCCCTGGTCGATATGGGGGGCCATACGCCCTTCGAGCCTGCGGCGCTCGACTCGGCGATCCTGCACGGGCCGCATACGGCCAATTTCTCGCCTGCCTATCG
>JBCBIS010000014.1:7387-36274 GCA_038524325.1 Pseudomonadota bacterium
ATGCCGGCGGCGCGCGCTCGGTCGTCTCCGACAGCGATCTGGCCCGCGAGATTACGGTCCTTTTGAACAATCCCGGCGCGCGCGCGGATATGGTGCGCCGGGCCCGGGTGCTCGACAGCTTGGCGCCTGATTTGCGCGCGATGGCGCGCCGCGGGCTCGACCTGATCGCCAGGGCGAGGGAGAGGTGAAGGCGCCCGGTTTCTGGTGGCGACCGCCCGGGGTTGGCGCAGCGCTCCTCGCGCCGCTCAGTTGCCTTTGGAAGATCGGAGCCAGGGTGCGGGCACAAAGACTGCATCCGGTGAAGGCGCCGGTGCCCGTCCTCTGCATTGGCAACCTGACAGCCGGCGGAGGCGGCAAGACGCCAATGGCGATGGCCTGCCTGGCCCGTCTGGCGGCCCGCGGGGTCGCGGCGCATCTGGTCAGCCGCGGCCATGGCGGGCGTCTCACCGGGCCGCACAGGGTCGATCCCGCGCGCGATGCCAGTTCCGATGTTGGCGACGAGCCGCTGCTGCTGGCCAGCCTCGCCCCGGTCTGGATCGCTCGAGATCGTGCTGCGGGCGTGTTCGCTGCGGCAGAGGCCGGTGCGGACCTGGTGGTGCTCGATGACGGGTTTCAGAACCCGGGGCTGGTCAAGGACGCCGCCATCCTGATGGTCGATGCTGGCCAGGGTTTTGGCAATGGACGGGTGATCCCGGCGGGCCCGTTACGCGAACCAGTTGCGCAGGGCCTCGCGCGCGCGGATCTGATCGTCCTGGTCGGCCGTCCTGAAACCCGCGCCCGGGCCATTTCCGCCTGGCCCGTTCTGGCCGAAGCGCTGGGGGCCGAGATGGTGGCGCCGCCGACCGGACTGGATCTCGCAGGCCAGAAGGTGATCGCGTTTGCGGGAATTGCCCGCCCGGCGAAGTTTTTCGAGACGTTGCGCGGTCAGGGCGCCGACCTGCTCCGTACCGAGGAATTTGCCGATCACGCGCCCTTCTCGCCCCGCGTTCTGGATCGGTTGGTGCGCGAGGCACGCAGGCTGGACGCCCTGTTGGTCACCACCGAGAAAGATGCGGTTCGCCTCCCCCCCGCCTTTAGCCGCGAGGTCATGGCCCTGCCCGTGCGTCTGGAGCCGCTGGACTGGGCGCCGATCGACCGGATTCTCGCCCAACTCGCCGCTAAACCGCCGCAGCCCGACCGCTGAACCGCCGCGAAACATGTCCAAGGTCTCGCTGTCCCTCGCTGGAGAGATCCGGCAAGCACCTTCACGGGCGCCCTCTGAAGTCCAGAGGGTGTCCGTTTTTTCCACCCGAGCGACAATGATGCCACCGGGCCAGCGCGTGTTCAGCGGTTGCGTGGGAATGGTACCGCCTCCCCGGCTCGAACGGGGGACCTCTGGATCCACAATCCAGCGCTCTAACCAACTGAGCTAAGGCGGCAGGCTGATGCAGGGTTCTCTAGCCAAGGGACAGCGTCTTTTCAAGCCGCTTGATCTCCTCCGCGCCGCCCGCTAGGGGCAGAGACAAGCAAAGAGGGCTGGCATGGGCATAGACCGCGAGTCGGATCAGGTGGCGGGACTGCAGATCGGACCCACCACGATGGGAATGGTCCGGATCTATATCGAAGGCGACGGGATCGACCTGCCGCTGGATTTCGACCCCGACGAAGCGCGTGAAATCGCCGAGGAGCTTTTGGCGGCGGCGGAGCGGGCCGAAGCCTCGGCGCGCACGCCTCCGGCCAAGGGGAAAACCGGCGGCGCGCAAAAACCGAAAGGGCGAGGGCGATGAGCGCGCCCGCCTGGCTGCCCGAGGCCGCCCGCGCCCGCATCGCCGAGATCCCGGAGACCGTGTCGCCCGAACAGGTCGCGGGCCGGATTCATGCGCTCGCCGCGCGCAACGCACGGATCCACGACCACGAGGCGATCAATCTCAACCCGGCCACCAATGTGATGAACCCGGCGGCTGAGGCGCTCTTGTCGCGCGGGTTGGGTGGACGGCCCTCGCTCGGCTATCCCGGGCTGAAATACGAGATGGGACTGGAGGCGATTGAGGAGATCGAAGTTCTGGCGGCTGATCTCGCCAAATCCGTTTTCAATGCGCGGTTTGCCGAACTCCGCGTTGCCTCGGGCGCGATGGCCAATCTCTATGCCTTCATGGCTTGTTGCCGCCCGGGAGACGCGGTGATCGTGCCACCTGCGACGATCGGCGGGCATGTAACCCATCACATGGCCGGGGCGGCGGGGCTCTATGGTCTCGATCTGCACGAAGCGCCGGTGGATCCCGAAAACTATACTGTCGATCTGGATGGCGTGGCGGCGCTGGCAGAACGGGTGACTCCGCGCCTGATCACCATTGGCGGCAGCCTCAATCTCCTGCCCCATCCCGTGGCGGGGTTGCGCGAGATTGCCGAGAGCTGCGGCGCACGGCTGCTGTTCGATGCAGCGCATCTCTGCGGGATCATCGCGGGCGGGGTCTGGCCCAACCCCCTCGCCGAGGGCGCACATCTGATGACGATGAGCACCTATAAAAGCCTCGGCGGCCCCGCCGGCGGATTGCTGGTGACGAACGACCCGGCGCTTGCCGAGCGGATCGATGCGATCGCCTTCCCCGGGCTCACCGCGAATTTCGATGCCGGGCGCGTGGCTGCGCTGGCGGTGACCTTGGCCGATTGGCAGGCGCATGGGGCGGCCTATGCCGGTGAGATGGTCGCCTCGGCCCGCACGCTGGCCGCAGCGCTCTGGGCCGAGGATGTCCCGGTCTTCCTCGCCGGGGGCGAGACATCCACCCGCAGTCACCAGTTCGCCATCGAGGCCGCGCGCTGGGGCGGCGGCCAGGCCATGGCTGTGCATCTCGCACGGGCGAACCTGTTGACCTGTGGGATCGGCCTGCCGATTGCGCCGGTGCCGGGGGATATGAACGGCTTGCGGTTGGGCACGCCCGAGATCGTGCGCCGCGGCATGACCTCGGCCGATATGGGCGGGTTGGCGCGGCTGATCGCCCGAGCGCTGGGCCCCGAACCCGAGGCTGTCGCCGCCGAGATCACCGCGTTCCGCCAGCCGTTTCAGGACGTCCGCTTCACGATCCCGCGTGCCTAGACCAAAATCGTTTCAACCTGAATCAGGTTGAAAAAGAATTTTGGTCCAGACTCAGAGCTTTGACCAAGATCCTGGGATCTGACTGGTTCAGTCAGATCCGTTTTTGCTCTAACGGTCAGGATCTGTCCAAGCCGGCGGCTGGTGCCTCAAGACGATGCAGCCGCTGGGTCGCCAACCGGGCGAAGCGCAGCGTGATCGCCTTTCGCCGCGCCGCCGCCACCGGCAGGACCGGACCTTGGCGCAGGATCTCGGCGCCATAGGCATCGGCGCGCATCAGGCCCTGGTCCGGCGGCAAGATCTCCTCGGGGAACCCCTCAGGCACGGCAAAGAAGAACCGGTCGCACCAGTCGAGATAGCCGCGCCATTTCCGGTCGGACATGAAATCGGCCCGGCTGGATTTGACCTCGACACACCAGATCTCGCCACTTTCGGACAGGGCCGCGATGTCCATCCTGAGGCCGGATCTGGTCGGAAACTCGGTCAGGCAGACCAGTCCCAGCGCGTCGAGATCACGGCACACACCCCGGGCAAGCAATTGCCCGACCGTGCGCGAGACCTCTGGCGAGAGCGAGAACATGAGGGGAACGTTACGGCAGGCATGACCGCAAGGCAAGCGCGCCGCTGCGCGTGCCCGGCCGGTCCTATCCCAGGCGGAGCGCCATCAGCGCCTGGTGCAGCGCCGGTGGGGCAACGATCACTCCCGGCACCTTCGGGAAGGCCGCGTTGAAGCGCAGCTCCTCCCCGTCGCGGTCGGTGATCCGGGCCCCGGCTTCGGAGGCGATCAAGGCACCCGCGGCGACATCCCATTCGAAGGCGTCGCGCATCGTCACCATCAGATCGAAACTGCCATCGGCAATCATGCAGAGCCGCCATTCCAGCGCATGGCGAAAGATCCGCTCGACCGGGGGGGCGCCGCCTGGCCAATGCTCCGCGCGATAAGAGGCCTTGGCACCCAGAGCGGTCGCCCCCTCCAGCTCGTGGCGTGGGCTGGGGGCGATGGGTTCTCCGTTCAGGGTGGCACCGGCGCCGAGGGCGGCGGCATAGGTCTCGCCACGGGCCGGCAGATGCACGGTGGAGGCGATGACCCGGCCCGCCTCGACCAGGGCGACCGCAACGGCAAAGCCAGTTTCACCCTTCAGAAACGCTCGGGTCCCGTCGATTGGATCGACGATGAACACCCGTTCGGCCGCCAGCCGCGCCGCTCCGTCTTCGCTCTCCTCCGAGAGCCAGCCATAGCCGGGCCGCGCGCCCAGTAAATGGGTCTCCAATGCAGAATTGACGGCCATATCCGCTTCGGAGACCGGGCCGGCATCGTCCTCCTTCTCCCAACTCTGGACCGAGCCGTGGAAAAAGGGCAGCGCGAGGGCGCCGGCGGCCTCGGCCGCTTCGACCAGCAGATCACGCTCGGCCAGCAGGTCCGCCGCCAGCGGATGAATGGGCAGGGCGGGATTAGGCCCCAATGGTCAGCCCCTCAACCAGCAGCGAGGGCGCCGAAATCGCGCGATAGGCTTCGGCATCATCGGCGGCGATCAGGGTCTTCATCATCTCCGGCAGGCTGCCCGCCACCGTGACCTCGTTGACGGGATAAGCGATCTCGCCATCCTCGACCCACAGACCGGAGGCGCCGCGGGAGTAGGCACCGGTGGTCGGGTTGATTGACGAGCCGATCATGCCTGTCACGATCAGTCCGGTGCCCATCTCGGCGATCAACTCAGCGCGAGGCCGGCCTGGTGCTTCCATCCGGACATTCGTCACGCCAGGGCTGGGCGGCGAGGAGGTCCCGCGCCTGGCATGGCCGGTGCTCTGCATCCCCAGCTTGCGCGCGGTTGCGGCGTCGAGCACCCAGCTTTGCAACACACCCTCCTCCACCAGCGGCCGCGCCCGGCCCGCGATGCCCTCGGCATCGAACGGGGCGGAGGATAGGCCGCGGAGGATTAAGGGATCGTCGATCAGCGAGACCCCCTTCGGCAGCACCTGCTCACCCATCGCATCGCGCAGCCAGCTCGCCCCGCGCGCCACGGCGGAGCCATTGATCGCGCCGAGCAGGTGGCGCACCAACCCGGGCGCGATCCGCACATCATAAAGCACAGGGAACGCACCTGATGGTGGTTTGCGGGGAGACAGCCGTTCGACGGCGCGCTCTCCGGCCAAGCGCCCGATTTCGGTGGGAGATGGCAGATCGGCCCGGTGGCGGCGCGTCTCGGCGCACCAGTCGCGCTCGCGTCCCAACCCTTCGCCCGCGATGGCCGAGGCGGAGACCGAGGTCATGCTGCGGGTGTAGCTGCCGGCGAAGCCATTCGTTGCGGCCAAGCTGATGGTGCTTTGCCCAGCGGCTGCCGAGGCGCTTTCGACCTGGGTAACACCCGAAACTGCCAGCGCCGCGGCCTCAGCCTCGCGGGCCATGTCCTCGAGCGTGTCGGGCGAGGGCTCCGGCGCCGGGTCGAGCAGGTCGAGATTGCGCTGCACCGCGGTCACCTCCTCCGCAGGCAGCAGGCCACAATGCGGATCCTCGGGCGCTTCCCGGGCAATCGCAATGGCGCGGGTCGCCATCTCTGCGATCACGGCTGGATCGGGGTTCGAGGAGGAGACGCATGCCTGGCGCTGGCCGACCAGAACCCGCAGGCCGAAATCGGTGCTCTCGGCCCGCTCGGCCTCCTCCAGACTGCTATCGGCGATGGTGATGTTGGTGCTGGCCGTCGAGACAACGATGGCGTCCGCCGCGTCCGCCCCGCAGCTGAGCGCCGCCGCGATCAGCCTCTGCGCGGTTTCGGCATCGCTCGGCACATCACGCGGAGCCACTGAGCAACTCCGTCACGGCATGGCCGAAGACGCCCAGGGCCAGAAGGGCGATGGCAGCGATGGTCATCAGCATTCCGTAGAACCTGAGGGTGATGCCCTTGCGCAGCTCGCGAAAATGGATTGCATGCAGAATGCGGCCGACCAGCAGCATCAGGCCCAGAAGGTGCAGCACCCAGCCCGGCGTCCCCAGACCCTCGGCGAGGCCGAGCAGCAGAATGCCGATGGGGATCGTCTCGACCGCATTGGCATGACCGCGGATCCGGCATTCCAGCAGCGCGTTGTCGCCATGGCCGAGCGAGATCTGCTCCGACCGGCGGATCGAGACGACACCGAACGCGAGCCAGAGGATCAGCAGCGCCAGAGGGCCAGCATAGAGGGCGGTAATGGGTAGGGACATGACACTCTCTCTCGATGCAAAACTTGTGCACGAGATCTAGCGCCTCGGTTCTCGAATTGCCAGCGGGATGGGGTCTTGTGCGGGAGGCCGGTATTGCGAAAGCGGCAGGGGCAAAGCTGACTTGGCCCACGCCGGCGGCCCCCGTACCCTTTCGCCAGTGATTATGGGAGGGTTCGAGACATGAAACTCTATGGCGCACGGGTCTTTGTCACCGACATGGAGGAGGCCCGCCGCTTCTATTCCGAGACGTTGGCGCTGCCGATTACGTTCGAGCAGGACGAGACAATCGGCTTCGACATGGGCGTGCAGATTTTGATCGAGCTGGATGACGGCACGCATGACGGTCTGTCGGGACGTTTCACCGGACTCTCGATCTCGGTCCCGGATGTCGAGGCCGCCTGCGCGGAGCTTGCGGCGCGCGGGGTGAGCATTGTCGGACAGCCGGAGAAGCAGCCTTGGGGTGGGGTGCTGGCCCATTTCTCCGACCCGAGCGGCAATGTCTGGACCTTGGTCAGCCTGTGACACGCCCGCGCGCGGTGGTCAGGACCGGGCGTAGATATCCTCATATCGGATGATGTCATCCTCACCCAGATAGGGACCGGATTGAACCTCGATCAAGTGAAGGTCCACTTTGCCGGGGTTCTCCAGCCGGTGGACAGCGCCGAGGGGGATGTAGACACTTTCATTCTCGGTCATCAGCTTTTCGCTCTTATCCACCGTCACCTTGGCGGTGCCGCTGACCACGACCCAGTGCTCGGAGCGGTGGACATGGGATTGCAGCGACAGCCGGCCGTCGGGTTTGACCATGATCTGCTTGACCTGAAACCGGCCGCCCAGAGCCAGGGTTTCGTACCAGCCCCAGGGGCGGTAGCAGCGGGGGAATTCGGTGGCCTGTGCCGCCCCTTCGGCCTTCAGCGCGTCGACCGCGCGGCGCACATCCTGCGTGCGGTTCATATCGGCAACCAGAACCGCGTCGCGGGTCGCCACAGCCACGATCCCGTCGAGGCCGAGGCCGACGAGCCGTGTCTCTGGATCGTCACCGCGGAGCAGGGTGTTGCGGCATTCGATCGCCAGAGCGCCGCCGGTCACCGCCGTGCCGGTGTCGTCCCGCGCGCTTTCTTGCCAGACGGTGGTCCAGGAGCCGAGATCGTTCCAACCGCAGGAGACCGGGACCACTTGGCCCGCCACCCGCTCCATGATCGCGTAATCGATCGAAATATCCGGGCTGGCGGCATAGGCCTCGGCCCCCGGGCGGAAAAAATCGAGATCTTCGACCCCTGCGGCATGCGCTGCCCGGGCGGCGGTCAGGACATCCGGCTGATGCGCCTCGAACGCCGTGAGGATATCGCTCGCGCGGAACAGGAACATGCCGGAATTCCAGAGATAGCGCCCGGTCGCCAGCATCTCCTCGGCCCGCGTCAGATCGGGTTTCTCGACAAAGCGCAGAAAGGGCTGGGCACCGCCGCCGGGGGGGGCGTCGAGCTCGATATAGCCATAGCCGGTTTCGGGCCGGTCCGGCGCGATGCCAAAAGTGACGAGCGCGCCGGTGCCCGCCGCCTCGGCCCCTGCGGCCACAGCAGCGTGGAAGGCCGGGATGTCGGCCATCACATGGTCTGAGGGCAGGACCAGCATCAGCCCGTCAGGGTCGATCTCGGCCACGATCAGGGCGGCGAGGCAGATGGCTGGTGCGGTGTTGCGCCCCTCCGGCTCGATCACGATGCGCTCGGCAGTGAGGCCCAACGCATGCACCTGCTCGGCAGCGATGAACCGGAAATCCTGATGGGTCACGAGAATCGGCTGGGCGAATCGGTCGGCGGTGACCCGGCCCAGCGTGCGTTGGAACAACGTCTCGCCTTCGAACAGGGCCGAGAATTGTTTGGGATAGCTCTTGCGGGACAATGGCCAGAGGCGTGTGCCAGACCCGCCGCAAAGGATAACCGGGTGGATCGGCTGCATGGCGCCCGTCCCGCTCAATGGGTCCAGTTGCCCCGGCGATTATGGGCGAAATTTCCTGCATAGCCCATCGGGCGGACATTGGGCTTGCGCGGTTTCTCACGCTCGACCGTATAGGCGATGCCCTTGGCGCGGGCATAGGCCTCGGCAGCTTCCAGCGTGTCAAAGCTCAGCCGCACCTGCCGGTCCATATCACCCGAGCCGGTCCAGCCCATCAGCGGATCGATCCGCTTCTGCTCGGAGGGGGCATGTTCCAGAACCCAGCCGCGGGCATTGCCCTGGCCCGAGGTCATGGCGCTGCGCGACGGCTGATAGATACGTGCTGGCATCGGAGCTCTCGCTATTCGGTTGACCCCTGCATAACGCGCAAAAGTCAGGCAAAGATCAACGGGCATCTGGGCGCAGGGCCCAGGATGAACAGCTCTTGTCTGTGATTTCGGAGAGAGATCACGCCGCCAACCTGGTGCAGGGAGCGAGGGTGGGGTGGATGTTGCACCAGGCTGGCGACGATCTGCTGCTTGCTCGACCTTGATACACCCTTAGCGAGAACCGCGTCAATCTGAGTCGACACGGTCTCGCCAATTTTTATCTTTTTCTCGTCAAATTTGGTGGAGCGGGTCTGCAAATTGGCACTATGTCCCGCGGCGACCTATACCCATGGTGGCAATCGAGGAGGATTCCCATGCCCGACACGGCACCGGCACAGAATCGGATGGGTCAGGAAAAGCTGGAGGGCGGCGTCCGTCTGGTGATGGAAACCCCTTTCGAGCCCAAGGGAGATCAACCGACTGCAATCGAAGAACTCTCCGCAGGTGTCTCCGAGGGTGAGCGCGATCAGGTTCTGCTGGGCGCCACCGGCACCGGCAAGACCTTTACCATGGCAAAGATCATCGAGGCGACCCAGCGTCCGGCGATTATCCTCGCCCCGAACAAGACCCTGGCGGCTCAACTTTATGGCGAGTTCAAAGGGTTCTTCCCGAACAATGCGGTGGAGTACTTTGTCTCGTATTACGACTACTACCAGCCGGAAGCCTATGTCCCGCGCTCGGACACCTATATCGAAAAAGAAGCGCAGATTAACGAACAGATCGACCGGATGCGCCACTCGGCCACCCGTGCGCTCTTGGAACGTGACGACGTGGTGATCGTCGCCTCGGTCAGTTGCATCTACGGCATCGGGGCGGTCGAGACCTATGGCGCGATGACCCAGGATCTGCGCACGGGTCACGAATACGACCAACAGAAAATCATGCGCGAGCTGATCACCCAGCAATACCGCCGCAACGATGCGGGCTTTGCTCGCGGGACCTTCCGGGTCCGGGGCGATAGTCTCGAGGTCTGGCCCGCTCACCTGGAAGACCGCGCCTGGAAGTTCAGCTTTTTCGGTGAGGAGTTGGAGGGAATCAACGAATTCGACCCGCTGACCGGCGCGAAGACCGACACGCTCGACCGGGTGCGGATCTATGCCAATTCCCACTATGTCACCCCGCGGCCCACGCTGAACCAGGCGATGAAGGGGATCAAGGACGAGCTGAAGCTGCGGCTGGATCAGTTGATCGCCGAGGGTCGGTTGCTCGAGGCGCAGCGGCTGGAACAACGCACGCAGTTCGATCTGGAGATGATCGAGGCGACCGGCGCCTGCAATGGGATCGAGAACTATTCGCGCTATCTGACGGGCCGCGCGCCGGGCGAGCCTCCACCCACATTGTTCGAATACATCCCCGACAACGCCATCGTCTTTGCCGATGAGAGCCATGTCTCGGTCCCGCAGATCGGGGGCATGTATAAAGGGGACTACCGGCGCAAATTCACCCTGGCCGAACACGGGTTCCGCCTGCCGAGCTGCATGGACAACCGCCCGCTGAAATTCGAGGAATGGGACGCCATGCGCCCCCAATCGGTCTTTGTCAGTGCCACGCCCGGCAAATGGGAGATGGAGCGCACCGGCGGGGTCTTTACCGAGCAGGTCATCCGCCCCACTGGCCTGGTCGACCCGCCGGTCGAGATCCGCCCTGTCGCCGCCCAAGTCGACGATCTGATCGATGAATGCCACCGCGTGGCGAAGGCGGGCTACCGCGCCCTCGTCACCACGCTGACCAAACGCATGGCCGAAGATCTGACCGAGTATATGCACGAACAGGGGATCCGGGTGCGCTATATGCACTCCGATATCGACACGCTGGAGCGGATCGAGATCCTGCGCGACCTGCGCCTCGGCGCCTTTGATGTCCTGATCGGGATCAACCTGCTCCGTGAGGGGCTCGACATCCCCGAATGCGCCCTGGTCGCCATCCTGGACGCGGATAAGGAGGGGTTCCTGCGCTCCGAGACCTCCCTGGTGCAGACCATCGGCCGGGCCGCGCGCAACGCCGAGGGCAAGGTGATCATGTATGCCGACAGCATCACCGGCTCGATGGAACGCGCCCTGGCCGAGACCAACCGCCGCCGCGAAAAACAGGTCGCCTATAACGCGGAACATGGCATCACGCCCGAGACGGTGAAGAAGAATGTCGAGGATATCCTCGAAGGCACCTATGACGGCGACACCGATATGAACCGAGTGACCGCCAAGGTCGACAAGGCCAAGGTCGGCGCGAACCTGGCCGCGGTGCTGGACGGGTTGCGCAAGGATATGATGAAAGCCGCCGAGAACCTGGAATTCGAAGAGGCCGCCCGCCTGCGCGACGAAATCAAACGCTTGGAGGCCGTAGACCTCGCCGTCGCCGACGACCCGCTCGCCCGCCAAAGCGCAGTCGAAGACGCCGCGCCCCTCCCCCGCTCCCAATCCGGTAAACCGGGCACACGGGGGCAAAAGTATCGCCGAAAGAAGGGTCGCTGAGCGTTAGGAGATGCCGCTCGACCCATTTTGCCCGGCGGCCACGCCGGGCCTCGCCCGACCCTCCCCCAGGGAGGGCATTTTGGCGAGCCCCGCCTCAGCACACGCAGTGTGGATGCTTTTGCGTGCAGCGTCAGATCAAACATCCTACAGCGCCCACCCAGGGTCGGGCGCGGCCCTCTGCTCTCACACGGCTCTGTAGTAAGGTAAGGGATGTCCGAGGTCTTCCCCCGGCTGCGCGCCATCCTCCTCCCCTATGCGGAGGGGATGGTGGCGGTCTGTGATGACGAAGGGATGTATTGCCTCGACACACATCACGTGATGAAGAACGGCAAGCGGATGTTCTTTGGCTCGGCCCGGGTGTCGAAGAGCTATACGAGTTTCCACCTCATGCTGGCCTATGTGAACCCAGCCTTGTTGGAGGGGATGTCCGAGGCGCTCGGCAAGCGGATGCAGGGGAAATCCTGCTTCAACTTCAAGAAACCCGACACGGAGTTGTTTGCGGAGCTGAGGGATCTGACGGCGCTTGGCTACGAAGATTACCGGGTCAAAGGGTATCTGGGGGTGTAGGGGCCTCCAGGAGGCTTCGCCACGAAGCTCCCGGAGGCCAAGGGCTTACGCCGCTTTTTTCAGCGCCTTTTTGGCGACCTTGAGCTGGGTCGCGCGCTTTTTGACGTCTTTTTTCAGAGATTTGATTTTCGACTTCTTGGCCATGATTGGCTCCTTTCCTCGGTCCGGGCGCTCAGCCTTTGTCGCCGTGTTCGTCCAGAAAGCCGCGGATGAACCGCCGGATCTCTCGGGCCGCACTGGTGTCGAGGTCATCGCAGAGTGAAACGAAGCGGTCGCGCTCGGACTTGTTGATACGGATCACCAGCTGGCTGTCTTTGCCGGTCTTCTTCGATTTCTTTGCTTCGGTCATGCGTCACCCGACAAGGCGATGGGCAATTGATAGCATAAAGATATCATATGTATATACATTTTTTCACCCCCCGGTCATCTCCCGCATATGCTGGCCCAGCGGTAACCCTGGAGCAACCCATCCTGGTGGTCTCGCGTGTCACGAGATGCGGCTCAGGCGCCGATCGGCTTCCAGCCTTCCAGCGTGTGCAAGAGGGCGAGGCGGGCGCGGTCTTGCGGAGCGAGCCGGCAGCGCACCGGGTTGGGATCGGGCTCGGTCAGGAGAACCGCGCTGCCCGACAGCACCGCCCGGAACACCCGAACATAGACCAGATGCCCGCCCGGCAGCAGCACGAATGGGGCGTCATGTTCATCGAGGAAGATCGGTTTGCCATCGAGATCCCGGCGCGCTGCCATCGGGCGGGCGATGCTGATCGCGCCGGGCACCGCTGTCAGCCGATGCCAGATCCATCGCACCAAACGGCGCCATGGCCTTGGGTCGGGCGCAATCCGCTCCCAGGTCAGATCTGCGGCTGACACCGCCTCGCGCACCAGGTCCGACCGGGCGAGCATTTCGGCGCATTTGAGAAAGCCGGTGCGCGCGCCCGGCAAGGGCAGCACGCTGCCCCGATCAATCAAGTCCACCCGCATCCCGCTCAGGTCCTGTCTTCCGTTCGCTGACCCCCTGCTGGTCGAAATCTCACGGGGCTGTGGCCAAAGCGAGGCGATGGGGTGTTCCAAGGCAGGAGATATCCCGGCGCGGTTGCGCCTTGCAACGGCTTGGCTCCGATCAGCGGAACAGCCCGCGCAGCAGCGACTTGACCACGCCCCGGCCAAGCTGCGTGCCGGCCGAGCGCAGGACCGACTTCATCACCGCCTCACCGACGCTGTCCGAGCGGCGTCTGCGCGTCTTACTGCGGCGCGGAGCGCTATCATCATCGCCCGGGCGGTAACGGCGGGCATGTGAGAAGCCGTCCTCCTCCTCGTGGGCCGCCTCTGCAGCCATCCGGCGCTCGCCGCGTTTCTTCAGGCGTTCGTAGGCGCTCTCACGGTCCACCGTTTCGTCATAGAGCCCCGCCAGGGGCGAGGCTGCGCGGACTGCCTCGCGCTGTGCCGGGTCGCAGGGGCCAAGATGCGAGGAGGGCGGGCGGATCAAGGTGCGCTGGACCATGCTGGGCGTGCCCTTCGCCTCCAGCGTCGAGACCAGCGCCTCGCCGATGCCGACTGCTCGAATGGCCTTCTCGGTGTCGAAAGCCGGGTTCTGGCGAAAGGTCTCGGCGGCGGCCCGCAGGGCCTTGCGGTCGCGGGGGGTATAGGCGCGCAGGGCATGCTGCACCCGGTTGCCGAGTTGGCCCAGGATGTCGTCCGGCACATCTGCCGGGTTCTGGGTGATGAAGTAGACTCCAACACCTTTGGAGCGGATCAGGCGGGCCACCTGCTCGACCTTGTCCAGCAGCACCTTTGGCGCATCGTCGAACAGCAGATGCGCCTCGTCGAAAAAGAACACGAACTTTGGTTTGTCGGGGTCACCGACCTCGGGCAACTCCTCCCAGAGTTCGGAGAGAAGCCACAGCAAGAAGGTGGCGTAGAGGCGCGGCGCCTGCATCAGCTTGTCGGCGGCGAGCAGGTTGATCCGCCCCCGCCCGTCCTGCGTGCAGGCGATCATGTCCGACAGCGCCAGCGCGGGTTCGCCAAAGAAGCGCTCCGCCCCCTGCTGCTCCAGCACCAGCAGCCGGCGCTGGATCGCGCCGATCGAGGCGGTGGAGATATTGCCGTATTCCAGACCGATCTCGCGCCGGTTCTCGCCCAGGAAGACCAGCATCGCGCGCAGGTCCTTGAGATCGAGTAGCGCGAGACCCTCATCCTCCGCTACCCGGAACGCGATGGTCAGCACCCCCTCCTGCGTGTCGTTCAGGTCGAGCATTCGGGCGAGCAGCAACGGCCCCATCTCGGTCACTGTGGTGCGGATCGGATGACCTTGCGCGCCGAACAGATCCCAGAAAACCACGGGGAACGCGTCATAGCCGTACCCGTCAAAGCCGATGGTCTGGGCCCGGGCGACCAACTTGTCGTGGAGCTTGTGGTCGGGGCTGCCCGGTTGCGCCAGTCCACTCAGATCGCCTTTGACATCGGCGAGGAACACCGGCACCCCGGCGGCCGAGAAAGATTCGGCCAGGATCTGCAAAGTCACTGTTTTGCCCGTGCCGGTCGCCCCCGCGATCAAGCCGTGCCGGTTGGCGTATTTCAACAGCAGCGACTGCGGCTCGGCATATTCGGCACCACCCCCGCCAATAAAAACACTGTTCTCGCTCAAGTCTTTTCCCCTGACACCCGTGATTGTCCAATTTCTAGACAGTTTGTTAACCACTTTCGCCGAAGCTTCAATTGCGATGCTTCCGTGTGGTGGCGGACATCGTGACTACTCCTCCCTGTCGAACTGGCCGCGCCCTTGTGCGCGGCCTTTTTTATCTTGCCGCCGCGCTCGCCTTTTTGGGGATGGGGTCTTGACGACTCCGAACTTGCACGCAACGGTAGCAGCGAATTGGCGGCATGCCAGTTCGACAGGGAGAGGATTCGGGACCAACCCGACCGGGGGCGCCACTGGCGCCCCTTATCTCTTCCGGCCCCACCTTGCCCGCCAACGCCAGCAATCTTTGGAAATTTCATGCCTTCCTTTAGCGGATCGCAACAATTTGCGGCGAGGGATGGAGAGATTTTCGGGGCCAAGTGTGAGAAGAATCATGCCGAGACTGACCAACCCGCTGCGGGCGCTCTGCGCGTCCTATGCGTCTATGGCGCATCTGAGCCTCGTTGCGCATGACTCGCGGTCGGGAGGCGTCTCATGAGCACAGTCAATGGCAGCTCCGGCGACGATTTCCTTCAGGGTGACGCCAGCAATGACGATGTCATCTATGGTGGCAGCGGCAACGATAACATCGAAAGCCGTGGCGGCTCGGATACCGTCTATGGCGGCTCGGGCAACGATTTCATACTCGGATATGACGGCTCGAACGCGGCCGGTGGAAGTACGGTCGTCGCCTCGGATGACGGGTCCGACGACACGCTCTATGGCGGTGGCGGCAACGATACGCTGGCAGGCGGCGAGGGGAATGACACCCTCTATGGCGGGGCCGATTACGACATCCTCTATGGTGGAGGTGGCGACGATCACATCTACACCGGCTCGAGCTTCAACGATGCCTATGGCGGAAGCGGCAATGACAGCATCAACGGAAATTCTGATGGTAGTGAATTCATCTATGGCGGCGCTGACGATGACACGCTGACGGGCGGTGGGGGCAATGGTGACCGGCTCTATGGCGGAACGGGCGCAGACATCTTCGTCATCAATGATGGTGACGGCGCGGACACGATCGGCGATTTCAACCTCGGCGAAGGCGATGTCATCGATGTCTCGGGGCTGACCACCAATGGCTCGACACCGATCGAGACGTCGGACATCGCGGTCGGCAATGATGGCAGCGGCAATGCCGTTCTCTCCTTCCCTGATGGGACCTCGGTCACCTTGCGGGGCATCTCGCAGAGCTTTGCGACCTCGAATCTCGAGGCGATGGTTGTCACGGCCAACGAGAACGGGCCGGTCTTTGGCACCGACTCGAACGATTCCAACATCTCGGGCAGCGGTGGCGGCCAGGAGATCTATGGCGGCGCGGATTCCGACGGGATCGGCACGGGCGACGATACGATCACCTCGGGCGGCAGTGGCGACACCATCTATGCGGGTGACGGCGACGACCTGATCGAGGTTGACGATGACGGCACAATCTATGGCGGCAGCGGCGACGATGTCTTCGACACGCAGGCGAATGACAATCGCAACACCCTCTATGGCGGTGATGACGATGACACGTTCAACATCGGGCTCGGGAACCGTCAGACAGTTTTTGGTGGCGAGGGCGGCACCGACAACGACACCCTGACCGCGCTTGCCGCCGATGATGCTGTCACCCTCACCTTCACCGGCGAGGGGCAAGGCACGTTCGCCGACGATGACGGCGATGAAGGGGCCTTCGCCGAGATCGAGACTTTCGAACTCACCAATCGCGCAGACAGCATCGACGGCACCGCTTCCAGCGAGGATGTGACTGTTCTGGCCAATGCCGGTCAGGATACCATCTCGCTCGGCGGCGGCGCGGACAGCATCGATGGCGGGGCAGATGGTGACACTCTGTCCGGCGGCGCCGGAGATGACAGGATCGATGGCGGCAGCGCGTCCGATGTCATCTATGGCGGCGATGATGCCGACACGATCGTCGTCACCAGCGTCGATGACGCGGAAGTAATCTTCGGCGGAGAAGGTGGAACGGACAACGACACGCTGGACCTCAGCGCGCTCGGCGCCGGCGTCACGGTCAATTTCACCACGACCGAGGACGGCACCTTCACCGATGGCAGCAACACGGTCAGCTTCTTCGGCATCGAGAATGTGATCAGTTCGGGTACGGTAAACCGGGCGCCGATCACCGACCTCAGCGACGGATCGGACAATGGCACGGTCACCGGCAGCAGCGCGGGCGACGAGATCTATGGCGGTGTCTCGACCAGCGAGACCGATGGCGGCGCATTCGCCGACGACACGATCAGCGCCGATGCAGGTGACGACACGGTCTATGGCGGCGAAGGCCAAGACACGATCGACGCGCAAGACGGAAACGACATCGTCTATGGCGGAGACGATGCCGACAGCATCACCGCCGGTTCGGGCGATGACGTCGTCGATGGCGGCACCGGTGGCGACAGGATTGCCGGCGATGCGGGCTCTGACACCATCAGCGGCAATAACGGCGCTGACAGCATCGATGGCGGGTCCGATGACGACTCGATCACAGGCGATGGCGGGGCCGATCAGATCGCAGGTGGCACCGGGTCGGATTCGATCTCGGGTGGCAGCGGCAACGACCTGATCTTGGGCGGCGAGGACGAGTCTGGCGGCACGAGTGAGCAGCTCTCGGGCTTTACCTTCCAGGTTGCCAATGTCTCGTCGACGGGAACAGGGTCCGGTCCCGGCGATATCGGAGACTTCATCGTCTACGACAATGTCGGCGTCACCGATCAGGGGACCACCGTGCAGGCGCGGATCACGGTGATGGACCTCTCCAACGACGCCCTTACCGTCGATTTCGGGGTCTCGGATTCGGTGCCGGTGCAGCTCAACGCCTCCGGTGCCGGGAATGCCGGCGACAGCGCCGATATCCGCATCGAGTTCTTCGATCAGGCGACCGGGCAGGTGATCAAGCTGGACAGCTCCTTCACCTTCCAGGACATCGACACATCCTCGGAGAGCGTGACGATCGGCAAGGACGATGCGCGCTCGGTCTCGCTCTCCAACGATCCGCCGACCGATTTGGCCGTGACCGATAACGGCGACTCGTTCACGATTTCGGATGCGTCGAATACCTCGAGCGGCAACAGCGATGAAGATCATTGGGCCACGGTCAGCTTCGAGGACCAGTCGGTCATGTCCTTCGGTCTTACCAGCCGGGGCGGAGGCACCAATTACGGCTTTGCCACGCAGGAGTTCACCAACCCGCCGACGGTGATTACCGTCACCTCGACCGATGACGATACGCTTGCCGGCGATTCAGGCACCGACACGATCTATGGCGGGCTCGGCCAGGACAGCATCGATGGCGGGACCGACGGTGATACGCTCTATGGCGGAGAAGATGCCGACACAGTGTCGGGCGGCGAAGGCGCCGACACCCTGTTCGGCGATGCCGGCGCCGATACTGTCTATGGCGGCGATGGCGACGATCAGATCAATGGCGGCGCAGACGCGGACACGCTCTATGGCGGCGATGACCGCGACAGCTTCGTCTTCGAGGACGGCTTCGGGGCCGACACGGTCTTTGGAGGCGAAGGCGGCACCGACAGCGATACGCTGGATCTGAGCAACCTGAGCGTCGGCGTCGATGTTGAATTCTTAGGGGACGAGCGCGGCGACTTTACCGATGGCACCGACACGGCGACTTTCCGCGAGATCGAGACGATCATCCTCACCGACCATGATGATGATGTTGACGCCCTGTCCGCGGATACCGCGCTCAACATCTATGCCGGCGATGGCAATGACACGCTGATCGGCGGGGATTTTGAGGACACCCTCTATGGCGGCGCCGGCGATGACGGCCTGTTCGGTGGTTTGGGAGGGTCGAACGGCATCCTCTATGGAGGTACCGGAAACGACCGGCTCGGCACGGGATCCAGCACCGAAGACACCCTCTATGGCGGCGATGATGACGACTCGCTCATGGGCGGGGTCGGCAACGACGTTCTCTATGGCGGGAACGACGATGATACACTGACCGGGTTCGGAGGCTTCTCGCATATCGATGGCGGGGACGATGTCCTATACGGCGGCGACGGGTCGGACCTGTTCGAAGTGGAAGCGACCTTTGGCACCGACACGATCTATGGCGGCGAGGGCGGCACCGACAGCGATACGCTGGACCTGAGCGCGCTCGACACCGGCGTTACCGTCACCTACACGGGCGACGAACAGGGCACATTCACCGACGGCACCGACACCGGCACGTTCTTCGGGATCGAAAATGTCATCCTGACCGATCAGAACGATGTCTTCGATGCCTCGCTGGCCGAAGGAGACGTCTCGGTCGATGGCGGCGCGGGTGATGACACTCTGCAAGGGAACACAGGCGACGATACCACGAGTTCGACGCTGGTTGGTGGAACCGGTGCAGACACCTTCTTGCGCACCGATGGATCGAACACGCTCTATGGTGGCGATGACGGTCACCCTTACGGGCGATGAGGCGGGGACATTCACCGACAAGGATGGGGACGGCGGCACCTTCGAGGGCATCGAGACCTTTGAACTTACGGCAGAGAACGACACATTCTTCGGCGGCGGTGCCACATCTGACTTCACGGTGCTTGCCGAGGCCGGCAGCGATACCATCACCAGCGGTTCTGGCGACGACCTGATCTATGGCGGCGATGACCAGGACACGATCACGGTCGAAGACGGCTTTGGATCCGACACGATCTATGGCGGCGAAGGCGGCGCCGACAGCGATACCCTGGATCTGAGCGGCCTCGGCTCCGGCGTCACGGTCACCTTCGATGGCGACGAGCGGGGGACCTTCACCGACGGCACCGATACGGCGACGTTCTTTGGCATCGAGAACATTATTCTGACAGAACAGGACGACACAGTCGATGGCGGGTCAGATACCAACGGGCTCTCGATCGATGCGTTGGGTGGAAACGACACGATCCAGTCTGGCCAGGGCATTGACACGATCGTGCTCGGCGACGGGAACGACCGGGTCTATTCGAGCGCGGGAGCGGACAGCTTTGACGGCGCCGGAGGCGAGGACACCGTCAGCTATTTCAACAGCGATGCCGGTGTCACGGTCGACCTGACGGATTCTGATACCGAAACAGGCGGCCATGCCGAGGGGGACACGCTCACCGGCTTCGAACAGGTCGACGGCTCGAACGACCACGGCGACACCCTGATCGCCGACAACAGCGGCATGTCCTTCTATGGCCATGGCGGCGATGACACGCTGATTGGGGGGGATGGGATCGACACGCTCGCCGGCGGGGCGGGCAACGACTCGCTGAGCGGCGGTGCCGGTGCCGACAAGATCGAGGGTGCGGGCGGTGACGATACCCTCACCGGCGGCAGCGGCGCGGATGACATGCAAGGCGGGGATGACGCGGACACCTTCGTCATCAACGACGGCTTCGGAGCAGACCTCATCTATGGCGGTGAGGGCGGGACGGACAATGATACCCTCGATCTGAGCGCCCTGGGGTCCGGCGTCACCGTCACCTTCGACGGCGATGAGCGGGGCACATTCACCGACGGCACCGACACCGGCACGTTCTTTGGGATTGAGAACGTCATTCTGACCGAGCAGGACGACGAATTCGATGCCTCCGTCGATACGGCTGGTGTGAGTGTCGATGGCCTTGGTGGAAACGACACTCTGACGGGCGGCAGCGGAGACGACACATTCGCGGCCGGTTTGGGCGACGACATCGTCTATGGCGGGGCCGGGGCCGACACCCTGAACGACACCGGCGGGTCCCATGGCGGAACCGGGAACGGCAACGACACGTTCTATGGCGGCGCGGGCAATGATGTTCTGACCAGCACCAGCACCGGTGCCAACGGCGTAGCCACCGACGACCGCGATGTCCTTTATGGCGGGGATGGAGACGATTCCATCGTCAGCGACGACCGAATGGACACGCTCTATGGCGGCGACGGCAACGATACGCTGAGTGCCGACAATATGAGCCAGGCCATGTATGGCGGGGCCGGGAACGACACGATCATCGGTGGCACCGAGAGTAGCACGGCCGATACAGACAGCCTGTTCGGCGGCGCCGGCAACGACCTGATCTATTCCGGGTTCACTGGCGGCATCAATCGACAGAACGGAGAGGTGATCGACGGCGGATCGGGCAATGACACGATCTATGGTGGCGAAGCCGAAGATACGATCGATGGTGGTACCGGCGACGACACGCTGTATGGCGCGGGCATGGGCGATGTGTTCACGTTCACCGACGGCTTCGGTTCGGACATCGTCTATGGCGGCGAAGGTGGCACCGACAGCGATACCCTCGATCTAAGCGCACTGGGAACCGCAGCCACGGTCACATTCGATACGAGCGAAGACGGTACCTTCACCGATGGAAGCGACACGGCGACTTTCCAAGGTATCGAGCGCGTTGTGCTGACAGATCAGGACGATGTGGTCGATGGCTCGGAGACGAACGCGACCAGTCCGTTCACCATCGAAGCGGGCGCCGGGGCCGACAGCATCATCGGCGGCGGCGGGAACGATACGATCTATGGGGGAGACGACGCCGATACGATCGTGATCGAGGATGGCTTTGGCTCTGACGTAATCTATGGCGGGGAAGGCGGCACCGACAGCGACACGCTGGATCTGAGCGGTCTTGGCTCGGGCGTCACGGTGACCTACACGGGCGACGAGCAGGGGACCTTTACCAACGGCACCGACACCGGCACGTTCTTTGGGATAGAGAACGTCATCCTGACCGAGCAGGACGATCTGCTGGATGCCACAAGCTCGACTCAGGCCGCCAGTTTCGATGGTCAAGGCGGCGATGACACTCTGACCGGCACCGATGACAACTTCCTGACTGACACGCTATCTGGCGGCGGCGGAAATGACACGCTGATCGGCCAGGGCGGCGATGACATCCTCTATGGCGGTGCCGATGACGACAGCGTCGACGGCGGAGACTTCAACGATACCCTCTATGGCGGCGCCGGCAATGATGTGATCGAAGCCGGCGAAGAAAAATCCGCTGGCGATGACGACCTGATCTATGGCGGCGCAGGCGACGACACGATCACGTCGGCCGAGCTCGACAGCCGCTCGAACGAAATCATCTATGGCGGCAGCGGAAATGACAGCATCGCCACCGAAGGCGGCGGAGATCAGATCTATGGCGGCGATGGCGCCGACCAGATCTCCAGCGGCACCGGGGATGACACGGTCGATGGCGGCGGCGGCGGAGATACGATCTCGGGTGGCGATGGCGACGATGTCCTCCGCGGCGATACCCCGAATGCCTATCAGGTCGCAGCCTTCCGGTTGGGCGAGGATTTCACGATCACCGCTGGCACGTTCGAAGGCGGCGCCAATGGCACGGCGCTCACCATCAACTCCACCGGCACAGCCACCTTTATCGATGACAACGGTGAGATCGGTGGAGACTCTCCGAACGAGACCTTCACCGACAGCGGCCAACTCGTCGAAATCGACGGGCAAACCTTCCAGGTGCTGTTCGACGACAGCGCCGACTTCACGAATAACGATACCGGCGAGACCTATACTTTCGCCATTCTGGATGTCGATTTCGATGGATCGGGCGAGTCTGCCCAAGCCGGTGAAGACGGCGCCTATCTGATTCAGATCGGCGGACCGCCGGTGCCGGATGGCGCGAATTTGACTGCGGTCAACGGTACGACCAGCGCCAACCCGGCCCCGCTCGACCTGACTGGCAACGAATTTGGCGGTGCTGATGAACTCTCCGGCGGCGATGGCAACGACACGCTGTTCAGTGGCACCGGCAATGACACTCTGGACGGTGGCGCCGATGATGACACGCTGACCGGCGGGGACGGAGATGACGTCTTCGTCGTGTCGGGTGGCGCGGATACGATCACGGATTTCGACTCGGGCGATGACGATCTCGACGGCGCGACGAACGATCAGCTCGATACCAGCGGGCTGACGGATGCCGGCAACGCGCTGACCAACCAGGACGGCACCGTTACCGCCAACGAGGTTACCGTGACAGGAGGCGGCGGCAGCCCGCAGATCCTCACGTTCCCCTCCGGCGAAAGTGTCGAGGTGCCGGATGGGACGGTCGATACCTCGAGCCCGGGCACGCAGTTCCAATCGCTGGTCGCCATGGGCGTGCCCCCCTGTTTCGCGCCTGGCACCCTGATCGCGACCCCGACGGGGCCACGACGGGTCGAGACCCTCCGCGTCGGGGATCTCGTGATCACCGCAGATCGCGGCCCGCAGCCGTTGCGCTGGATCGGCCGGCGCGAGGTTGATTTCACGAACGACCCGCGCGGCGGCAAGGACAAACCGATCCTGATCCAGGCCGGTGCTCTGGCTCCGGGGTTGCCCGAGCGTGATCTGATCGTCTCGCCCCAGCACCGGATGGTTCTGGCGGGCACCGATGTCGACGATATGTTCGACGATGCCGAGGTCTTCGCGATCGCCAAATCGATGACCGGCCTGAAGGGCGTGCGTGCCATGGCGGGAAAGCGCAAGATCGCCTATTTCGCACTGCTCTTCGACCGGCATGAGGTGATCTATGCCGAGGGCGCGGCGACCGAGAGTTTCCGGCCGGGCCCCGTCGCTCTGGCCGAATTCTCGCCCGAGCATCGCGCGCAGATCGAGGCGATTTATCCGGGCCTGGCAGAGAACCCGGAGGCGGCACTTGGCCCGCCGGCCCGCCCGATCCTGAAGCGGAGGGAGGCCGAGCGGCTGATCGCCCAGCGGATGCGCCGGGGCGGTGTCTGGGCTGCCTCCAGCCCGGTGTCGTGCGCGGTTGGGGCGCCGCCCGTCTGACCAGTCTCAACAGTCTTATCCCGCGGCCGGGGGCAGGCGCTTGCGCGCTCGCTCCCCCGCGTCTCTGAGTGCTTGATCGGCAGCGGTAGCTCGGCAAGTGTCTCCCCGCGTCTTAAGCCATCGAGGAACACCGTGACCCAGTCCGATCGCGACGATTTTCCGGCGCTCGCGCGCGCCAGGACACTGTGGGATCGCGGCCAGACCGATCCCGCGCTGGAGGCTTTTGAGACTGCGCTCGCCGAGCAGCCAGAAAATCTGAAGGCCCTGCTCGAAGCGGCGCGGGCCTTTGGCGGACGGTTCGAAATAGCCAGGGCGGTCGAGCTGCTCGACCGGGCCACAGCCCTGGGCGGAGAGGACCCGCCCGTCGCCTTGCAGATCGCCGTCAGCTATGCGCGGATCTTCCGCGAACACCGAGCGATGGACCTGCTCGAGCACATGGCCAACCGCAGCGCCCCGGCACGGGCCGAGCTTTCCGCGCTCTATGAACGGGCGGGCCGGATCGATGAGGCGCTGGCTGAAATAGACGCCTGCATCCGCGCCGCGCCGAGCGCGGCCGAACCTCGCCTTGCCCGGGCGCGCTTGTTGCGCCGCCAAGGCAGGGGCGCCGACGGGGTCGAGATGCTGCGGCGCCTGACCCGGCCGGGCCTGCCCGAAGCGCTGCGCGCCGAGGCCTGGACCGAGCTGTGCTATCATCATGACAGCAGAGGCGCGGCCGAGGAGGCGGCTGCGGCCATCGCGCAGGCCCATGGGATCCTCCGCGCAAGGCCCGGCGTCGCGGATCTGTTGGCGATGGCGCGCAAGAACAACGCCCGGATCGCCGCCATGGCGCGGGACTTCTCGACCACCACGCTGCAGCGCTGGCAGCAGGAAACAGCGCCCGCGGGACCGGCGATGGCGCATCTGGTCGGCTTTCCTCGCTCGGGCACGACGCTGTTGGAGCAGTGTCTCGATGCCCATCCTGGCCTGATCGCCTCGCCCGAGCGGGTCGTGTTCACCCGCGATATCCTGCCCCGCCTGTGTCAGGCTGGGGGAGGCCCCTTGACCGTCGCGACCCTGGACCGGATCCCTCGGTCCTTGGTCGCATGTCAGCGTGCGCGGTACCTCACCTATATGCAGGCGGCGCTCGACACCGTTTTGGCGGGACGGGTGCATCTGGACAAAAACCCCAACCATACCGGTCTTCTGCCGGCACTGTTGCGAATGGACCCAGCGGCGCGGCTGGTGATCGCCCTGCGCGATCCGCGCGATGTGGTGACGAGCTGCGTGCTGCGCAGTTTCCGCCTGACCGAGTTCAGCGCAATGCTGCTCGATTGGGGCAGTGCGGCCGAGCTTTATGCCGCCGAGATGGGGGCCTGGCTCCGCTATCGCCGCGAGATCGACCCCGGGCAATGGGTCGAGACCCGCTATGAAGACATGGTGGCGGATCCGATGGGCGAGGTGCGCCGCATCCTCCCTGCGCTGGGGCTCGAATGGGATGCGGCGGTGACGCGCTATCGCGACCGGCTGGACGGCAAGATCGTGAACTCGCCGACACAGACCGAGGTGCGCCAACCGGTCCATGGCCGCGCGGTCGGGCGGTGGCGGGCCTACCGCCGGTTTCTCGAGCCGCATCTGCCGGTGCTCCAACCCTTCCTCACCGCCTTTGGCTATGATGACTAAGTCCAGATCACTGCTGCGGAATTGTCGCAAAAGATTAACCGTCCCACAGGGGAAGAGTTAAAGAAATCGTGAATGTTGCCGGTCTTCGCGCATCTGTTCCGGGGGATTTGCACATGGCACGGCAACTGGGTTCTGCAACGCTTGGCTTGGCCAGCGAGACGGGTTTTCCGCTTTTGGGCGGCGAGGATCAGGCGCTCCTCTCGTTTCCCGCGTTCTCCAGCGGCGAGTCGCTGAGACTGATCCCAGCCTTGGCCTCCGACGGCCCTGCCGAGACCTGGGCGATCGGCCTCGACATCTTCGTGCCGCAACCCTCGTCGACCTTTGTCAGCCTGGTTCAGTTGGGCGACGGCGATGGTGAGCTGTTCCTGCGCGACAATGGCGATGGCACGGCAGGCATCGGCATCAGCGGTGTCTATGACGGGGCCGTGCCGTTCGATGCCTGGACCCGGATCGTTGCAACCTTCACGCAGGAGGGTGGCAACACCATCCTGCGCAAATATGTCGACGGCGCGCTGGTCGGCACGCAGGATCTGGGCGCGACCGCGCGCTTTGCGGTGGACCCTGCCCAGGGGCTGGCCCTGTTCACCGACAATGATGGCGAGACGGCTGCGGGCGCTGTCGCCTCGGTCTTTTTCTCGACCGATGTGCCCAGCGCGGGTGAAGTCGAAGCCCTGGTCGCCAGCATCGCGGCACCGGTCGCTTCCGGGTTCTTCGCCGGCCCGCCCTCGGCTGCGGCGGTGGAGGTCACCTTCGAGAATGACGATGTCGCGCCCCGCTATGGCGCCGCCGATGTGATTCTGGAGGGCTTCGGGTTCCGCAGCCCGGTCACCCAGAACGACAGCAGCTTCGGTTTTGCCTCGCAACTCGGGATCGAGGGGCCGGGCGGCGATGATGTGGCGGTGCTCGATTACGCCGCCTATCTGCCCGAGGAAGGCCTGCTGGCCAGCCTCGACCCGCTGACCGGCGATCTCTCCAGCTATACCGCGATCTGGGACATCAATATCGACGAACTGCCGGGCTTTCAGGCGCTGTTTCAGACCGATACCACCCAGGAGAGCGATGGCGACCTGTTCATCCGCTCGGATGGCGGGATCGGGATCAATGGCGATTATGACGGCAGCGTCACGCCGGGCGAATGGCATCGGATCGCGATCACGGTCGAGGATCAGGGCGACGGGACCGCGACCCTGTCGAAATATCTCGACGGCGCCTTCCTCGATGACCAGACCGTCAGCGCCGACCGGTTCACCCTTCAATCCGATACCGGGTTCCTGCTGCTGACCGATGATGGCGGCGAGACCTCGACCGGGTTCCTGGCGCATTTCGGCCTGTCCTCGGAGGTTCTGGACGCCGATGCGATTGCCGCGCTGGGCGGGGCCGATGGTGCAGGCCCCCTGGCGCCGGCGCAATCCATCCCGCCGCAGCCGCTGCCGGTGCTGGAGGCGCCGCGGACGCTGACCCTGACCTTCGACTCCAGCTTCCGCCCCTATGACGATATGACGGGCGAGGTGCTGGTCAGCTTTGACGGCGGCAGTTTTCAGTCGCTCCTGACGCTGGACACCTCGACGGTGCCGGGCGGCACCAGCTCGCTGACCCGCGCCAACGAGACGGTGGTTCTGGACTTCGAAGCACCGGGAACGACCGAAGATGTGGCCTTTGCCTTCAACCTCCGCGATGGCGGCAATGACTGGTGGTGGGCGGTGGACAATATCGCTCTGACCGATGACCTCGGCAATCTGCTCTATGCTGAGAATTTCGACGGCCTCCTGGACGATCTGCGGCCCGCAGAAGACGAGAACATCGGCACTCTCGGCTGGACCGATGTGCCGCCCGAAGGCTGGACGCGGGAAAACGACCCCAACATGCCGCAGGGCACCACCGAGTGGCAGGGCTGGTCCTTCGCGACGACCGAGTTCTGGACCTCGGCAGACGGGCAGAACCGCGGCGACTTTACCCTGGCCCAGAACGTCGCCGCCATTGCTGACCCGGATGAGTGGGACGATTTCAACGATGGCTCGCAGACCGGCAGCGATTTCAACTCGACCATCACCACGCCGACCATTGCCCTGGAGGTCCCGGCCGTCCCGGTGACCGCTCAGATTGGCTTCGACGATTATGCGGCGACCGAGGAGTTCGGCTTCCAGGTCGCGCAAGTCATCGACAATGCCCCCGCACTGGCACAGCAGGACAATATCAACGATCTGCTGCTGGTCGATGACGGCACCCCGGTCGAGATCGATCTGGCCGAGGCCTTCGGGGCTGAGGCCACGGATTTCGCAGTCACCGCCGCGGATGGCACGATTGTCGAAGCTGAGATCGACGGGACGACACTCAGCCTCAGCGGCACAGCGCTCGGCCATTCCGACATCACCGTCACCGCCCAGATCGGTGGCGAAGAGGTGACCGAGAATTTCCGCGCCATCGTTGCGGGCGAGAACGCCTATGTCTTCGCGGTGATCCCGGACACGCAGGATTACACCTCGAACCCCAATATCGCCGACAGCTTTGGCAACATCACCGACTGGATCGTCGACCAGAAGGACAGCCTGGGCCTGTTCCACACCATCCATGTTGGCGACATCGTGCAGTTCGGCGCGGTCAGCCAGTGGGAGATTGCCGAGGACGCGATCGAGCGGCTGGATGGCGAGATCTCCTATACCCTTGCCGTTGGAAACCACGACCAACAGCGCCCGGGCTTCGCCTCGGCGTTCAGCTTCGAGACCGATATCGACACCTATTTCACACCCGAACAAGTCGGTGCGACCGAGGCGCAGGGCGGCGGCACCTATGACGGGTTCGATGTGGGCGAGGATACGTTCGGCAACGGCAACACCTATTCGGACTCGATCCGCAACGCCTACTCGACCCACACAGCCCCCGACGGCACCAAATGGCTGATCTTCAGCCTGGAACTGGGAATGCCCGACGATGTGCTCCGCTGGGCCGGTGAGGTGATCGAGGATCATCTGGACCACCGGGTCATCATCGACACCCATGCCTGGCAAGGCGGTGACGGGCGGATCACCCCGGTGACCGAGCCTTTGACCACGGACAATGACGGCTGGGGCTATGCAATCCGCGAGAACCCGCGCGGGATCAATGGCGGCGAGGATGCCTGGCGCGAGTTTGCCTCGAAATACCCGAACGTGACCTTCACCTTCAACGGCCACAACTTCATGGGCGGTGCCGAGACCACGGTCAGCTATGGCGCCGGCGGCAACCCGGTGCACCAGATCTTCGTCAACTATCAGAACGGCGCCTGGGCGGGACCCGAGGGGATCGGCCCGAACGGCGGCAATGGCGCGCTGCGGCTGGTGGTGGTCGATCCGGACAATGACCGGCTGACCACCCATACCAAGCTGGTGGATCTGGATACCTACTTCAACGACTTCCCGGATCACGAGGAGGTCTTCGAAGGCGTCGATCTCGGCACCCCCGAACAGATTGCCATCGCCAAGGCGGGCGAGACAATGGTGGTCGCGGGCGACGGGGTCGAGGCGACTGTCACCCTCGACCCCTCCGCCACCATTGGCGACACCGAAGGTGCGCTCTTCGAGTGGTTCGCCGCCGATGGCGAGAAGCTGGGCGAGACCGATGGCGCACCACTGGAGGTCGATCTGAAAACCGGCACCAACCGCGTGACCCTGAAGGTCACCGATGCGGACGGCAACATCTCGACCGACGACAAGGTGGTGATCGTCGAGGCGCCAGAGGCCCTGCTGACCGAGACCTTCGACGATGGCGATCTGGCAGGCTGGGGCTCGCCCGCGCAGGATCCGGAGAGCTTTGTCGAGGTTGGCACCGATCTCGGCTTCTCGCTGCCCTCGATCGGCGGCGTGGCACAGATCCCGGTGACGCTGCAATTCGACAGCAGCTTCCGCCCCTATGACGCGCAGACCGGCGAGGTGCTGGTCAGCTTTGACGGCGGCGAGAGCTTCTCGAGCCTCTTGACCCTCAGCACCGACACCATCCCCGGCGGCTCCAGTTCGCTGACACGCGCCAACGAGACGGTGAGCCTCGACATCCTGGCCCCAAACAGCGCCAGCGAAATCCAAGTCGCCTGGCGCATGTTCGATGCCGATAATGACTGGTGGTGGGCCATCGACAATGTCGCCGTCCTGAACGAGACGGTCGAGCGGGTCGCCTTCTTCAG
>JBCBIS010000015.1:0-34457 GCA_038524325.1 Pseudomonadota bacterium
AGCTGACACTCGCATCATCGGTCAAGCCGAAACCTAACCTAACGAGCCGATATGCAGAAAATCCACCAGTCGCAAAACCAGCAAATCCGCCCACATATCCCTTCAAAAATAAAACAGTTCAAAGAGCGTGCGACCCGTTCCTGTGGACCAACCTGTGGAAAAATCCGGGGCCCGGGAAGCAATCGGCGACGAAGCACATGAGCACCTCGCCGCCGGTGAGCGCGGTGTATATGGAGATTCTCCGAACCGCGCAATCCCCTTTTTCGGGCTTCTGTGAAGTTTTTCAGACGCCCTGAGTCAGGGCTCGATCTGGCTCAACCACGGGCGTCCGGCAGGGCCGCGACAGGCACCTCTGGCGCCGGTTCGAAGAGCGCGTCGAGCCCCTGCTCAGTCAGCTTTTGCTCGACATCCTCGGCAAAGCCCGAGCCCGCCTCGCCGAAGAGATCGAGCGCGTAATCCGCCCCGGCCTCGCGCAACAAATCAACCTCGTCAGGATACCGCGCCATCGCGGCCACGAAACCGGTGAAGCCCTGGGCGCGGATCTGCTGCAGCGCATAGAGATTTGCCTCATGCTCCGGCATCGCCAGCAGCACGGCCTTGGTCGTGGCGGTCGTGCGACTGGCCCGAGCCCAGAAATCACTGTCGGTCGCATCGCCATGGACCACGTTCCAGCCGCGCTTGGTCAGCTCTGCGACTTTCTCCGAACTGGTCTCGACCCCCAGAAGCCGGCTGCTGTGCCGCTCGGCCATCCGGCGATAGATCGCCTGACCCAGCCGGCCCATGCCAAACACGATGATCTGCGCGCCACGGGCCCGCATCGGTTCGTCCTCGGCATCGATCTTGGTGCGTTCCAACCGGCGGAGGTCACGCGAGAAGCGGGCGTAGAGACCATGCGCCATCGCGTTGATCGGCGCCATCACAGCGAAGGAGATCGCCAGAGCCAGGGCGAGGATGGTCAGCCAGTCCTCGCCAATCATGCCGCCATCGACGGCCACGGCCCCGACGATCAGGCCGAACTCGGAATAGGTTGCCAGCGCAACGGCCCCCAACGTCGCCGTCCGCGCCCTGAGCCGGAAGGCGATGAACAGCGCGAAGAAAAGCGCCGCCTTGAACGCGAGCAGCCCCACCAGCCCCAGTGCGGTCAGCACCACGGGCCAGGACGGGATGCCGCCCAGTCCGATCTGCAGGAAGAAGCCGATCAGGAAAAGCTCCTTGATGCCGATCAGGCTGTCCGCCACGTCGCGCGCGCGGCGGTGATCGGCCAGCAGCATGCCGAGGATCAGAGCGCCGAGGTCGGGTTTCATTCCAACCAGTTTGAAACTGGCCGCCCCCAGCACCAGCAGGGCAAACAGGCCAAAGAGCGGCAGCATCTCGCCATGGCCCAGCCGGTCGAGCAGCAGGAACAGAAGCGGACGCACAAGCAAAAGAACGATCAGCGCGATGGCCCAGACATCGGGCACCTGCCCGCCCGCGGTGGTCAAAAACACGACGGCGGCGACATCCTGGAAAATCAGGATGCCGATGGCGGTCTGCCCGTGGACCGAGTTCATCTCGCCCTTGTCGTCGAACAGCTTCACGGCGAAGACGGTCGAGGAGAAGCTGAGCGCAAAGGCAACCAAAAGCGCCTCGCGCCAGCCCAGTTCCTCGAACATTCCGCCCCAGACCAGCCCGGTCAGCCAGATCAGAGGGCCCATCGTGGCGGCCCAAACGGCCAGATGAACGCCGGCCGTGCCGATGATCTGCGGCTTGGCCAACATCTTCGGCTTGAGCTTCAGGCCGATGGTAAAAAGGAGCAGCAGGACGCCCAGATCCGCGACTTCGGCGAGACCCTCGGTCGGGCGGACGCCCACTTCGTGCAGGACAAAGCCAGCGACCAGAAAACCGACCATCGGCGGCAAGCCGATCGTGCGCGCCGCCATCCCCAGGAGGAAAGCGGCTGCCAGAATGGCCGGAAGAACGTCGATCCCAGTCTCCATATGAAACAGGATTGCCCATCAGGCCGCGGCATTCAATGCGATGGATCAAAAGCCCCTGAAAAACATGCAAGGAGGGGCGTGCAGAGTGGCATCAGCGCCAACTCCTCAGATCCGCTTCGTGGCTGGCCGCAGTCAGCGCAGATCCTCGTCGCGCCCGGTGGCGAGCCCCAGCAGGCCGAAGAGCCCGCCCAACCCGCACATCGCGATCGGGAACATCGTGAAGACGCCAAAGCCGAAGCCCCAGAACATGCCATAGGACGAGGCGAGCAGCAGCAGCGCTCCGATCAGGGGTTGCGAGCGGGCCATGGCGCCACCGGCGATTCCCAGGATGGGCGCGACCAGGGCGACGATCTTGGTTTCCTGCTGCTCCTCGGGCGTGCCGAGTTGATCGGCCCCGACCCCGGTCTGTTCGACGAACCACGAGCCGAACTCGGCCCAGCCATAGCCGAAAAAGCCGATGATCATGCCGACAATGCCACCGATGATCCCCAGAACCAGTGCCGCGTTGCGCATGGCGCCCTCCCGTCGCTCTCCGCCACCCGGCGCGACCCTGCCGCGCGAGGGGTGACCTGTCTACCCTGTTGTCCCGGCTGCCCCGCCCACCTGGGGCGTGGCCGGTTCAGAGCAGCGCTTTTTGTACCGTTTGGGTCCAGCCGACATGGACCGTCTCGCCCGCGACGATCACCGGGCGTTTCATCAGGGTCGGGTGGGTCATGAGCAGATCCAGCGCCGTGTTGGCCGAGGCGGCCTTCGCCCGCTCCGCGTCATCCAAGCCGCGCCAGGTGGTGGAGCGGCTGTTGACCAGCACCTCCGGCCCCAGCGCCTCCAACCATCCCGCCAGCGCATCGCGGGGCACGCCATCGGCGCGGATATCTGTGATCTCGAGGCTCTGCCTCGCCGCCTCCAGCGCCTTGATCGCCTTGCGGCAGGTGTCGCAGGTCTTAAGAGAATAGATCCGGAGCATTGGGCACCTCCTCCAGCGGGTCAATCAGGCCCGGCGCGTCGCCGCGGATCGGGCCGGTTTTATGAAAGCCGAATTGCGCGCCGGACCCGGTACCGGCGGTCTCGATCCATGCGCCCTCCGCCCCCGCCAGCCAGTCGGGCCAGGCGTCAGCAGGCAAGATCACTGGCATCCGGTGGTGGAGATGGCTCAGCACAGGGTCGGCGGCGCGGGTCAGGATGGTATAGCTGACCAGTCCGTCGACGCGCTGCTCCCACAGGCCTGCGAAGCAAAAGAACGGCGCATTGCCGGTGAGGTGGATGAACCAGGGCTGTTTCGCACCCTTCTCGCCGGTCCATTCGTAATAGCCGCTGGCGGGGATCAGGCAGCGGCCACCCGGCCCTGTTCCGGCCCAGGCAGCGCGGAAAGTCGGCTTTTCATGGGCCGTCTCGATCCGGGCGTTAAACGTGGTCTTGCGAAAGACTTTGACCTCGCCGCGATACCAGGGCGGGATCAGGCCCCAGCGGGCCTCGACAGCCGCCAGCCCCTCGTCGGCCAGGGTCAGGACGGGCATCATCTGAGTGGGCGCGATGTTGTAGCTGGTCTTGAAAGGCGCCACCGCCTCGGCCCGCGGCCCCACCGGCAGGATCGAGAGAAAGGAGTGGTAATCGGCCCAGGAGACCGGGCCGAGCACATAGCGCCCGCACATCGCTCAGCCCTTCAGCGCCGCCTGGAACTCGCGCCACTCCCCGGCGCTCATCCCGGCTTTCTCGGCATCCATCTCCTCGCCCGCCAGCATCCGGCGCAGCGCGGCCATCCCTTTGCCCGAGAACTGCACGGCGCCCAGGCGGTAATCCTCGAAAGCAGCATAGGCGGCGGGGACCCAGTCGCGGACCATCTCGCAAATCGCATCGGCATAGACCCGGATCTCGTATTGCGCATGGGGATCCGCCCGCAGGCGCAGGAAGTGGAAGAGGTTGTGCAGGTCGATCTTCCAATACCATTGGGTGTAGATGTTCATCGGAAGATTCATTCGGGCAAGTTCCCGCGCCAGCCCGTCCTGTCCCTCGGTCGAGAGCATCTCGGCGTAATGGTCATAGGCGCGGGAGCTGTCGGTCTTCAGCATCTCAAGCACCTTGGCTGCCTCCGCCCCCTCCAGCACCGCGCCGCGGCCCTGGTTGTTCACCTTCGACTGGCTGGCGAGATGCTCGGGCGCGGGGATATAGAACTCGCGGTCGAGGATCGAATACCGCGCGGAATACTCGTTCACATTGGCCGTGCGGTGCCGGATCCATTGCCTTGCGACGAAGACGGGTAGTTTCACATGCAGCTTGATCTCGCACATCTCGAACGGGGTCGAGTGCCAGTGGCGCATCAGATAACGGATCAGGCCAGAGTCGTCGCGCGCCTGCTTGGTCCCCTGGCCATAGCTGACCCGCGCCGCCTGCACGATCGCCGCATCGTCGCCCATGTAGTCGATCACCCGGACAAACCCGTGATCGAGCACTGGGTGGGCGGTGTAGAGATGCTGCTCCAACCCTTCTGAAACGGCACGGCGGGTCGGGGCGCGGGCCTCGCGGTGCGCCGCAATCTCGGCCGTCTGCTCGGGGGTCAGGGTCATTCGGGCACCTCTTCAGGGGGCGGATTACGCGTGGCGGCGATGGCCTCGTACCAGGATTTCGCCGTGTCGGAATGCATGAAAATGACGTCTGGCGAGCCGCCATTGCGGAACACGGCGGGCGGCTCCTCGCCCATCCGGAACAGGCGGCGGAGGATGGCCCAATGGCGCTCCCGCGACCAGAGGGGACCGGCGGAGATCAACATCATCTCGTCATACAGTGCCGCGCCCGCGGTCGGCGTTGCTGACCCTTTGACTGCAGCGGCATAGTTCACCGGCATCCGCCGTGAGGCGTGGCCAATCCGCTGCGGGATGTCGCTCGGCACGGGCAAGCGCGCCAGGAACGGGTCGGTCAGGGCGCAAGTGTCGATCAGATGCGCCCGGGGCGGCGCGGTATAGCGCGAATAGCCGATGCCCCCGCAGCCCACGAAGACCAGATCGGCGCTCGGCCGATCGAACCGGCCCTCCGCCGGCTCTGGCCAGGCCCGAATGGGAGAGAGGGTGGCAAACTCGCGAAAATAAAAACCACGCTCGTCCGCGATCCCCCCGACAAGCTCCTGCTGCGAGTAGAGCCTGTCCAGCGACGGCGGCTGGCCCAGAATAATCGCCAGCCCGATCAGCCCCACCGCCCAGGCCTGTGCCCGCCGCGGGGTAATTGCCGTCGCGATCAGGAAGAGGCTGACGAAGAACGGCACGGCGAGAAACCGCCCGCGCATGAAGTCTCCACCGACCCAAATGAGATACAGCAGATGCAGCACCAGCCCGAGCGCGATCAGCCGGAACGACCCGCCGCGTGACAGGCCCGCAACGATGCCCAGCAGGACGACGCCGAGGCTGTAGCCATCGCGCAGGAACGCATCGGTCAGATAGTAGACCCCCTTGGCGAGCCGGTCATCCAGGCTGATCTGCCCTCCGACCTTTGCGAAATAGGTATTGGGCAGCGGCGAGCCGAAATAGAAGGTCGCAAAGGCAAACCAGGCCAGCAGCACCAGCGCCCCAGGCACAATCACCAGGATCCTGCGCTCGGCCAACGCGCGGCCGAGCAGCCCCAGCGCCAGCGGGCCCAACAACACCGCATGATCCATCCGGTTGAGCACCAGGAGCGCGAGGGCGAGCCACAGCCAGACCCCGGTCCTCCCGAAAACCAACAGCCACATCACAGCGGCGGACAGCGCGAAGGAGAGCGGTACCTCCAGACCCGACGTGCCGAAATCGACGAAGCCGCGCGACAACAGGACCGAAAGCACCAGCATCGCCGCCCAGCCCGCGCCAAAGACCAGATGCTCTCGGACGAAATACCAGAGCACCAGCACCGCCCCAGCCGTCAGCGCGATCGAGGCAAGGATCGCGGGGAAGAACATCGCCCCCGTCACCGCGTGCAGCCCGCTGAGCACACCGAACCACGCCGGATGCGTGAATGCCTGCACGCGAATTCCAGGGTTCCAGACGATCCCGTCGCCGGCCACGAACAGCCGCACCTGCTGCATCGAGATCAGCGCGTCATCGCCGATCCAGGATGTCCGCATCAGGACCGCCGCCACCGCCAGAACGATCAGCAGAGCGCCCAGGCGTTCGCGGCCCGCTTCCTCGCGTTGCGTGAAATTGATCTGGCGATCGACTGCGTCCGACATATCATTCACCTACTCGAAAGGCCGACTCGGCCTGCACCACATCTGGTATATAACTCCCGGGAGGCCACGAGATGAAGACCAAATATCTCCACACCATGGTGCGTGTGCGCGATATCGAAGAATCAAAGCGTTTTTATTGCGATTTGCTGGGGTTGGAGGAGATCCGCCGGGTCGACAGCGAGGCCGGCAAATTCACCCTCGTCTTCCTTGCCCCGCCGGGACAGCACGACGCGCCGATCGAACTCACGTATAACTGGGGCTCGGAGGAAGCGTATGGCGAAGGCCGCAATTTTGGCCATCTCGCATATGCGGTCGAGAACATCTACGAGATGTGCCAGAAGCTGCAGGACGCGGGTGTCACCATCAACCGGCCGCCGCGCGACGGACGGATGGCCTTTGTCCGCTCGCCCGACGGTATCTCGGTGGAATTGCTCCAGGCCGAAGGCAGCCTGCCGCCGCAGGAACCCTGGGCCAGCATGGAGAATACGGGCCACTGGTGAAGCTGTTGCCGGCACTGCTGGCGGGTCTTGTGCCCGGACCGGCTCTGGCTTGCGGGCTGGAGTTGGTCCTGGCGATGGATGTGTCGCGTTCGATCATCATCACCGAATATGCGCTGCAGATGGGCGGCATGGCCCGGGCCTTTCGCGACCCGGCGGTCGTCGCTGCGATCGAGGGGACCGAGGGCGGGATCATGGTGACATTGACGCAATGGTCGGGACCGGCCAGCCAGGATCAATCGATCCCCTGGACCCGATTGACGACCGAGGCCGACGCACATGCCTTCGCCCATGAAATCACGCA
Organism: Pseudomonadota bacterium; assembly: GCA_038524325.1. Lineage (GTDB taxonomy): Bacteria > Pseudomonadota > Alphaproteobacteria > Rhodobacterales > Rhodobacteraceae > Thermohalobaculum. The sequence continues at coordinate 6,967 of JBCBIS010000015.1, forward strand.
GCAGGAGCGTCCGTTCTTTGCCCCCTACACGGCCGTGGGCGAGGCGCTCTACCACGCCGCGGAAGTGTCTGCTGCCAATCCTGTGGCGTGCCGCAGACGGGTGATCGACGTCTCGGGCGACGGCACCTCGAACCGCGGCCGTCCGGCGCGGGCCGCCGCCGATATGCTGGAGGCTGAGGGCTATACGATCAACGGATTGGCGATTGTGGATGGCAAGAAAGATCTCGCGGGCTTCTACCGCCGCAATGTCGCGCGCGGTCCTGCCTCGTTTGTCGAGATCGCCGACGGGTTCGAGGATTACGCCCGCGCCATTCGCACGAAACTGCTGCGAGAGATGAGCCCGCAATTGGCGGCTGCCAGATGACGCGTCTGCTCCTCGCGCTGCTGCTGTCGCTGGCGAGCGTGCCGGCCAATGCGCAAAGCGCTTATTGCAAACTGGCCTTGGCCCTGGGGCTGGACATCTCCTCCAGTGTCAACAGCCGCGAGTACCGGTTGCAGCTCGAAGGGCTTGCCTATGCGCTGGAGCGGCCGGAGGTCATCGAGGCGATGCTGACCCCGCATGGCGCTTATGTCACGGCTGCGGTCTATGAATGGTCGGGCTATCAGCAGCAGGACATGGTGCTGGGTTGGACCCGGCTGGACAGCCCGGATGCGGTCCGCATCTTTGCCGCTCGACTGCGCAACCACACCCGGCGATATGCCGAGTTTGCCACCGCCCTGGGCAAGGGGGTCGAGTTCGGCGCGAAACTCTTTCAAAGCGCGCCGCCCTGTTCGCGCCGCGTGCTGGATATCTCGGGCGATGGCGAGAACAATGACGGGGTCGGGCCGGATTACTTCCGCGAACAGGGGCTCTTGGAGGGCATCGTCATCAACGGGCTGGTGATCCTGGGCGCCTTCCCCGACCCGTCGATCTATTACCGCGAGCATGTGATGCAGGGACCGGAGAGCTTCGTGGCCCTCGCCCGGGATTTTGAGGATTACCGCGAAGTTATGGTCGGCAAGCTGCTGCGCGAGATCAACACCGAACTGATCCTGGGGCGCGCGCGATGAGGGCGCTGATCCTGCTGGCCCTTCTGCCCGGTCCCGCCTTTGCCTGCGCGCTGGAACTGATCCTGGCGACAGATGTGTCGGGCTCGATCGATCAGCGCGAATACCGCCTGCAAGCGGGCGGCCTGGCCGAGGCCTTTGCCGATGATCGTCTGATCGAGGCGGTGAAACGGCTCGATGGCGGCATGCTGGTGACCCATACGCAATGGTCTGGCGCCTCCCGGCAACGGCAGGTCACGGGCTGGCGGCACCTGACCGACCCGGCCAGCACGCGCGCCTTTGCCGAGGAATTGCGCGGCACCCGCAGGGTTTGGCGCAACTTCTCCACCGCCATCGGCGAGGCCCTGCTGCATGCCGAGCGGATCAGCGGCACGGCGCCAATGGTTTGCCGGCGGCGGGTCATCGACGTCTCGGGCGACGGGGTCTCGAACGAGGGCCGTCCCCCCCTGGGCGAGGCGCGGCGGCTCGCCGATCTCGGCTATGTCGTGAACGGCCTGGTGATCCGCGGCGCCGAACCCGATCCGGTGGCGCATTTCGAAGCCGAGGTGGCCGCCGGTCCCGGCTCCTTCGTCGAAGTGGCCGAGGGGTTCGAGGATTACCCCGAAGCGATCCTGCGCAAATTGCTGCGCGAGATCGATCCGCCGCTGGCTATCTCCCGGGCGCCGGAATGACGAATTCCAGCGGCGCCCCGTTTTTCTGACTGTCGAAGACCAGGAGCACTCGCTCGCCCCCTGGCGCCGCGGCCGGACCGAGAGGCAAGAGCCCCTCCGCCTTCCAGCCCGGCGGCACGGGCAGCGCCCGGAGCAAGAGCGGTGCCGTGCCGGGGCGCCAGAACCAGATGATGGGGATCAACTCCGGAACACTCTCGGCACTGGCCAGCACCAGGAACCCGTCGTCGAACGGGGCCAGGTCCCGCACGCCATAGCGCATACCGAGGTCGAGGCGGTGAATGACGGCCTCTGCCGGCGCATCTCCAAACACATGGTCCAGCGCAACATCGAGAATGGCCGCGCCTTGCCGGTCGCTGGGCGCCCGGAACCCGGCGAAGAGCCGCCCGCCCCGCACCGCAAGCCCTTCGAAATTGCCGAGATTGTCGATGACCGACCGCTCGGGCGTGGCACCAAGCCCCGTCAGACCGCGCAGCAGCGGCAGAAGAACGTCAGACCGCTCGACCTGATCGACCACTGACTTGCGCTTTACTTCGAAACCGGGCGCCCCCGTGACGGGATCGACCGGAAAGCGATAGATGAAAAAGCGCGAGCGCTGGAATTCCTGCCCCGTGCGCGACAGCCCGTGGGAGCCCAGCGCATAGACATAACCGTCGTGATAGGCCGCGCCTTCCAGATCGGCCTCGTCGAACCCCTCCTTCGGCAAGAGGCGCAGGCGTTTTTTCGGGCGCAGGCGGCGGCGCTCGATATCCAGGGTGAAGAACTGGCCGTAGCTTTTCTCGTCATTCACCGCGAAGCACCAGCGGCCCGCACCGTCCGAGCCCGCACAAGTCAGCCCGCTGATCTCATAGCGCGCATCCTCGTTGTCAAAGCTGGGGCGGACCGACCAAACCGTCCCATCCGCCAGCGCCATGCCGGATGTGCCTATCGCGAGCCCCGTGACCACGCCTTTTAGCATCAGCGCCTCCTCAACCGATCGCGCGCAGAGTGTATCGGGTCGGACCGGCGCGGCCAAGCGGGCCTCGGTTCTTCCATTATTTGGGAATCGGCCCTATATTCACATCGTTCCTCGGAACTATGGCGATAAACGCGCTCGTAATAAACGGATCGGACCCGGGGGCGGTACCCGGCGGCTCCACCAACAGTCTCTCATTGGGGGCGGAGGGGGCCGAAACAGGATCGACGGACGTCTAAAGGGGTTAGCTTTCGCTCGGCTGGGTGCCACCGTATCGGCCCAATTTGTACAGTTGCCAATGACAACCGTGCTCCGGTGGCCGTTGCTGCGTAATGCAGTAACCAAACCGAAACCTAACTCCTGACACTTAGCCGTGTCAGGCGGGGCCCGCAGGCGCCTGGCAACAGAAGCCTGCTCTAATCCCCACCAATGACGCCTCCAGCGAAGACGATGGGCCGTGGCGCACATGCGCCGGTTGAAGGCGATGCCTCTTTCATCACGACACGAATCGTCTATGGTCGCGGAGAAATGAGGGGAGACGAGCGCCGCATGCCGGGCCCGACAAAACTGGACTATGGGCAGATGATGCAGCGGGCCATGCGGGGCCTGTTGGCAGAAGTCCTTGGCACCGTTGCCGAATACGGGCTGCCGGGCGACCATCACCTCTATATCGGCTTCGATACGACCCATCCCGGGGTCGATATCTCGACCTTTCTGCTCGAGACCTATCCGGAAGAGATGACCATCGTGCTGCAGCACGAGTTCCGGGATCTTGCGGTTATGGGGGACCGGTTTCAGGTCACGCTGAGCTTCAGCGGCGTGGTCGAGACCCTGGTCATCCCATTGGACGCTGTGACGACTTTCGTCGACCCCTCGGTCGAGTTCGGGCTGAAGTTCGAGGCGCATGATGCCGACGAGGTCGAGCTGATCATGCCTGAAGGGCTTGCCGACCAGCCCGCCAAATCCTCCGCTACCGCCACTGAGGATGAGGACCCGGATGATGGCCCGAAAGGTGGCTCAGCCGAGGTCGTCAGCCTCGACCAATTCCGCAAGACCTGACCCTCCCCGGCCATCGCCAAATGTTTGACCCTGCCGTACCGGCTTCGGTATAGCCGGGGCAGTTCGTCGAACCAGGCAAAGCCAGGAGCTCCCCCATGACCGAGACTCGCACCGAAACCGACAGCTTCGGCCCGCTGGAGGTGCCTGCCGACAAGTATTGGGGCGCGCAGACCCAGCGGAGCCTCAAGAACTTTCCAATAGGGTGGGAGCGGCAACCGGTGGCCATCGTCCGCGCACTGGGCGTCATCAAACGCGCCGCGGCCGAGGCGAATATGGCGCAGGACAATCTCGACAAGCGGCTGGGAGAGGCGATCGTGGCCGCAGCGACCGAGGTGCATGAGGGCAAGCTGGATGACCATTTCCCGCTGGTCGTCTGGCAGACCGGCTCGGGCACGCAGTCGAACATGAACGCCAACGAAGTGATCGCCAACCGCGCGATCGAGATCCTGGGCGGTACGATCGGCTCGAAGGACCCGGTCCACCCGAACGACCACTGCAACCGGGCGCAAAGCTCGAACGACACCTTCCCGACCGCAATGCATATCGGTACCGCGACCATGGCGCATGAGGTGCTGATCCCCGGGCTGCAGAAACTCCACGCCGCGCTGGAGGCGAAGGCGGACGCGTTCAAGGACATCATCAAGATCGGCCGGACCCACACGCAGGATGCCACTCCGCTGACGCTGGGGCAGGAATTCGGCGGCTATGCTTTCCAGGTGGCGCAGGGTATCGCCCGGGTGAACGCGGCGCTGGAGAACATCTATCCCCTCGCCCAGGGCGGCACGGCGGTCGGAACCGGGCTGAACACCAAGGTCGGGTTTGCGGAATTGTTTGCTGAGAACGCCGCCCGCATCACCGGCCTGCCCTTCGTCACCGCTCCGAACAAATTCGAAGCCCTGGCCGCGCATGACGCGATGGTCGAGATGTCGGGGGCGGTGAAAACTGTTGCCGCCAGCCTGTTCAAGATTGCCAACGATATCCGCTTCCTCGGCTCGGGCCCCCGCTGTGGCCTGGGCGAGCTGATGCTGCCCGAGAACGAGCCCGGCTCCTCGATCATGCCGGGCAAGGTTAACCCGACCCAATGCGAGGCGCTGACCCAGGTCTGCGCCCATGTCATGGGCAATGACGCGGCGGTCGGCTTCGCGGGCAGCCAGGGGCATTTTGAGCTCAACGTCTTCAAGCCGATGATCGCCTATAACCTGCTGCAGTCGATGCAGTTGATCGGCGATGCCTCGGTCGCCTTCACCGACAATTGCGTGGCCGGGATCGAGGCCGATGAGGGGCGGATCAGCCAGTTGATGTGGGAAAGCCTGATGCTGGTCACGGCGCTGGCACCCGAGATCGGCTATGACAACGCGACCACGGTCGCGAAGACGGCGCATAAGAACCGCACCACGCTGAAGGAAGAGGCGATCAAGCTGGGCTTTGTCGACGAGGAAACCTTCGACCGCGTGGTCCAGCCCAAGGACATGATCGGCCCGAAGTGATCCGCGCCGCCCGGACCGAGGAGGCGGCGGAGCTGTCTGCACTCGCGCGCGCCGCCTTCGCCCCCTATGCGCCGGCAATCGGCAGAATGCCTGCGCCGGCCTTGCAGGATTTTCCGGCGGCCATCGCCGGGGGAAATGTCTGGGTGGCGGGGCGGCCGCCTCGCGGTTATGTCGTCGCTTTCGCGAAGGCCGGTGCATGGTTCCTCGAGAATGTGGCGGTCGCTCCCGTGGCGCAAGGCCAGGGGATGGGTCAGACCCTGATCGCCTTTGCCGAGGAGGAGGGGCGGCGGCGCGGCTTTGACCGGATCACGCTCTACACCAATGCCAAGATGGCGGCGCCGCTCGCGCTTTATACGGCGCTCGGCTATACTGAGACCGGCCGGCGGCGCGAGGACGGGTTCGACCGGGTCTATTTCGAAAGGAGGCTTTGAATGCCCGATCCGATCAATCTCCGCCGCGCCCGCAAACAGCGCGCCCGCGACGAGAAACGCAAACAGGGCGACGTGAATGCCACCGCCCATGGCCGCAGCAAGGCCGAGCGGGAGGGGAGCGCGAAGCTGACCAACCTCGCCGCCCGCCGCCTCGACGGGATCAAGCGGGAGCGGCCAGAGGACGGCTAACCCGCCCGCTCATGCCCCGCCATGCAGCCGAAGACCGCCGCCGAGAGGGTGGCCGCGAATTCTCCAAACCAGAGCCCGCGCACCCCGCTGGTCGAGATATACCCCCACCACCCCCAGGGCGGTACGCCCAAAAAGACACCGCCATCGCTCATCACGGACCAGGTGCTCCACCGGGCCCAGAAAAAGGCGAGCGCCATGGCCAGCGCGATGGCGAGCGCGGCGGGCAGGCTCTGCCGGGCGGAAACCGTGCCGCCGATGACCAGCACCGCCACCGCCACGGCCAACAGCACCACCTTCACCACCAGCCAGCCGGTGACGGTCACCAACACCCCATGCACAGCCCCCGCCACGGCGGCGGCGCCCAGCGCGATGGCGGCCCCTTTGATCCCATAGGCCCGGTCGAGCGATGCCATGCTGTCTCCTGACTGGCGCGCCGCAGATGCAGCGGCTAACGTGACGCCAAACTCGCAGAAGGGAGAGCCATGCGCCACCATTTGGATGTCTATGTGACGATGCGCTCGCCCTATTCCTATCTGGCGGGCCCGCGGATTGCCGAGATCGCAGCGATGGAGACGGTGGAGCTGGCTCTGCGCCCGGTCTATCCCATCGCGATCCGAGTGCCGGGGTTCTTCGAGACGGCCGATCCGCTCTGGCTCGGCTATCTGATGCGCGATACGGCGCGAGTGGCCGAGATGCAGGGGATCCCCTTTGCCCGCCCCCAGCCCGATCCCATCGTGCAGGACCTCGAAACCAGCCAGGTCGCGGCGGAGCAACCCCATATCCGCCGCCTGACCCGGCTGGCCGAGGCGGCGCGCGAGGCCGGGCATGGCCTGGCCTTCTATCGCGAGGTCTCGACGCTGATCTTCGGCGATATGGGTCCATGGAACGAGGGCGATGCGCTGGCCCGGGCGGCAGCGCGGGCGGGCTGTGATCTGGCCGCGCTCGACAATGCCGTGGCGGCCGATCCCGACGGTTTTGACGCGAAGATCGCCCTCCACGAGGCCGCGCAGCGCGCGGCAGGTCATTGGGGCACGCCGCTGCTGGTCTATCGGGGCGAGCCCTTCTTCGGGCAGGACCGGATCGAGATGTGCCTGTGGCGGATGCGCCAGAACGGCCCGCTCTGATCCCGATTGCACCCGCCCTCCCCGCCCGCTAAGCAAGGCGCAAACACCCAAGCGAGGAGACCGGCCATGCAACAGATCCCCCATTATATCGGCGGCGCCGAGGTGCCGGGCGCCTCCGGCCGGGTGACGGATGTCTTCAACCCCGCCACAGGCGAGGTGCAGGCGCAGGTCGGCCTCGCTTCGGCCGAGGAACTGGCCCATGCGGTCGAGGTCGCCAAAGCCGCCCAACCCGCCTGGGCCGCCCAGAACCCGCAGAAACGTGCCCGGGTGCTGATGGAATTCGTCCGCCTCCTCCACCGCGACATGGACAAGCTGGCCGAGGCGCTTAGCCGCGAGCATGGCAAGACCCTGCCCGATGCCAAGGGCGATGTGATCCGGGGCCTGGAAGTGGCCGAGTTCTGCATCGGCGCGCCGCATCTCTTGAAAGGCGAATACACCGAAGGCGCCGGCCCCGGCATCGACATGTACTCGATGCGCCAGCCGCTGGGGGTCGTCGCCGGTATCACGCCCTTCAACTTCCCCGCCATGATCCCGATGTGGAAGTTCTGCCCGGCGATTGCCTGTGGGAATGCGTTTATCCTGAAACCCTCCGAGCGTGATCCCTCGGTCCCGATCATGCTGGCCAAACTGATGGAGGAGGCGGGGCTGCCGCCGGGGATCCTCCAGGTGGTGAATGGCGACAAGGTGGCGGTGGACGCGATCCTCGACCATCCCGATATCTCCGCTGTCGGGTTCGTCGGCTCCACCCCGATTGCGGCCTATATCTACGAACGCGGCTCGGCGAGCGGCAAGCGGGTGCAGTGTTTCGGCGGCGCCAAGAACCATATGATCATCATGCCCGATGCCGATCTCGACCAAGCCGCCGATGCCCTGATCGGCGCGGGCTATGGCGCGGCGGGCGAGCGCTGTATGGCCGTCTCGGTCGCGGTGCCCGTCGGCGAGGAGACCGCCGACAAGCTGATCGACAAACTGATCCCCCGGGTCGAGAGCCTGAAGATCGGCCCCTATACCGATGGCAACGATGTCGATTTTGGCCCGCTGGTCACCCGTGAGGCACAGACCCGCGTGATGGGCCTGATCGACCGCGGTGTCGAGGAAGGCGCCACCCTGCGCGTCGATGGCCGGGGCTTCAAGATGCAGGGCTATGAGGACGGCTTTTTCGTCGGCGCCTGCCTGTTCGACAATGTGACCCGCGAGATGGACATCTACAAAACCGAGATCTTCGGCCCGGTGCTCAGCACGGTCCGCGCCAAAACCTATGACGAGGCGATCGGCCTGGCGATGGACCATGAATACGGCAACGGCACCGCGATCTTTACGCGCGACGGAGACACCGCCCGCGATTTCGCCAACCGCATCAATATCGGCATGGTCGGCGTGAATGTGCCGATCCCCGTGCCGCTGGCCTATCACACCTTTGGCGGCTGGAAGAAATCGGCCTTCGGCGATCTGAACCAGCACGGGCCGGATGCGTTCCGCTTCTATACCCGCACCAAAACGGTGACCGCGCGCTGGCCCTCGGGCGTGAAGGAAGGGGCGGAGTTCGTGATCCCCACCATGGGGTAGTGATGTCCGACATCTCGATCCGCATCGAGGGGCGGGCCGGGCGCATCACGCTGACCCGGCCCGAGGCGCTGAACGCGCTGACCTATGACATGCTGCGCACCATCGGGGCAGCACTGGAGGCATGGCGCGACGACCCGGCCGTGGCCCTGGTGCTGATCGATGCCGAGGGAGAGAAGGCCTTTGCCGCCGGGGGCGATATCCGCGATCTCTATCGCACCGGGCGGGCGGGGGACTTTGCCTTTGGCCGGCAGTTCTGGGCCGATGAATACCGGCTGAATGCGGCCATTGCGAATTATCCCAAACCCTATATCGCGATCATGCATGGGATCGTCATGGGCGGCGGGGTCGGCGTCTCGGCGCTGGGCTCGCACCGGATCGTGACAGATGGCAGCCTGGTCGCCATGCCCGAATGCGGGATTGGGCTGGTGCCGGATGTGGGCGGTTCGCTGCTCCTGGCCCGAGCACCGGGACATCTGGGCGCCTATCTCGGCATGACCTCGGCGCGCATGGGGCCGGCGGATGCGATCTTTGCCGGGTTCGCCGACTATTATGTGGCCGCCGAACGGCTCGCGGCGCTGAAAGCCCGCCTGATCGAAAGCGGCGACCCGGTGCAGATCGGCGCCTTCGCGACCCCGCCGCCCTCGGGCAGCTTGACCGTCCTGCGCCCGGCGATCGATCGGGTCTTCGGCGCCGAGACGGTGCGGGAGATCCGCGAGGGCTTGATTGTCGAGGCCTCAGACTGGGCCGATGGCGCGCTGAAGGCGCTGGGCCGAAACTGCCCGCTGTCCGTCGCCTGCACGCTGGCCATGGTCCGCCGCGCCAAGGGGTTTTCCCGGGTGGAGCAGGCGCTCGCCCAGGAATACCGCTTCATCTGGCGCTGCATGGAGGAGGGCGAGTTCCTCGAGGGCATCCGCGCCGCCGTGATCGACAAGGATCGCAGCCCACGTTGGGCGCGCCCGCGGCTGGACGAAATCACCGAGGCGGATGTGGCGCGCATGCTCGCCCCGCCGCCCGGGGGCGATTTGACATTTCCGGGATGACGAAGAGGGGAACGGCATGAAGATCGGCTTTATCGGGCTCGGCAATATGGGGGCCCCCATGGCGGCCAATCTGGCGGCGGCCGGCCACGAGGTGACGGGCTTCGATGTCTCTAAAATCGACCTCGCCTCGGTCGCGATGGCCGAGACGGCGGCCGCGGCGGCCTCGGACCGCGATGCGGTGATCACGATGCTGCCCGATGGTGGGATCCTGCGCCTGGTCTATGCCGATATCGTTCCCGCCGCGGCGGAGGGAACCGTGATGATCGACTGCTCCACCGTCGATGTCGACAGCGCGAAGGCCGCGGCGGCAGAGGCGGAGGCGGCCGGGCTGTTGCCCGTCGATGCGCCGGTCTCCGGCGGGGTTGGCGGTGCGCAGGCCGGAACGCTGACCTTCATGGCCGGCGGATCGGAGGAGGCTTTCGTCCGCGCGGCGCCGCTGTTCGAGATCATGGGGCAGGAAGCGGTGCATTGCGGCGGCTCGGGCGCCGGGCAGTCGGCGAAGATCTGCAACAATATGATTCTGGGTGCGACGATGATCGCAACCTGCGAGGCGTTTGTGCTGGCTGACCGGCTTGGCCTCTCACGGCAGGCGATGTTCGATGTGGCCTCGACCTCCTCGGGGCAAAGCTGGAGCATGACCACCTATTGCCCGGTGCCCGGCATCGGCCCGGAGACGCCGGCGGATCGCGGTTATGCCCCGGGTTTCGCCGCCGATCTGATGCTCAAGGACCTGCGGCTGAGCCAGCAGGCGGGAGAGAGCAGTGGGTCGGCAACGCCGATGGGTGCGCGCGCGGCCGAACTCTATGCGCAATTCTTGGAGGACGGCGGGAGCGGGCAGGATTTCTCGGCCATCCGCCTGTGGCTGGAGCGTCAATCGCGCTGAAGATATCGGAGCCTGCGCCCTTCGGTGGGGAGCGCTTGCTCGTCGGCAGGTCCCGCATGGTTTCAGCCACGCTCAGGCGGCGCGGGAAACCTGACGGTTGAGCTTTGGCTTTTCGGGAGGCGTTTCATCCGCTGGCGGCCTCCCCGCCAGTTTTGCCGGCTGCGGGGCGGTGGCGGGCTGGTTGGGCCGCTGCTTTGCCGCGGTTTCCGCCGGCCATAGGATCACGAAGGCGCAGCCTCGGAATTTCTCCGGATCCGAGACCAGGTCGATCTGCCCGCCCATTTCCGAGACGATATGACGGACGAGGAGCAGGCCGAGACCGCCTTGCCCGTCTTGCTCTGTGGGAGGTAAGCCGTCAGCCGCCGGCAGGGGGGGCGGAGTCTCGGCGTTCAAAATCAGCCGGGCGCGATCGATTGGAGCGATGCCGGGCCCATCATCGACGATCCGCAAGCGGATCTGGTCACCCGCGCTCGAGGTCACTCTATCCGCGGCGACAAGCACCTCACCCGTCTCACGGTCGTGATGGCGGATCGCATTGCTGACCAGATTCATCAGAACCTGGCGCAGCAGCGGCGCCTGGTGGGGATAGAGCCCGGCCTCGCCGGCCACCCGCAGCGTGAAACGATCTCCAAGACGGACGAGATCGAAGACCTCCTCGACGATTTTCGTCAGATCGCGCTGCGCCGCGCTTTCCGCCACGGGCGCTGGGGCGGCAGGGGCGGACTCGGTCGCTTCTGTGGCGGCCTCTGCAGCCAGCGCTGGATCGGGGTTCAGCGGCGCGTCTTGGGGGGGCGCCCCGGCGTTTGTCGGGGTTCCCGACGCAAGCATGGCCCGCTCGGAGGATGGGGTGGCGTTATGCACCTGACCCTTCGCGGATGCAAGGCGCTCGTCCAGCAGGGCCTGCATCAGCGCACAGCGCCGGGTCACTTCGCCCAACATCTCGACCGCCTCTTTCGGCATCTCGGCGGCATGATCCGCCGTGATCCATTCCGACAGCTTGCCGATCGCGGTCACCGGCGCGCGCAGGTCATGCGCCGCCCCGGCGGCGAAGCGGCCCAGCTCGGCCGAGGATTGCGCCTGCGCCTGCAACTGGACCCGAAGGCGTTCGGCGGAAGCGGCGATTTGTGCCAGATCCCCCGCCCCTTTTTGCGGGATCGGCACCGCGAGATCGCCGGTGTCGAGATGCGTCAGCGCAGCCGCGAGGGCCGCCGTGTCCGCTTGCGTCGGCACATGGCGGAGGCGCGCGAGAACTGCGCCGCTGAGGATCAACCCCAGAACCGCCAAACCGACGGAACCCAGGATGGCCCCCATCAGATAGGTGTCGAGCGCGCGGGATTGCGACGAGACCGTCTCGCCCGCCTGTGCCTCGAACTGGGCCGAGACACCGGCGATACGGGCAACGGCCTGATCGAGGGCGCGGGCGGTCGCGGCAACCCGCGCCTCCAAGGCCGAGCGCGCGGCTTGGGTGGCCAGCACGCCCGTCTCGCCAAGGGCGAGCGCGTCGAGCTCCTCGAAACTGGGGGCGACCCCGGCCCGGGCATCGGGCGGCAACGCGGTGACCAGATCGGCGGCGGCGGCCAAACTGGTGGCGAGATCGGAGCGGACCCAGTCGAGCTGCCGACCTTCGGCATTTTCGAGCGCATAGCGCAATTGCTCATTCACCCTGTGCGCGAGATTGCGCAGCTGGGAATAACTCATCACCGTTGCGAAACCGGGCACTTCCGGCACCGTTGCGCCGGGCTCTGCTACAGGACCGTTCTCACTGAAACGAGCCGCCGCTTCGGCCATGCGCTCCTCGATCCAGCCGAGGCCCTGCATGTTCAGAAGCGAGAGCCGCGAGGACAGCGCATCCTCGCGAACCGCCAGCGCCAATCTCTCCTGGCTGAGAGCGGCCATATCCTCGATTTGTGCGATCAGGATGCTCAGCTCGCGGCGGATCAGATCGGTTTGCCAATCAGGCACCAGGGGCGAAAGGCCCGCGACCTGACCGTTCAACGCCACAACGCGTTGATCGACCGCAACCTCCAAGCGCGACACCGCCTCGTCAGAGGGGGCGCTGGCCAGCCGGGTGGCGAGCGCGCTGAGCTGCTCAACCCCGCTATTGATCCCCGCCGCGCCCAGCGCCGCGGGCACAGCCTCGCGGTTGATCGCCGTCCCGGCGCCCCGACCCAGCGAGACGATCACGGCGGCGATGAGGCCGAGCGTGAGGATCACACCGGCCAGGCCGAGCACCTCCGGACGGGGGAATCGCGATATGCTCATGATTGGAATGGCGGGACCTCCTGCGCAAACAGGATTAAGCACTGTGGCTAAGGAAGGGTTAACCCGCCGCCAGACCGGTTCGGCGGCGGAGAAATCCGTCGGTTTGCTGCTGTCGCGATGCTGAAGGCACTGCTGGCAACGCGCCGGGCCGCGCATGCGCCGGGACCCTGCGCGCATCTTTGCCGAGGGACGCCCAGCACTGGCCACCTCGATCGCGCCTATGCGTTCTCGCACGCCGAGATGGCCCGGCTGATGCTGCGAGTCACCGGGGATAGCGATGCGCCGCGCACCATTGCGCGATTGGATGGCAAGGAACAGTTCGATCTGGCGGCGCTGGGTGGCGGAGGGGGAGGCGCACCACTGGACCCGGGCGGCCACCCGATCTAGCTTTGTCCATGAGCGAGGGTGAATAGGAGATTGCTGACATGCGGCACTTGATCGGCCTTGCCTTCGCCTGCCTCCTCCCCGCTCCTGCGCTGGCCTCGCCCTGCCAGGCCTTTGTCGACGCTTGGCCGGGGGACGTCCAGGTCGCCCAGCTCGGCCCGGTCGCCTCGGCCGCGCCGGTGGTCGCGATCTCCTATGTCGCGCATTCCACCTTCCGGATCGAGACGCCCGAGGGGGTCGCCATCGCCACCGATTACTTCGGCGCGGCCGGCGGCGAGACGCCGGATGTGGTCACCATGAACCACGCCCATGAGACTCATTACACCGACTATCCCGACCCCAACATCGCGCATGTCCTGCGCGGCTGGAAGACCGGGGGGCGGGCCGAGCATTACCTGGAGGTGCGCGATGTGGTGATCCGCAATGTCCCCACCGATCTGCGCAGTTTCGGGTTCGAGGCGGATGGAAACTCGATCTTTATCTTCGAGATCGACCGGCTGTGCATCGGCCATCTCGGCCATCTCCACCACGAACCCTCGGAGCAGCATTACGCGGCCATCGGGCGGCTGGACGTGGTGATGGCGCCGGTCGATGGCACCTACACGCTGAATATAGGGCAGATGATCGAGGTGCTGAAGCGGATGAAGGCGCGGATCGTGCTGCCCATGCATGCCTTCAGCGAGTTCGGTCTGCAGCGCTTCCTCGACGGGATGAAGGACGCATTCGAGATCCGGCGCGAGACCGAGAACCGCCTGCTCGTCTCGGCCGACCGGTTGCCGGCCCGCCCCACCGTCGTGGTCCTGCGCAATCGGCTGCGCGGGCCGGATCTGGAGTGATCTAGCCCGGCGGGCAACCGCGCTTGCGCGCATCGATGAAGGCGCGGTCCATCGAGGGGGGCAACTCGCTGACCTCGGTCACCAGGGCATGCCCCTTTTCGCCAATCTCGTTGCCCCAGGCCCAGGCGATGTCGCCTTCGGGCGTGATCTCGATCGCCTGCCCCTGGGTGGCCACGGTGACGATCAGGTTGCCGTTCGGCAGAAGCTGCTGCTTGCCAAGGATCTGCGAGAACCAGATCTCCTCGGTCTGATAGGCCTCGGCGAAGGCCCCGGTGCGGAAATTATACTCGACGATCCGGCTCCGTCCGACCTCCGGGTCCGGGATCGGCAGGAGGTTCCGGTTGTCATAGATGAGGATCCGGTCGCCCGAGAGGAACTCCGGGTCGTGATGGCGCAGCACGGGGCCTAGCATCAGATCCTTGATCTTCCTGGCCACCGGGTCGACCACCAGGATCGCGTTGATGTTGCGCAGCGAGACCATCAGGTCACCCGGCTGGAACACGCCTGGCTCCAGGTCGTCCGGAAACTCATCGACATCGTTCAGGTGCAGTGTGTCGTCCTGCGCCCAGGTCGACTCGTTATGAAGCGCCGAGAGGTGGAGCAGCCCCAACATGTCATTCTCGTAGATCAGGTCCAGGATGTTGAGTTCGTCGAGGATCTCGCCATCGACGCTGATCTTCTGAATGGTCCAGTCGCGGGTGGCGGCGCTGTGATTGGGAATGCGCCGCGTGTTGCGGAACGCCGGGTTGACCTCCGCCCCGACCCAGACAGCGCCATCGCGTGCGGGGACGACGAAATGGTGGCCGAGGTTCTTCTGCTGCCACATGACCTCGCCGCAAAAATCCATCCGCAGGGTCGTGAGGTGGTCGATATTCAGGATCAGCGAACCGTCCTCGAGCATCACGATCCCGTCCAGCATTCCTCCGGGCCGCACTTTGGGGCGCCGGTGCTCGGGGACGAATCCAGGGTCTGGCCCGTGATCGAACCAGTCCACATACCAGCGATGCAACGAGGCGCCGGACCGGTCGATTATGTCGACGAAATTGCGCTGCTCGGCATCGATCGCGGTCACCAGAAGCAGGCCGGTCGAGGCGCGCTCCGGCGCCGTCACCGGGTAATCGACATAGCGCCCTGGCTTGACGATGCTGATCGGCTCCTCGAACCACTGGGCCCAGAGCACATCGAAGTTGCGCAGGGCAACATTGATCTCGGGCGCGGGAAAGCGCTGCGTGAATGCCGCGTAGATCCCGAACAGAACTGCCAGGATCACCAGTGACACCATTGAAATCAGACCGAAAATTCGCTCCATCGCCGACGCATCCCGCCCTTGCCGTTCACCCATGCGGCGAGCGCTAGCAAATAACACTCACCGCCGCAAGCAAGGTACGGGCCGTGCCGGGCTATCTTCCATTTTGAGCCGCGAATCACTAGGTTTCTTCCTCACGCGGCCTCTGGTCGCGGAAATCTTGGACGCTCCTTTCGGAGTGCTGCTTAGGAGGCTGATATAGCCAGAAGACCGCACCACGCGCCGCCGACCCGCGAGACCGGCCCGCGCGTTAACGGCATGATCCGTGCCTACGAACTCCGCCTGATCGACGAAAATGGCGACAATGTAGGCGTCGTCTCGCCAGAACGCGCCATGGATATGGCCGCCGAGGCCGGGCTCGACCTCGTCGAAATCTCGCCCAACGCCAAACCGCCCGTCTGCAAGATCATGGACTTCGGCAAGTTCAAGTACGAGCAGCAGAAAAAGGCGAACGAGGCGAAAAAGAAACAGAAAATCATCGAGATCAAGGAGGTCAAGTTCCGCCCGAACATCGACACCCATGATTACGATGTGAAGATGCGCTCGGTGCACAAGTTCCTGGGTGAGGGCGACAAGGTGAAGGTTACCCTGCGCTTTCGCGGCCGCGAGATGGCCCACCAGGAGATCGGGCGTGAATTGCTGCAACGGATCGCCGGTGATGTCGAGGATCTCGGCAAGATCGAAGCGATGCCAAAGCTGGAAGGCCGCCAGATGACGATGGTGGTCGCGCCCGCCAAGACGTGACGGCACCCAAGGCCGCCCGCGATGTCTGATTCTCAGGCCGGGCGGCTCTCCTCGCCAAGTTCAGAGCGGAACCTGGAACCTATCCGAGATGCGCTGCAAAAGATCCTGCCGGCAGACGGCGGGCATCTGCTCGAGATCGGCTCAGGCAGCGGCTATCACGCGGCCCATCTGGCGGAGGCTATGCCGGGCTGGACCTGGATCCCCTCCGATCCCGACCCGCTCCATCGCGCCAGCATACGCGCCTGGGCGCAGCATCTGGGTCGGCCCGGTCCCGACCCGCTCGCCCTGGATATGGAGGCTGATTGGAGCGCGGTTGTCAGATCGGCCACGCTGCCGCCGCTCGACGCCATTTTCTGCGCCAATGTCGTCCACATCGCCCCTTGGGAGGTCGCAGTCGGCCTGTTCACCGGCGCTGCGACCATGCTGCGCGGGGACGGGTTGCTGATGCTCTATGGCCCGTTCAAGGAGGGCGGTCGGCATACCGGCGATGGCAATGCCCGCTTCGACGCCGATCTGAGGGCCCAGAACCCCGCCTGGGGGATCCGGGCGCTGGAGGATCTTGCAAAGCTCGCCGAGGCCCAGGGCTTCGCCGCTCCGTCGATCCACCAGATGCCCGCGAACAACCGCATCCTGGTGTTCGCGAGGGCCGCCGTTACTTGACGGTGACCGAGATCCGCTCGGACATAACGGGCGGGTTGTGGGGAATATGGCTCCAATCGCCCAGCACCAGCTGAAGCGTGTGCTCACCCGCTGGCAGGTCGAGGGTCACCTCGGTCTGACCGCCGCCGAAATGAACATGGTTGTCATCGGCGGGGATCGGCTCGTTCAACTCCTCGCCCTCGATCGCTTCGTTGATGATCAGGTGGTGGTGGCCTGTGTTGTCTTTCTCGGTCCCGGCAGGCGCGACGCCCATGCCTTTCAGCCCGAATTTGATGGTGACCGGATTGGTGATCGTGTCACCGTCTTTGACATTGATGAAGTAAACTTCTGCGCCCTCGGGCGCCGGTGTTTCTCCTGCCAGGGCTGGCGCGGCAACCAAGGCGGCGACGGTCAGGGTGAAAAGAGACGTTTTCATGTGGTGGTCCTCCCCGTAAGGTCCGGATTTGAGAATGCGTGTCTTCCACGCGGCGAAAGTAGAACACGCGACGGGCGGGAAAATTCAACTGGGGGCAAAAAAAAGTGACAGGGAGGTCCGGAAAGGTCTCCCTGCGCTGATGCCGAGGCTTTGGCGCTATGGCCTGGTTTTGTCCGGCGACAGGGCGATCGCACAGGATCTGGCCCAGGCGACGGCGTTGCGCGCGCTCGAGCGGTCCAGCCAGTTTCGACCCGGCACGCGGCTCGACCACTGGTGCTTTTCGATCCTGTCCTCGATCTGGAAGAACGACCGGCGCGCGCACAAGGTGCGGATGGGTCTCGGCCAGGTCCCCGCCGAGGAGGCCGGGCTGGTCGATCCCGCTCCGGGCGCCGATGTGAATATTCTGGCGTCTCGCGTGTTATCCCTCGCAGCGCAATTGCCGGAGGCTCAACGCGAGGCCATCTTCCTTGTCTATGTCGAGGGGTTCTCCTATGCCGAAGCCGCCAAGCGCATGGAGATCCCGATCGGCACGGTGATGAGCCGCCTTGCCAATGGCCGGAGGCGTTTGAAGCAAACAATGGGCGAAGACGATGTCTGAGACGGACGCGATCGACGATGCGGCCCTGGTGCGGGTCCTGGACGGCACGGCCTCGCCGGCTCAGGCGCGGCGCGTGGCCGAGGCCTGTGCGCAGGATCCCGCGCTGCAAGCAAAGCGTGACGCCATGTCCGTCGATATCGGCGACATCAGGGCCGGGATGGACGCGGTCCTTCTGCAAGCACCTGAGATGACACTTCCACAGGCCGAGCGGACTTGGCGCCCCATCTGGCAGGCTGCAGCAGCAGTTCTGATCTTCGCCGTCGGGCTGGCCGCGGGGCGGTTGCTGCCCGGCGATGGTTATGGCGCCGAGGCCGATTGGCATCAGGCGGTCGCGGATTACCAGGTGCTCTACACAACGGCGACGCTCACCACCTCGCCCCTGCCGCGCCAGATGCGCGATGCCGGGCTGTCGCGCACGGCAGCGGCGCTGGGGCTCGATCTGACGCCCGAGCGGGTGGCGACCAGCGATATGACCTTTCAGCGCGCGCAGATCCTACAGATCGACGGCGCCCCGCTGGCGCAATTGGTCTATCTGGACGCAAATAGTCAGCCGATCGCGTTTTGCATCACCCGACGCGACGGGCCCGACACGGCGCCGGTCACCCGGCAATTTGGCCGGCAGACCGCCCGGATCTGGCAACAAGGCGGTTATGGCTTCATCCTGATCGGACCAGTGGCAGAGACAAGCCTCATCGCGGCAACCCGCGAGCTTTCCGAGAAAATCGCCCTCTGACGCGATCCACACTTGGCCGCCGCCGCCTGCTTGGCTAGGCTCGGCCCATGGCTCAGTCTGACACTTTCACCGGCCGCCGCTGGCACGATATGGGCGGGCAGCACGCGGGCGCCATCGACCCGGAGACCCATGACTATGCGCTCTGGGAGAAACGGGTCGATGCGCTCCTCGTCATCGCCTCCTCGAACGGATTGATGAACACCGACAGTCTCCGGCGCGTGCTGGAGGATATGGGCGAGGAGGCGTTCGAGACCATGACCTATTACGAACGCTGGATCGCCAGCGTCACGCAGAACATGATCGAAGCCGGCGCCTTCACCATCGACGAGTTGAACGCGAAGATGGAGGAGGTCGCCGCCCGTGGCGCCACCTATGGCGAGGCACAGGGGGCGGCGGAATGACCTCCGAGCCGAAACTGCCCGAGATCACCGGTCCCGGTATCGCTCCGCCCTATCCGGTCGGGGCGACCCGCTTTGCCCCCGGTCAGGCCGTCCGCGTGCGCCAGGGGGCAGCCCCCGGCCATATGCGAACACCGTGGTATCTCCGCGGCTGCACCGGGCGGGTCGAGCGGATCTGTGGCGCCTTCGGCAACCCGGAGGAGCTGGCCTATCACCGCCCCGGGGGCGCGATGCCGCTCTACCGCGTCCGCTTCTCGATGGCCGAGATCTGGGGGGAGGGCACCGACACGCTCGACGCCGAGATCTATGAGCACTGGCTGGAAGATGTTTAGGTTCGTCCCCGCCGTGTTTGCTTGCCTGATCGGGGTGTCGCCCGCTTTGGGGGCCAAGAAAACCTGTGTCTTCCCCCACGGGGCAGCAGATCAATTCCAGAGCGCTCTCGACTCAGGGAAATGCAGCCCGGGAGACGCCGTGCTGATGTCGTTCGATGCGGCCTCGGCCATCGGCTCCGCCCGCTTTGCCGCCCGCTTCTGCGCGCTCGACCATCAGGTCGTGCAGACCGAAACAGATGCCGGGGCGCAGATCGTCTGCATCCTGGCGCCCCGCACCGAAATCCTGATCCGCCCCCTGGCAGAGTGAGGGTCCCCATGCCGCATGACCACTCCCATCGCGATTTCCGACCCGACAATGACGCCCCCCTGACCTATTGGCAGCAGATGGAGATCTCGGTGCGCGAGCTGCTGGTGGAGAAAGGCGTGACCACACCGGCCGAGATCACCGCGCAGATCGCGCGCATGGATGCCCGCAGCCCGGCCAAAGGCGCCGAGGTCGTGGCCCGCGCCTGGACAGATCCGGCCTTCAAAGACCGTCTGCTTGCGAATGGCTCGGCGGCGATTGCCGAGATGGGCGTCGAGGTCGAGGCGATGAAGCTTGTCGTGGTCGAGAACACGCCGGCCGAGCATAACGTCATCGTCTGCACCCTCTGCTCGTGCTATCCGCGAAATCTGCTGGGCCTGCCACCGGATTGGTACAAGACCCGCGCCTATCGCAGCCGCACGGTGCGTGAGCCGCGCAAGGTGCTCAGCGAATTCGGCCTGACCCTGCCCGCCGATGTCACGGTGCGCGTCCACGATTCGACCGCCGATATGCGCTATCTCGTTCTGCCCTATCGGCCCGAGGGCACCGAGGGGTGGAGCGCCGAGCAACTGGCCGGGATCGTCACCCGCGACTGCATGATAGGCGTGGCGCAGCCCCAAGTGCCATGACCCCAGGCGCGCAGGCCGGCGCCTTTTCCCGCAAGCACCATGACGCCCTGTCCCCGATGACCCGGGGGATCATAGGCATCTTGCTGGCGATGTTCCTGTTCACCTGCATGGATGTGGTGGCGAAGACCCTGCTGGAGCGGTATCCGACCGCACAGGTCGTCTGGGCGCGCTATGCCGGGCAGACTTTGCTGATGGTGGTGCTGTTTCTGCCCAGCCTGCGCCGGCGCCTGCGGACCCAGCATCTGAACCTGCAGCTGATCCGCTCGGCGCTGTTGTTCACCGCGACCTGTTTTTTCTTCACCTCGCTGAATTACCTGGAATTGGCCGAGGCGGTGGCAGTGTTCGAGATCGCCCCCCTGATGATCACCCTGCTCGGCGCCCTGGTCCTGGGAGAGCAGGTGGGCGCGCGGCGCTGGGCGGCGGTGGTGGCGGGCCTGATGGGCGCTTTGATTATCCTGCGCCCGGGCTTTGACGTCTTCCAGCCGGCGGCGCTACTGCCGATGGTCGCGGCCACCTGTATGGCCTGCTATCAAATCGCCACCCGCTATCTTGGCGCGGCCGAGCCGATCTGGACCACCATGCTCTACACCGCCGGGGTGGGCACCGTGCTTGCCTCGCTGGCGATGCCCTTCGTCTGGCAGATGCCGACGGCGATGGATGCGGCGGTGATGGTGACCTTTGGCTGGGTCGGGTTTCTGGGTCATCTCTGCCTGGTCTATGCGCTGGGCCAGGCCCCGGCCTCGGCCCTTGCGCCGTTCAACTATGCGGGATTTGTCTGGGCCACGATCCTGGGCTTTCTCTGGTTCGCCGAGGTGCCGGACGGGATCACCCTGCTCGGCGCCAGCATCATCGTTGGCGCAGGCATTTACGTCTGGCATCGCGAGCGCGTAAGAGCGGGGGCATGACCGCACCTTTCCTGCCCCGGCTTCGCCATCACTTCACCGATCTCCTCCGCCTCGCCTGGCCCGTGATGCTCAGCCGTGCGGGGATCCTGATCATGGCGTTCTGCGACATCGCCATGCTGGGGCGTTATGGTGGGGGCGAAGTGGGGGTGTCCAATCTCGGCCTCTCGATTTTCGTGCCGGCGCTGGTGGTGACGATCGGGCTGACCTCCGGCATGGTTCCGGTCATCTCGCAGGCCTTTGGCGCGGGCCATTGGGAGGAATGCGGCCGCGCCTGGCGCCGTGCCATGGTCTGGGGCGCGGTGCTGTCGCTGTTCGGGATCTGGCTGACCTGGCAGGGCGGGGACATCCTGCTCTGGCTCGGCGCCCAGGGCATGGGGCCGACGGTCGACCTGGCCCAGCGCGGCGGCGCGGTCGCCCAGGCCCTGGCGCCGGGGCTGCTGGCGCAGGTTTTGTTCGCCGTCTGCGCCTTCTATCTCGAAAGCACGCGGCGCCCGCGTTTTGCCATGCTGGCCATGCTGGTGGCCAATCTGCTCAATCTCGCCCTGAACTGGGTGTTCATTTTCGGCCATCTGGGCGTGCCGGAGATGGGGGCGGTCGGCGCGGCCATCGCCTCGACCCTGGCGCGCTTCGCCGCTCTCGGCCTGATGCTCTGGTATATCTTCAGCCAGGCCGAGCCGCGCGCCGCCGGCGTGACCGGCCCGTGGGAGACGTTCTGGGGCCCCGGCGGCTGGCGGGCCGGCTGGCCGATGCGCAAGCTGGGTTTCTCGGCAGGGGTGTCGAACGGGTTCGAGACAGTCGGGTTCGCCTCGATGAGCCTGTTTGCCGGGCGGCTGGGGTCCGAGGCGCTGGATGCCTATTCGATCTCGCACAACATGGTCTCGACGCTCTTCATGGTGGGGCTGGGCCTGGCCATCGCCACGGGGGTCCGGGTCGGGATCGAGCTGGGCAAGGGCCGGCCAGAGGAGGCCAGTTTTGCCGGCTGGACCGGGCTGCTCGCGGCGCTGGTGATCATGGGAGGGCTCGGCCTTGCGGTGTGTCTGCTGCGTGACCAGGTCGCCTGGATCTATACCGATGACCCGGTCATCCAGGCCCGGGTGGCGGGGATCTTCCTGATTTCGGCCTTCGTCTTCCTGCCCGATACGGCGCAGATCGTCATGGGACAAGCGGTCCGCGCGCTGGGGGATGCCTGGGTGCCGATCCTCTGCTATGGCATCGCCTTCACGGTTTTGATGATCCCGATGGGTTGGGTGATGGTCGAGGATTTTGGCTGGGACGAACGCGGATTGGTGATCTCCATCATTACCGCCTGCCTGCTCGCCACCGTGACGCTGGCCTGGCGGTTCCACCACCTGACGATCCGCGGCTGAGCATGGCGTACGTCACCGACAAGGACCGGCCACATGTGCGCGCTGCCGAGTGGGTTTTGTTTGCCCTGGCCTGGTCGTTTCGCTGGCTGACCTGGCCGGTCGGCACCTGGCGCTTGACGGCTGCTTTGGCGCCTTTGGGCGGCTGGGTCGCAACCGCCATTCCGGGGTTCCGCCGCCGTGCGGCGGACAACCTCGCCCATGTCTGGCCCGATCTCGGCCCCGAACGCCATCGCCAGATTGTCCGCGGCGCCGGGCGAGAGATGATCGCTCTGATGATCGAATACAGCCGCCTCGACAAGGTGCTCCGAGAGGTCGCATTCGAGATCGAAGGCGAGACGGTCCTGCGCCATCGGCCGAAGGGCAAAGGTGCCATCCTGGTGACAGCCCATTTCGGCAATTGGGAGGCAGCCCGCTTCGCCGCCAAGCAGATGGGACATGAATGCGGCATCATCTATCGCGCCTTCAACAACCGCTATCTGGACCGGTTCACGATGGATCTGATCCCGGCAGCGGGGGAGCCGGTGCTGCAAAAGGGCTCTGGGATGCGCCAGCTGTTTGCGCATGTCGCCAGGGGGGGCGTGGTGATGATCCTGGTCGATCAGCGCAATTCCGGCGCGCCGTTTCTGGATTTCCTGGGCAAACCGGCCGAGACGGTCACCGCGGCGGCCGATCTCTCGCTGCGCACCGGTGCCCCGCTGATCCCCTGCGTCGCCTTCCGCGATCGCGCGGCGCGCCGGTTCCGGGTGCATTTCGAACAGCCGGTGACTGGCACCGATGCCGAGACGATGATGACCGAGGTCAATGCCCGCATTGCCGGCTGGATCGCCCGGGCGCCGGAGCAATGGTTCTGGTTCCATCGGCGCTGGCGGACCACCTTCCGCTCTCGCCCTCAAGGCGAGGCGCCGCCGGAATGACTCCAGTGAACAGGCGGTGCCCTTGCAGCGACGGATTGCGAGAGCTGCCGCAGGTACCCCTTCTCACCCGTCACCCGTTTTCTGGGCGTCGCGAATATGAGGCGGGGGATGAGGCTCCGGCACAGTTTGAACGCTCGCGAAGGAGAACCGTCGGAGATGCGACGCGCAATGCGACAGCCGGATGGCCTTTCCCACCGGTAGAGTCCCGGGCGGGTCCCATGTCCAAGCCGCGAAACTAGAAGCATCACGCGCGACCGCCCCGGCTTTCAGCCCTTCGTCGGGGAGCGGTTCGAGCCCAGGGGGCGGTTGGCCGCAATGGCCCGAGGCGCGTGGCAGGCCGAAGATTGAGGCGATCTCCGCCGCCTCGATCCATCCTACCGTTCGAACTTCGCCGCCGCCAGGATTGCGCCGGTCCGGCCCTTTTGCAGCCAGATCGCGATCCCCTCGCCCTGTGCCGGGCTGGGAAGATCGACCTCGCGCGCTTCGCGACCCGACCAGGTGCCCAGCGGGCTGAGCATGTCCACGACATTGTGATAGGTCAGCGTTTTGCCGCCATTCTCGCCCCGCGCGATGTCGACGGTCTGGCTTCGGGTGTACTTGGCCATGAACAGCGTCGCCTCGCCTGCGCCGCTCTGAGGCGATATGGTGCCCTTCAGGCCCGTGCCTGTCTCGCGGATCGACAGCACAGCCGTCTCGGGCGTGGCGCGCACCTGCGATATCGCGTCCTTCACCGACATGCCGCGCGACCCGGTCACCGGAGAGACGCCCTGGATGATCATCTGCGGGGTATAGACCACCCGCTCCCCCATCGAGTTGCGATAGGAGTACTGCCGCTCGGTGAACCCACGTTGAGCAAACGTGTCCCGCCAGCCCAGATAGTCCCAGTAATCCACATGCATCGACAGGGCGACGATGTCGTCATACTCGGCCAGCTTGCCCAGAACTTCATCTGCCGGCGGGCAGGAATAGCACCCTTGGCTGGTGAAAAGCTCGACCACGACCACCGGTTGGGCCGAGGCATGGGGCACCGCGCCAAAGCCGGCCCAGGCCGACACTGCGATCAACGCCGCCGAAGCGAGGCGGTTCACTTTACGAAACAAGTTTTTCATGCGCACCAAAATACGGACTAACCCCGGGGGCTGCCAAGCCACGCCGTATCACCTGTGCGTGACGCATGCCAATCGGCAACACCCCGTAGCCGGTCTAGTGCAGGACGAACGCGCGGTCGCAATATCGGAATTCGCGCGGTCCGATCAGATGCGCATGGGTCAGCTCGACCGAATGGATCGGACCGTCCAGTTCGCGCATCCAGAAATCGAGGAATTTTCGCAGCGTCGGGAAAGTCGGCGCCATGTCATAATCCTGCCAGACATAGGTTTGTAGGACATTCCGAGCATCGGGCATCCGATAGAAAATCTGCGCCGTTGCCAGCGCATAGCCGTCCAACTGACGGCGAAAAGCAGCATCTGCCTTGGTCATACTCTTCGGTCTTTCGTCTCCTTTTCCATTCGCGCCCGCCCCGCTGCGCGCGTCCCGGCACGGTCCATCGGAGGAGCGGTGACGAAATCATGACGGAAAAGGATAACAATTCGATAGCTTGAAAAATTCTGCTGCACCTGCACAATTCGCTCGGCGGAGTCGGAGCCAGGAGTTACCAGACCTGATCCGGCCTTTCGGCCCACCAGACGAAATGCTCGGTCCTGCCCCACCCGATCGTCAGATGAATGTCCAGGCGTTCGGGATAGGCCGTGTCGCCAGTCCATGGGGCGGCGAAGGCGAACCCCGCCCTGTCGGCATCGGGATCACCCAGGAAGGCGCTCACCTCCGGCCGGTGGAGTCCGTGTTGGGCCCGGCCGAGCGACCGGCCATTGCTCTTGATCTCGATCTTGCGGATTCGCTGCCCTTTCAGCCCGGCTGCCCAGCCGACCACGCTGATCATGCCCGGATAGACGCCCATGAAATCCGCATGGCAGGTGGTCCGGGCGCGCCAGCGCCGGGCATGGACCAGGTTCAGCCGGGCCTCGCGCCGCGGCTGATCATTCTCCGCCTCGCGCAGGAAATCCGGCGTCATGCTCAGCCGTGCGCTGGGGGCGAGCAGCAGGATGTTCGGATAGGTCTGCGGCGTGTAGCGCTGCGAGTGATATTCGGTCTTCGTCAAGATGAACATCAGCATGCCGATCTTCGCCTCGACCGCGAAGTCATGGGCGGCGCGGATCTCCTCATCAGAATGGTTGAACTCGAACAGGATGTATTTCCAGACCAGCAGAGGGCGCATCTGTGCGCCCGGATCGGCGGCATCGCGCATGAACTGTTTCGCCAGTTCGATATTCCCGCGGACCCTGTATTTCTCGTAGTTTTCCTGCGTGATCCCGTCCGCCGAGACATAGATTTCGTCGATATACTCGCCTTCGAGCTTCTTCGCATAGCTGTAGTTGCCGTTGGTGACCAATCGCTGCTTGGTTTCCGGGAAAAGGCGGCGGCCAATTCTGACGAACTCGGCGAATTTGGGATGGGCCAGCGGCTCTCCCTGTCCGCAATATTCGATGAAATCGATCCGATAGCCTTCGTCGGCCAGGCTCTGCAAAAGCCGCTCGTAGATCTCGAGCGGGAGGGTATGCGGCTTTGAACGCAGCGCGAGTTGCCCAAGCGACGAACATCCAGGGCAGCGCAGCGCGCAGGCCAGGGTGGTCTCGATCTGCAGCTTCTCGATCCGCTTCTGTGCAATCGTGTCCTTCACCGGCTGATGCGGGCGCAGCATGGCGCAGTCGGCACAGGTCTTGGGCCAGGGCATCTCGCCCGCGGCAAGGGCAGAGCGGATCTGCGCATAATGCTCATTGTTCAGGACCTGTTCGATCGACCAGTCGGGGTCGAGCGACACCTTCCCGAGATCGATCCACTCCCCGCGATTGTCCTCGCAGGGGATGATGCCATTGGCTTTGAGATAAAGGGTCCGCAGGATCTGGCAATTCATGGCGCGCTCAATTCGCTGTCTCCGAATACGTCGGAGTGTAGCCGCGCAGGCCGGATCTGTCGCTGATGATTTTCGCGCAAAAGGAGAAAAGGGGGCACCGGCGCGCCCCCTTTGGATCACTCAGACGGGTATGGCGCCTCAGGCAGCGGCGAGATTCCGCAACACATAGTGCAGGACGCCACCGTTCTTGACATAGTCGATCTCGACCTCGGTATCGATGCGGCAGAGCAGTGTGATCTCCTTGGTCGTGCCATCCGTGTAGGTGATCGTAGCGGTGCAGTCCTGGCGCGGGGTGATCTCGCCGTCCAGATCGTGGATCGAGATGGTTTCTTCGCCGGTAAGGGCCAGCGATTTGCGGGTGTCGCCTTTAAACTCGAAGGGCAGGACGCCCATGCCGACCAGGTTCGAGCGGTGAATGCGCTCGAAGCTTTCCGCGATCACCGCCTTCACGCCCAACAGCGCCGTACCCTTGGCCGCCCAGTCGCGGCTGGAGCCGGTGCCGTACTGGCTGCCCGCCACCACCACCAGGGGCGTACCCTCCGCCTTCCAGGCCATCGCCGCCTCGTAGATCGAGGTCTGACCGCCATCGGGGCCCTTGGTATAGCCGCCCTCGACATTCTCCAGCATCTCGTTGCGGATGCGGATATTGGCGAAGGTGCCACGCATCATGATCTGGTGGTTACCGCGCCGCGCACCGTAAGAGTTGAAGTCGCGGGGCGCGACCTGGCGTTCCTCCAAATAAGCCCCGGCCGGATGCTCCTTCTTGAAGCTGCCTGCGGGCGAGATGTGGTCGGTGGTCACCGAGTCGCCCAGGAGAGCCAGGATCTTCGCCCCCTCGACATTGGTGATCTCGCCCACCTCATGCCCCATCCCTTCGAAATAGGGTGGGTTCTGCACATAGGTCGAGGTCGAGGGCCACTCATAGGTCAGGCTCTCGGTCGTGGCGATGCCCTGCCACTTGTCGTCGCCCGCGAAGACATCGGCATATTTCTTCTGGAAGGCGGCGCGGGTGACGGTTTTCTCAACCAGATCGGCCACCTCGGCCGAGGTCGGCCAGATATCCTTGAGGAACACGTCGTTCCCGTCTTTGTCCTGTCCCAGCGGCGCCGTGGTGATGTCGATGTTCATGTCGCCCGCGATGGCATAGGCGACAACCAGCGGCGGCGAGGCCAGATAGTTCGCGCGGACATCGGGGTTCACCCGCCCCTCAAAGTTCCGGTTGCCGGAAAGGACCGAGGTCGCGACCAAATCGCCCTCATTCACCGCCTTGGAGATCGGCTCGGG
>JBCBIS010000016.1:0-33104 GCA_038524325.1 Pseudomonadota bacterium
CGCGGCTCTGTCCCCGCGAGCAGCCGGGCGATATTACCCCAATGCCGCAGCCAGATCAGCGCCGCGAGCAGCAGGGCCACCAGCACCGCCTCCCACCGGCCAAAGGCGGCCAGCCAGGCCGCCGCCGAGGCCGAGGCCGCCAGCGCCCCCACCGAGGAAATCCGGCTGAGCCCCGCTGCGATCAGCCAGGTCAGGCACACCGCCAGCCCCGCGGGCCAATAAAGCGCCAGCATCACCCCGATAAAGCTCGCCACCCCCTTGCCGCCGCGAAACCACAGCCAGACCGGAAAGCAATGCCCCAGCACCGCGCCCAGCCCCGCCGCCTGTGCGGCCAGATCGCCCCAGGAGAGAAACAGCAGCACCGGCACCGCCCCCTTGGCCGCATCCAGCCACAGCGTCAGCAGCGCGGCCAGCCGGTTGCCGGTGCGCAGCACATTGGTCGCGCCGATATTGCCCGAGCCGATGCGGCGCAGATCGCCCAGCCCGAAGATCCGTGCGATCAGCACGCCCACGGGCAAGGTGCCGATCAGGTACCCCGTCGCCAGTGCGACCAGCAGCCAGGGCAGCGCCCGCTCCCACCCCATGATCACATGCAGCATCTCAGCCCCCGAACACGCGCTGGCCTGCGACCCAGGTGCCAAGGACACGGCCCTGCATCCTCTGAAAGGCGAAAGGCGTGTTTTTCGATTTGGAGCAGAGGGTTGCGCGGTCGAGCACAAAGGGCGCATCCGGGTCGAACAGCACCAGATCGGCCGGCGCGCCCGGGGTCAGGCGCCCGCCCGGCAGGCCCAGGCGCCGCGCGGGGGCGAGGCTGGCGCGCTGGAACAGGGTGACCAGATCGAGCTGCCCCTCATGCACCAGGCGCAGGCAGGCGGGCAGGAAGGTCTCGAGCCCCACGGCCCCCGCGGCAGCCTCCTCGAAGGGCAGCCGCTTCGCCTCCTCGTCCTGCGGATTGTGCGAGGAGCAGATGATGTCCACCACCCCCGCAGCCACCGCCGCGATCATCGCCTGCCGGTCGCCCTCGCTGCGCAGCGGCGGGGTCAGCTTGAAGAAAGTCCGGTACTCCGCGATGTCGAATTCGTTCAGCGTGAGGTGGTGGATCGAGGTGGCCGCGCTGACGTCCAGATGCGCCTGCCGCGCCCGGTCCAGCGGCGCCAGGGCAGCCTCGGTGGAGATCTGGGCTGCGTGATAGCGGCAACCGGTGGCCTCGACCAGCGCCAGATCCCGCTCCAGCGCCATGCGCTCGGCAATGGCGGGGGCGGCGGGCAGGCCGAGGCGCGAGGCCATCTCGCCCGAGGTTGCACAGGTGCCGCGGCTGAGCGAGGGGTCCTGCGTCGCATGGCAGATCAGCGCGTCCAGGCCCGTGGCATAGGCCATGCACGCGCGTAAAAGCTTCGCATTTTCAACCACATGGTCGCCATCGGTCAGGGCCAGGGCGCCGGCGTCCAGCAGGAAGCCTTGCTCGGCCATCTCGGCCCCCGCCAGCCCCTTGGTCAGCGCGCCCATGACATGCACATGGACCGGAGACGCCTCCGCCGCCCGGGCCAGGGCGAATTGCACCAGGGCGGGGTCGTCGAGGCAGGGGGCAGTGTCGGGCTGCGCCACGAAGGCCGTCACCCCACCCGCCGCAGCCGAGGCGCCGGCGGTGCGGAAACTCTCGCGATGCCGCGCGCCGGGCTCGCCCACAAAGACCCTGATATCCACAAGACCGGGCGCTAACACTCTGTTCTGGCAGTCAATTCCGGGAACGGACGGAGAGGCGCCCCGCACCAACTCCGCAATCTCCCCCCCCTCCACACGCACCGCCCCCGGCCCGTCATAGCCGGTCACCGGATCAACCAGCCGGGCGTTGAGGAGGTGCAGCGTCATGTTGCGAGCTCCCGACCGATTCGTCGCGCCAATGCAGCGCCTGCGGCCCCGATGATCAGGGTGGGAGACACGTCGGGCACCCGCCAGAACCAGCGGTTCGGCGCCGCGTCCGCCGGCAATTCCTCGGTCAGGACATGCACATGCGGCACATCCGGGACGGCCAGCAGCGCCTTGATATCGGCGCGGGCGATGCCCTCAATCTCTCTCACACCATCGGAGTAGATCATCGGCTTGGCGATCAGGAGGCGCCGATTGGTCAGGGCATAGCGCTCGCGCCGTTCGATCCGGTGGCGCCGGGCCGTGCCCAGCACATCGCCGGTGATCAACCCCGCCGCCAGCGTCAACGCGCCCCAGGCCACGATCTCAGAGGTCAAGGCAATGACCAGGAAGGCCGCCATCAGCGCAAGATTGGCCGCATAGTTCGCCCAGCCAACATAGCCAAACCAGCGATTGAACCGCCACGAGGGCACTCTGCCGCGCATCGCAGTCTGATGAGTGGCCCGACCGGTCCAGATCAGCTCCTCTCCGTCTGCGAGGCGCGGGGTCCAGAAAGCGGCGTCTTCGGCGGTTGGGACTGGCAAGCTCATGCCGCCTCCAGATTGCGCGACAGCAGATCCAGCACTGCCATGCGCACGGCGACGCCCATCTCGACCTGCTCTTGAATGGCGGATCTTTCAACATTATCAGCTACTTCGGCATCAATCTCAACGCCCCGGTTCATCGGGCCGGGATGCATGACCACGGCGTCTTCTGCGGCTAGGGCCAGTTTCTCGGCGGTCAGGCCATAGCGGTGATAGTATTCGCGGGTGGACGGAAAGGCCGCGCCCGACAGGCGCTCGTTCTGCACGCGCAGCATCATCACCACGTCGCAGCCGGCCAGGCCCGCCTCCATATCTGTGAAGACCTCCACCCCGAACCGGTCGATGCCAGAGGGCAGAAGGGTGGGGGGCGCGATCACCCGCACCCGGTTCTCGAGCTTGTTCAGACACAAGATGTTGCTGCGGGCCACCCGGCTGTTCGCTATATCTCCGCAGATGGCGATCGTCAGGCGCTGCACGCGGCCCTTGCGGCGGCGGATGGTCAGGGCATCCAGCAGCGCCTGGGTCGGGTGCTCGTGCCGCCCGTCGCCGGCGTTCAGCACGGCGCAATTCACCTTCTGCGCCAACAGATCCACCGCGCCGGAGGAGCCGTGCCGCACCACCAGCAAATCCGGGTGCATGGCGTTCAGCGTCACCGCCGTGTCGATCAGCGTCTCGCCCTTGTTCATCGAGCTCGCCAGCACGTTCATATTCATCACGTCGGCGCCAAGCCTTTGACCTGCAAGCTCAAAACTGGCCATGGTGCGGGTCGAGCTCTCGAAGAACAGGTTGATCTGCGTGCGCCCGGTCAGCCGGTCGGCATGTTTGGCGCCCTGGAGGTTGAGGGCTGCATAATCCTCGGCCAGATCCAGAATCCCGGTGATCTCCTGGGGCGAGAGCGGGGCGATCCCGAGCAGATGGCGATGCGCGAACATGGCGGCGGTATAGGCCGCGGCGGCGATGGCAGCAAGCCGTCCGCGCGGCCCGATCTGTGGCGCGGACCGGCGCGACAGCTCACGCGACAAGGCGGGCGACAAAATCGACGGAGATGTCTGTTAACCGCGATCTCTGGCGACGTCTTTGGGGGGCTGCCGCGGCGACCGTGCTCGTTTTCAATCGACCGGGATGGGGACCGGCGCCACCCCAGCCCGCCGCCCATGGTTCGGCACCCCAGATGCACCGCCCGCCGCCAGACCGCGATTGGTGCAAGTCGAGGGTGCTGGCTGCCTCCAGTCCGCAACCAGAGTCGGCCGAGGGTGCTGGCTGCGACCGAAGCAAGTCGCAGGTGCCAGCCATGTGCTGGCCCGGCTCTCTGGGCTGGCGCGTGGCCGCCTGGGTGCTCGGCTCATGGCGGGGAGGGGTTTGGTTGCCGTAGGGCGGTGAGCGGCGCGGTTCTGGGGCGCCACCTCCCGGGCCCGCGCGCGACAGGCTCGGGGTCGTTGGAGTATCGTGGTCCTGCGCGGCCAGGATGGCTTGGCCCGGGTCTCCTCTGGGGAGGGGCGTGCGTGCCGCCCCATGCGACCTGGCGCCCGACCCGCACGGGGTCAGGGTTTCGGGAACTGCGCGTCGCTCTCCTCCGCGCTGTAGCGGCCGAGGCGGAGGTCCTCGGCGATGGCGTCGGGGCTCCGCTGGTCGGGCGGGCCATAGCCGCCGCCGCCAGGGGTTTTCACCCGCACCCGGTCGCCCGCGGTCAGGGGGATGTCTTGCGCCTTGCTCAAATGCTCGGGCACCTGGGCCACGCCGTCTCGCCAGAGTGTCACCTCGTTGGGGGCCCCATCGGCCCCGCCCAGCACGCCTTGCGGGCCGAACCGGCCATGGTCCATGACGAAGCTCGCCCGCGCCTCGCCCCGGCGCAGCTCCACCTCATAGTCGAGCCCGAAGCCGCCGCGCTGCCGCCCCGCGCCGCCCGATCCCTCGCGCAGCGCATAGCGGTGGTAGAGGACGGGGAAGGCCTGCTCCATGATCTCGATCGGCGGGGCCTTCGAGATGCCGATGGTGGAACAGCCATTGCTGAGCCCGTCATGATCGGCATTGCCGCCATAGCCCCCGCCCGAGAGCTGGTACATCACGAAATCCCGCCCCCGTTCCGGGTCATGCCCGCCCAGCGCGAAATTGCCCGAGGTGCCGGCGGGGGCCGCGGTCACCCGCTCGGGCACGGCCTGCACCAGGGCGGCGAAGATCGCCTCGGCGATGCGCTGGCTGACCTCGGCGGCACAGCCCGAGACGGGGCGGGGGTAATGGGCATCGAGGAAGGTGCCC
Source organism: Pseudomonadota bacterium (assembly GCA_038524325.1). Classification (GTDB taxonomy): domain Bacteria; phylum Pseudomonadota; class Alphaproteobacteria; order Rhodobacterales; family Rhodobacteraceae; genus Thermohalobaculum. The sequence goes on from JBCBIS010000016.1 coordinate 4,707, forward strand.
TGGGGCCGGATCACCTCCAACGGTTCGAACGCACCGGCCGAGAGCGGCACATCGGGGTAGATGTGGCGCATCGCCAGATAGACCGAGCTGAGCGTCGTCGCCCAGACCGAGTTCATCGGCCCGAGGCAGGGCGGGGCGGAGCCGGTGAAGTCAAAGCTGAGCCGCCCCTCGGCCGCCGTCACCGCCAGACGGATGGCCAGCGGTTCGTTGACTACGCCGTCACTGTCGATCCAGGCCACGCTCTCGTAACGCCCCTCGGGGATCGCGGCGATATGGGCGCGCATCTGCTGGGCCGCACGCTGGCGCAGCTCGGCAATCGCCGCGAGCACCGTGGCGTCGCCATAGCGATCCAGCAGGGCGTGCAGCCGCTCCTCACCCACGGCCAGGGCCGCCGCCTGGGCCTTGACGTCTCCGATCCGCTGGTCGGCGACGCGGATGTTCGCGCAGATGATCTGATAGATCTCCGCATCCAATTCGCCCCGTTTGAACAGCTTCACTGGGGGCAGGCGCAGGCCCTCCTGCTCGACCGCGGTGGCCGAGGCGGAAAAGCCGCCCGGCACCGCCCCTCCGGTATCCGGCCAATGCCCCGTATTCGAGAGCCAGAACACCAGCCGGTCGCCGCGATAGAACGGCCGGGCGAAGCGGACATCCATCAGATGGGTGCCGCCCAGATAGGGGTCGTTGACGATATAGGTGTCGCCCGGGGCGGGCGCGGCCGTCTCGCCGCTGGCAATGCGCTCGATCAGGATCCGCGTGCTCTCCTGCATCGTGCCGACAAAGACCGGCAGGCCGCCCAGCCCCTGGGCGATCAGCGCCCCATCCTCCGCGGCATAGATCCCGTCCGAGCGGTCGTTCGCCTCGGCGATCACCGGCGAGAAGGCGGCGCGCGAGAAGACCAGATCCATCTCGTCGCAGATCTGCTGCAGCCCGGTTTGGATCACGCTGAGGGTGATCGGGTCGAGGGCCGGGTCCGGGTCGCTCATGGCGCCACCTCCAGGATCAGGTTGCCGATGGCATCGCTGCGGACGCGGTCGCCGGGGGGGATCAGGAGCGTGGTGTCCCTCGGATTGATTGCGGAGCCCTGGATCTCGTCGGCGGGCAGGGCCTCGCGGGCGTAGAGCGGGGTGGCATGGGTCTTGCCGTCGAACACCACATCGTGCTGGCCGGTCTGCGCCGCGGCCAGGGTCGCGCGGCGCTGCTCCGGGTCGAGCAGGCAGGCGAGGTCTTGGGTGGGGTCGCTCATGGCGCCACCTCCAGGATCAGGTTGCCGATCGCATCGCCGCGGGCACGGTCGCCGGGGGGAATCAGGATGGTCGTGTCCATCTGCTCGACGATCGCGGGGCCCGGGATCTCGGCGGCGGCGGGCAGGGCCTCGCGGGCGTAGAGCGGGGTGGCGTGGGCCGTGCCGTCGAACACCACCTGGCGTTGGCCGGTCTGCGCCTCGGCCAGGGTCGCGCGGCGCTGCTCCGGGTCGAGCAAGCAGGCGAGGTCGACGCCCGCCCGCGTGCCGATCACCGACGTCACCAGATTCACCACCATGGCCGGCATCCGGTCGAGCCGGACCCGGAACCGCTCCCAATAGGCGGCTTCGAAGGCGGTCTGGATCTCAGCGCGGCTCGGCGTCGCCGTCTCCAGCGCCACGCGGATCAGATGGGTCTGCCCGGCAAATTGCATGTCGAGCGCGTGCAGCGTGCGGGTCCCGGTCAGGGCGATGTTCTGGCGCGACAGCATGGCCTCGCCCTCCGCTCTCTGCATGGCGAGGCCTTGGTGTACCTCTGTTATCTCAATGCTTTGCAGCGGACGGTTCAGCGTGCGCACGAAGTCCTGGCGCAGATCGGCCACCACACAGCCCAGCGCATTGGTCAGGCCTGGGCGAGCGGGGACCATCACCCGCGGAACCCCCAGCTCTCGCGCAATTGCCGCTGCGTGCAGGGGCCCGGCGCCGCCAAAGGCGAACAGCGCGAAATCCCGCGGATCGGCGCCCAGCGAGGCGAGCACCATGCGGATCGCGCCGGCCATCTTGGTATTGGCGACGCGCAGCACCGCCTCGGCCGCCTGCATGGGCGTCAGGCCCAGCTTGGTGGCCAGAACCGCGCCGATCCGCGCCTCCACCGCCGGCAGGGGTGCGCCGGCCACGCCGCGCAGGCCGCCGGGATCCAGCCGGCCCAGCATCAGATTGGCGTCCGAGATGGTGGGCTGCGTCCCGCCGCGGCCATAGCAGATCGGGCCCGGATCGGCCCCCGCGCTCTCCGGCCCGACCTCCAGCAGACCTGTCGCGCCGACCCGGGCGACCGAGCCGCCGCCCGCGCCCAGGGTGCGCACATCGACCATCGGCACATGGATCGGCATGGCGTATTCCAGCTCGATCTCGTTCGAGACGGCGGGCACCGCGCCGCGGATCACCGCCACATCGGTCGAGGTGCCGCCCATATCATAGGTGATCAGGTCCGCCACCCCGGCCTGCCGCCCGGTATAGGCCGCCGCTGTGACGCCCGAGGCGGGGCCCGACATCACCGTCTTCGCCGCCTCCGCCGCCACATAGGGGGCGGCCACCATGCCGCCATTGCCGGTCATGATCAGCAGCTCTCCGCCATAGCCGCCCTGGGCCAGCGCGCCCGACAGCCGGTCGACATAGCGCGCCAGCAGCGGCTGGACGCTAGCATTGACCGCCGCCGTCACACCGCGCTCGAACTCCCGCGCTTCCGAGAGCAGGCGGTGGCCGAGCGTGATATGGGCGTTGGGCCAGAGCCCGGCCAGCACCTCGCCCGCCGCCAGCTCATGCGCCGGATTGGCCGAGGCGTGCAGGAAATGCACCGCCACCGAGACGCAACCGGCGGCCAGCAGGGCGCGCCCCGCCTCGGCCACCGCATCGCGATCGAGCGGGGTCAGCACGCGCCCCTCGGCATCCATCCGCTCGGGCACCTCCAGGCGCAGGTCGCGGGGGATGATGGGCGTGAATTCTCCCACCATGCCATAGGGCTGCGGGCGGGTTCTGCGGCCAAGCTCCAACACATCGCGAAACCCAAGGGTGGTGATCAGCCCGGTGGGGGAGAGCTTGCGCTCCAGCACCGCGTTGGTGGTGGCCGTGGTGCCGTGGACGATCAGAGAGGTGCGGTCCAACGCCACCTCGGCGGTGGAGATGGCGGCCATCACGCCGTCGGCCTGGTTCTCGGGCGTGCTCGGCACCTTGGTCAGGCCGATCCGGCCCGAGGCCGGGTCGAAGCGGATCAGATCGGTGAACGTGCCACCGACATCTACGCCCACAACCTGCGCTTTGCGATCTTCTCCCACGGGACCCCCAAATCGTCTGCCCGCGCGATCAACGCAGCCCATGGCCCAGGTGTCAATCGCCGCTCCGCCCGGCGACGAAGAGCTGGCGACACGGGTGACGGGATCGGGCCAGAGATGGCGCGGATCTCAGCCCCTCACCCAATGAGGCTGGTGGCCCTCGAGCCCTGCCGTCCGCTCTGCCGCTCAACGCAGCCCGGGTACGGGCTTCACGCGCCCTTGCTGCCGGGCGGCACGGGGCGCGACGCGGTGGCTCGGCAGGGATGGCGGGCCCGAGGTTGCGTCTGTCCCGACGCTTTACTGCAGATAACGCTCTTGGCCCGTGGGCCTCGCCGTCCGTCCCGCTGGTCAATGTGGCTTGGGCGTGGGGGTCGATCGCCCTTGTGCTCGGTGTCGATGGGGGTTTGTCGGGAAGGGGCGGGGGAGAAGTGGCGCCTGGCTCGACGCCCTCCTTGCCATGAGGCTCTCGACCTATGCCCCGGAGCGACCTGCCGATCAACGCTGCCCGGAGCGCGGGTGCCGGTCGCGCCGCTGTCTGGCGGAAACCGGCGGCATGCGCGGGGCGGCTGGGGCGCGGGCCATGATGGCGGCTCTGTCGACGCATCTTGCGAACAGGGGTCTGTGCTGGCGGGACCTCCGCGCGGGTTGTCTGGTCGATCACCGCCGCTCGGCGGAGAACGGCGGCATGCGCGGCGCGGATGGGGGCCGGGCGATGATGGCGGCGCTGTCGACACTGCTGGCGAACAGAGGTCTGCGCTGGCGGGACCTCTGCGCGGGGGGCTCCGTCGCGCATCGTTGCCTGGGGCGCGCGTCTCAAGCGGCGCAAGCGATGTCGCATGGACGGGTTGGGAGGGGGCTGGCAGGGTCGCCGCATGTTCAGACCTGCCGCTTTGATGACCGCCATCGCCCTCGTGCCCGGTGCCGCCCGGGCGCATAGCGCCGAGCAGGCCTTTGTCCTGTTGCTGCCGACCGAGATCTACACCGCGGCCGGTGTCGGGGCGGTGGTGCTGACGGTGGTGGTCGCCTCGCTCTGGCCCTTGGTGGCGCGGCCGGGCCTGCCGGCGCCGCCGGCCGAGCCCGCTCGGCGCGGCGGGTGGGGCGTGCAGACGGCGCGGATTCTGGCGCTTTGCGTTCTGGTGGGGCTGCTGGCCATCGGGCTCTACGGGCCGCGCAATCCTCTGGGCAACCTGCTGCCTCTGACCGTGTGGAGCCTGTGGTGGATCGGCTTTCCCGTGCTGCAGGCGGGGCTGGGCGATCTCTGGCGCTGGGTCATGCCCTGGACGCTGTTGAGCTGGCCCGAGGGGCGGCGGCCGCTGGGGCGCCTGCCCGAGGCGTTGGGGCAGTGGCCGGCGGTGCTGGGCTTTCTGGGCTTCACCGCCTTTCTGCTGGCCGATCCGGCGCCGACCGATCCCTGGCGGCTGGCGGCCTTCGTGATGGTCTATGCCGCCTTCACCTTCGCTGCCATCGCGCTGTTCGGGCCCGCCTGGCTCGCGCGGGGCGAGTTCGCGAGTGTCTTTCTCGGCTGGTATGCTCGGCTGGCGCCGGGGATCTGGCGGTTGCCGGGGGCGCGGCTGGTTGGCCTGGTGCCCTCGGTTTCGGGCGCGGTGATGGTGCTGGTGATCCTCGGCTGCGGCAGTTTCGACGGGTTGAACGAGACCTTCCTCTGGCTCGGGCTGCTCGGCGTGAACCCGCTGGAGTTTCCGGGCCGCTCGGCGGTGGTGATCCAGACGCTCAGCGGGTTGGTGCTGGCCAATCTGGCGCTGCTTGGGATCTTTCTGCTGGTGATCTGGCTGGGGCGGCGGCTGGCCGGGGGCGAGGTGACGTTGCGCGCCGCCTTCTGCCGGCTGGCGCTGGCGCTGTTGCCGATCGCGCTCGGCTATCACATCGCGCATTATCTGTGTGCGGCGATTGTCGAGGGCCAGTATCTGTGGGCGGCGCTGAGCGACCCGCTGGGGCGGGGGGCGGACCTGCTCGGCATTGGCGATTTTCAGGTGACGACGGGGATGTTCAACCGGCTGGATACGGTCGAGATCCTGTGGCTGATCCAGGCGGGGGCCGTGGTGGGCGGCCATGTCTGGTCGGTCCTGCTGGGCCATGCCATCGCGCTGCGCCTGTGGCAGACACCGCGGCAAGCGGTGCTGAGCCAGGTGCCGCTGTCGCTGTTCATGATCGGCTACACGTTTTTCGGGCTCTGGCTGCTCGCGACGCCCCGGGCGTGAGGCCGCTGGGCGCGTGTGTTCAAGCTCCAGACCCGCCGAGCTGTATCGCGCGGCTCCCCGGGGCTCTGATCTCAGCCTGTGATGCGGACGGCTGGTCGCGGGAGTCCGGCTGCGCAATCGCGATCCGCCCGTCCTGACAAAGGCCGCGGAGAAACGGTCTGGGCGCGAGACGTCCTGCGGTCTGACCGGGTATGTCGCGGAACGGGTTACGGGCCGAGAGGGCGCCCGTCCTGGGCGCCCTCTGGCTCAGTTGAGACTGTGGCGTTCGCGGTCGCCTTCGTTCATTTTCTCGGTAATCATCTTGGCCCATTTGCCGTTTTCATCGGCCAGGGCGCTGATCTCCTCGGCCACGATGGCAAAACCCCGGCCGGCATCGCCGCTGCGGGCCGCCTCGATCCGGGCATTGACCGAGAGCATGGCCAGTTTCTGCACCGAGTTGATGATGTTCTGGGCCAGTGACATGATCTCGCCATTGGTCTTGTCGGCATCGCTGGCGATTTTCTCGACCCGCTGGCGCAGGGCGACCTCGGCATTGGCCAGCACGACGAGGCCCTGCAGATAGGCGACATCGCCGCCCTCCATCACCGCCGCGCCGCGTTCGCGCACCCAGACATCGCTGCCATCGGGATGTACGATTCGGTAATCGACATCCCAGGACTCGCGCCGCGCGATTGCGGCATCGACCAGTTCTGTCACCCGGTCGCGGTCATCGGGATGGGTGATCGCGACCCAACTGGTGGAGGCGTTGTTCACGATCTCGGACGAATTGCGCCCGGCGATGCGGTCAACCCGACCCTCAAGATAGCTCATCGTATAGTCTTGGTCGTTCTTGCAGCGATAGACGACCGCGTCGATCGCGCCGAAGATGCTGGCATAGACAGAGTCGGGTTCGGCATCGAGCATGGTTTTCAATCACCCCAATCGGCTTGCGAGAACAAGGAAGCGCCCATTCTGAGCGCTTGTGTTGATCCTGCCCCGAACGTCTGAGCGCCGGGTAACGAGAGAGTTGACCGAGAGCGTTAATAAGGAATGAAACCGGCCCTCCTTCGGCATTGAATTATGGACAAACCGGCCGCTGCCTCCCAAGCTTGGCGCAACCAGAAAGGGGAGTCCGGCCATGGCCAATCCGAAACTCACAGATCGCATTTCCCGGCGCGCGGCGCTGACCGGGCTGGCGGCGGGGGCGGCGCTGCCCCTGACCGCGCGTCTGGCGCAGTCGCAATCCTCGGGACCGATCAAGATCGGCTTTCAGCAGCATCAGACGGGCATCGGTGCGGCCTATGGCCGCTGGTACGGGCGGGTGACCGAGGCCGCCGCCGCCAGGATCAATGCCGCGGGCGGGATCAATAGCCGCGAGCTGCAGATCATCGCCGAGGATGACGGCACCGACCCGAAACGCGGCGCCGAGGTGTTGGAGAAATTTGCCAATCTGCATGGCTGCGACCTGGCCTTCGGGACGCTGTTCAGCCATGTGGTGATCGGTTCCTCCCCCCGGGCGGGTGAGTTGAAGCTGCCCTATTACGTGGTCTCCGAGGGGCACCATGTCGCCAGCGGGAAGCTCAACCGCTACACCCTCCAGCCCGGCATCACCGATGTGCGCAGCCAGGTGCAGGCGATGGCCCCGTTCGTGGCGGACAATCTGGGCAAGAAGGTCACCATGATCTTCCCCGATTTCGCCTTCGGCCATGACCACCGGGATTTCTTTTCCGAGGCGATTGCGCGCCAGGGCGGCGAGGTCGTCGCCAAGATCGCGATTCCGCCGACCGAGACCTCGTTCACCCGCTATTTCCCGCAGATCCCGCGCGAGACCGAGGTGGTCTATCACGTCATGGTCGGCCCGGGTGTCCTGACCTTCGTGAAGGAGATGGGCGAGTTCTTCGGCCCCTCGCGCCCGGAAATCTTCGGGTTCATCGACAGTCTCGAGGCGGTGGATATCGCCTCTCCCGGCCTGGAGTTCCTGGAGGGCACCTATTTCTGGGAGGGGATGCCGCGCAACCATGTCCCCGGCCTGCTGGCCCATGACGAGGCCTATCGCGCCGCCGTGGGGGTCGATGCCAATGGCGCCAGCACCTCGGACGGTGCCGATGTCTCGACCTATGCCCATATGTTCGGCTGCTGGGAGACGCTCTACATCATCAAGGCGGCGATGGAGGCGGCCAGCTATGCCGGCCCCGCCGATCGCGCCAAACTAATCGAAGCGACCGAGGCGATGTCGATCATCCCCGAAAGCCTCGAACATCCCCAGGGCGCCAAAGTGTTCAACGGCAAGACCCACCAGGTCTTCGGCCACCAATACATCTCGAAGGTCGAGGGCGGCAAGCTGGTGCATGCCCATACCACCTCGATCGCCGACACGTTCTATCCGGACGCGGTGGATTATACGAAGATGGCGTTCTAACGCGCTGATTTTTCAGGGAGGCGCTGGGTCAGGCCGGCTCTTTCAGCGCCTCTTGCAGCGGCAGGCTGACGGTGAAGATCGTCCCGCCGGAGGGCGAGCCGTCGATCGAGATCGCGCCCCCCAGGGCGGTGACGATCTCGGCCGTGATGGTCAGGCCCAGGCCGGTGCCGCCATAGCGCCGGGTCATCGAGCTGTCGGCCTGCCGGAACGGCTCGAACACCTTCTTTCGTGCCGCTTCAGGGATGCCAATCCCGGTGTCGATCACGCAGAGTTCCAGGTCGCCGCCGTCCTCGCGCACCCGGACCGTGACCGAGCCGCGCTCGGTAAACTTCACGGCGTTGCCCACAAGGTTGGTGAGGATCTGGCGCAGCGCGCGGGGGTCGCCCACCCGGTGCCGCGCTAGCCCCGGCGCGTAATCGGCGGTGACCTGCAGGCCCGCCGCCTGTTGCGAGGCGCGCGCCTCGGTCAGCACATCGCCGATCAGTTCGGTGATGTCGAAGGGCACCGACTCGGCCACCCAGCCCGCGCCTTGAAACTTTGCGTGGTCGAGCAGGTCGTTGATCAGGCTGAGCAGATGCAGGCCCGAGCGGCGGATCATCTCGGCATTATCCGCTTCGCGCGCGGGCAGCCGGCCCGAGATCAGCAGATTGGCCATGCCGATGATCCCGTTCAGGGGCGTGCGCAGCTCGTGGCTCATCCGGGCGAGGAATTCGACCTTGGCGCGGTCCGCCGCCGCGGCCCGGTCGATCGCCTGCAAAAGCTCGGCCTCGCGGTCTTTCAACTCGTTCACATCGATGGCGACCCGGACATTGCCGCCGCTCGGCAGGCGTTTCTTGCCGATCCTGAGCCAGCCGAACCGGGGGAAGTTCCGCTCGCGCAGGCGACCGTCATCCGGGGGCTGCTGCCCGACATAGGATTGCAGCCGCGCCATCCGCTGCGAGGTGCTGAGCCCCGGCGGAAACGACATTGCGACCAGCTCTTCATAGGTCGGATAAGCCTCTGGGTCATCCGCCGCGATCCGCCGGGCCGCCTCGGGATGATGCTCCATATAGAGATCGTTGAAGGTCACCAGGCGATCGGTGGAATCATAGACCGCCACGGGCATCGGCAGCGATTGGATCGCCTCGACGATCATGGCCGAGCGGCGGTCCTGCACCTGCGGCCGTTTGCGGATCCCAAGCGCGGTGACACCCAACCCGGCGAGCCCCACGGCGATTGCGATGGAGTCCGGACGCAGTATCGCCAGAGCAAGAGCGATACCAATCGCAAAGCTCGCCACGAGATGTAGCGTTGTCCATGCCATCTGCATCGCTGCAGGCCGCTCCCCTCCGCGGGTCCGGAAGCCGCGGATCTTGTGTTGTGTCCCCTGGTCGCGCGGATGGAACACCCGCGTTGGTTGTCACTATAAATGATTTTCTCCTTGTCTCCCAGCCGGTGAACGTCGAGTTTTTTAGCTAACGCGCGCGCTGTCAGGGGCCTTTGGGCGGCGCTCGGTGTCGGGGGCACCCGGGGTGATATCGCGAGGAAGCAAGTGGAATTCGGGCCACATCTTGTTCTGGCACTGATCGAGGGCGCGGTGCAGGCCGCTGTGCTGGCGCTGACGGCGGTCGGCCTCAGCCTGGTCTTTGGCGTCATGCGGGTCGTGAACGTAGCCCATGGCGAGTTTTACATGCTGGGCGCGGTGCTGGCCTGGGCGGTCTCGACCCAACTGGCCGGGGCGCCGGTGCTGGGCTTTGTCGCCGCGCTGGTGATCGCGCCACTGCTGGTCGGCACGTTGGCGGCGGCGGCGGATCTGACCATCCTGAAGCGGGTCGAGTATGACCCCGAGGCGACCATCGTCGCCACCATCGGCCTGCTCTATATCCTGCAACAGACGGTCCTGATGACCTATGGGCCCGAGGCCCGGCCCGTCGCCCCCCCGTTCAACACCCGCATCGCGCTGCCCTGGCTGGAGGAGGGCGCGGTCATCTACCCCTGGGGGTTTGGCACCACCACCTACAAGCTGTTCGTGATCGGGGCGGCGGTGGCGATCCTGACCGCGCTGTGGCTGTTTCTCAGCCGCACCCGCGCCGGGCTGGTGATGCGGGCGACGCAATTGGACCGCGAGATGGCCACCGCCTTCGGCATCCCGGTCGAGCGGGTCTATGCCGGGGTCTTCGGCCTCGGCGCCGCCTTGGCCGCGCTGGCCGCCGTTCTGATCGTGCCGATCCAGCAGGCGCATTACTTGATGGGGGCCGAGCCGCTGCTGCTCGCCTTCATCGTCGTGATCATCGGAGGGTTGGGCAGCCTGCGCGGCACCCTGGTGGCCGCGGTGCTGATCGGGCTGACCGACGGGGTGGTCTCGGTCTTCTTCTCGCCGACGCTGGCCAAGATCCTCTCGACGCTTCTGGTCGCCATGGTCCTGGTGTTCCGCCCCCAGGGCCTGTTCGGACGCGCCGCATGAGCCGGGTGCGGGGGCCTGGCGGGCAGGCGCCTCGATGGTCGGCAGAGCCCTGCCACCGCCCCGGTGCCCTGACCGGCGCCACGGCGGCCGATATCCCGCTCAGCCACCCTGTTCCGAGGCCCGGCATGAAACGGGTCCGGAAAGATCATCGCGGAACCGCACAGCCCGCGCACGCGGTGCCGTCCCACCGCACGCGTCATGCCCAAAGTGAACGCGATGGCGCTTCGCCCGAAAGGCCCGTTTGGATGCAGCGCATGAGTCTGGTCTGGAAAGGCTCTTGCTGTCTGGCAATGCGGCTGCGGGCGCTGCCGCCCCAACGCGCTCGACCCGTCCGAAGGTCATGTGCCAGCGCACCGCCCGCGCGGTCTCCTCGCAGCAGCCGCCCGAGCGGAGCCAGCGCGCCTTGTGCCACGCTCGAACGGCCGTCGAGGACTCCTCCGCTCCAAAGCGCCCGACTTGATGGCGCCTCACCCGCCGGGACGCGCGGCACGCAGTTCGCCTCTGAGGTCCACGGCCGGCTGGCACAGCCGCTGCGGGCGCTGCCACTCAACCACACTCGGCCCGCCCGGAGTGCATGGGCCAGCACACCGCCCGAAGGTCCTGTTCGCAGCCGCCGCCCGTGCCGGGCAAGAGCGCTTTCTACCACACTCGAATGGCCGGCTGGGGCGCTGCCGCCCCGATGCGCTTGGCCGGTCCGGAGTGATGGCGCCTCGCCCGCATGGCCTGTCGAGACGGGCGGCACGCAGTTCGCTTGCGAGGCCCAAGGCCGGCTGGCACAGCCGGTGCGAGCGCTGCCGCCCCAACTTAATCGATCGCTTCGGAGTTCAGGGGCGGGCAACCCGCCTGCATCGCCTGTTCGCGGGCGCCACCGGAGCGGTGCCAGAGCGCCCTGTGCCACGCTCAAACGGCGGGCGAGGGCGCTGCCGCCCCGATGCGCTTGGCCTGTCTGGAGTGATGGCGCCTCGCCCGCGGGGCCTGTTTGCAGGCGCCGCCCGCGCGAGGCGAGGGCGCCTCGTGCCAGGCTCGAACCGCGGGTGGTGGCGCTGCTGCTCCAATGCGCTCGGCCTGCCAGGAGTGATGGCGCTGGCGCCCCGGCTGCGGAGCTTGCTGGGGCGTGCGGTATGAGGTGGATAGGCTCCGCCCATGGCAGCGTGGTGCGCGTGGTGCGGACGCGGCCATCGCATTGCTGCGAGGTCCGGGTCTGCGCCCCTGCTCGGACCGGAGAGGCGCCATGAGCCGGGTCTGGGCCGTGCATGGCGGGCTGGCGCTGCTGTTGCTGGCGCTGCATTTCGTGTTGCCGCCCTATCACCACGGGGTCCTGGCCCGGGTGATGGTGCTGAGCGTTTTTGCCATGGGGTACAATGTGATGTTCGGCTATGCGGGGTTGCTCTCGCTCGGCCACGCGCTGTTTTTCGCTGCGGGCATGTATGGCATGGGCCTGACGGCGCAGCTTTGGGGCTGGGGCGGGGCCGGGGCGCTACTTGCCGGGCTGTTGGCGGCGCTGGCGGTCTCGGCCGGGGCGGGCGTTCTGGCGCTGCGCACCTCGGGCGTGCAACTGATGATCGTCACGCTGATGTTCGCCCAGGCGGGCTATCTGACCGTGCTCTATTTCGGAGATCTCACCCGCGGCGACGAGGGCTTCGTGATCGCCCAGGCCACCCGGCAGATCGCGGGCCTCGATCTCAGTGCCGAGGGCACGCGATACCTCGCCGCATGGGCCGCCTTCAGCCTGGCGCTGGGGCTGACCCTCTGGCTGGTGACCTCGCCCTTCGGCCATGTGCTGGTGGCGATCCGCGAGAATGAGGACCGCACCCGCATGCTCGGCTATGACACCTGGCGCTACAAATTCGCCGCCTTTGTGATCTCCGGCAGCATGGCCGGGGCGGCGGGGGCGCTTTACGGGTTGCTGTTCGGCTATGTCGGGGCCAGTTTCGCGGCGGTGCAGTACTCGATCCTGCCGCTGCTCTGGGTGCTGTTGGGGGGCGCGGGCACGGTGCTGGGGCCGTTTGTCGGCACGCTCTTCATGTTCTACCTGATCGATCTGTCCAGCGGGGTGACCACGGCCTATCTGATCGTGGTGGGCTTGGCCCTGGTCCTCCTGGTCCTGTTTGCCCGGGCGGGGATCATGGGCGAGCTCCGGCGGAGGGTCGCGCGATGGCTGCCGTGATCCTCGAGCCCGTGGTCCAGACCCGCCGCCAGAGAGCCATCGCTGACAATGCGGCACCGTCGCCTGGCCGTCCTTCGGCGGTGCAGAGGGCAGCCGGTCGGGATCGTCGCGTCCGAAGCGCGGGACCGATGCGCTGCAAGGGAACCATCGCCGACAGAGGGGTACCTTCGCCCGGCTGTCCTGGGACGGTGCAGGGGACAGCGGGCCGTGACATCCGCGCCCCGAACGCGAGACCGGCGCGCCGCCGGGGAGCCATCGCTGACGGTGCGGCCCTGTCGTCAGGCCGTCCTGTGACGGAGCAGGGGGCGGCGGGTTGGGAGATCTGCGCCCCGAACGCGGGACCGACGTGCTGCAAGCGAGCCGTTGCTGACAGCTGGGCACTGTTGTCTGGCCGTCCTCTGGCGGTGCGGCGGGCGGCGGGCTGGGATGTCCTTGCCACCAACGTGGGGCCGACGCGCCCGTTACGTCAGCGCGGCGGTGCCGCTGGGTGTGCAGTGGCTCGGAGGATCCCGGAACCGGTCGCGCCGACGTGGCGTCCTCACCGCGGACAAGACCGCCGTGCCGGGCTGCAATGCACGGGTGGCGCGGCAGGCGGCTCTGTGGTGGCCGCGACCCCGGATATTGCAGGCGCCCAGCATCCAGATGCTGCGATCACCGCCCCGGGGGAAGGGTCGCGGAGCCTCTCGGCAGCCGCGGCACCGCGGTGGCGCCCATGATCCTCGAGACCGCGGGCCTGACCCGGCATTATGGCGGCGTCACCGCCGTGAGCGATGTGGCGCTGTCGATCCCCGAGGGCGAGATTCGCGCTCTGATCGGGCCCAATGGTGCGGGGAAATCCACACTGGTGGGGCTGATTTCGGGGCGGGTCGCCGCCTCCGCCGGGTCGGTTCGGTTCCTGGGCGATGACATCTCTCATCTGCCAGCCCATGCGCGGATTGCGCGCGGGATGGCCTATACGTTCCAGATCACGTCGATCTTCGCCCGCCTCAGCCTGGCCGAGAATGTCGCCCTGGCGTTGCGCCGCCGCAGCCCTGCCGAGATCGACGCCACGCTCGACCGCGTCGGCCTGGCCGACCGGGCCGAGGATCTGGCGGGCGACCTCTCCTATGGCCATCAGCGGCTGTTGGAGATCGCCATGGGCCTCGCCCAATCCCCGCGCCTGTTGATCCTGGACGAGCCGACCCAAGGGCTGGCCGAGGCCGAGATCGCCCGGTTCAACACCCTGATCCGCGGGCTGCCCGACACCACGATCCTGCTGATCGAGCACAATATGGGCGTGGTGATGGAACTGGCCGACCGGATCACCGTGCTCAATCTGGGCGAGATCCTGGCCGAAGGGCCGCCCGCCGAGATCCGCGCCAACCGCGCCGTGCAGGCCGCCTATCTGGGGGAAGGGTGATGCGCCAGGTCCCACGACACCACGCCGGTTCCGGCGCCGCGACGATCCCGTCGGGTCGTGCCATGACCGCGTGGGCGGACGAAGTGCTCTCCGAGATCCACGCCAACCGGGCGGTGACGGCTGGCTGTAGGGGAGAGGCGTGATGCAGGAGGTCACAGATCGCTATGCGGGGTCCGGCGCCGCGACGATCCCGTTGGGTCGTGCCATGACCGCGCGGGCGGACGATGCGCCCTCCGAGATCCGGGCGGTGACGGCCCGCTGTCGGGGAGGCGTGATGCGGGCGGTCACAGGTCTCCACGCCGGGTCCGGCGCCGGGGCGATCCCGGTCGGAATTGCCGTGCCGGCCCGGGCAGACGACGTGCTCTCCGAGAACCGCGCCAACCGGGCGGTGCAGGCCGGCTGTAAGGGAGAGGTGTGATGCTGGAGGTCGACGGGCTCCACGCCGGCTATGGCGCCGCCACCATTCTGCGCGATGTCGCCCTGACCGCACGGGCGGGTGAGATCACCTGCGTCCTCGGCCGCAACGGGGCGGGCAAGACGACGCTGCTCAAGGCGATCATGGGGCTGGTGCGGCCCTCGGCGGGCGAGGTGCGGCTGGCGGGCGAGACGATCTCGGCCCTGCCGCCGCATCGGATCCCCGGCCGCGGCCTCGGCTATGTGCCTCAGGGCCGGCGGTTGTTCGGCGCGCTGAGCGTGGCCGAGAACCTCGCCGTCGCCCTGATGCACCAGCCCCAGCCCGAGGCGCTGCGCCGCGAGATGCTGGCCTTGTTCCCACCCCTGGCGCCGCGGCTGGCGCAACGTGCCGACACGCTGTCGGGCGGCGAGCAGCAGATGCTGGCCACCGCCCGCGCGCTCTGCCTGCGCCCTCGGGTCCTGTTGCTGGACGAGCCGACCGAGGGGCTGCAACCCTCGATGACCGCCCAGATCCGCGCCGTCTCGCTGCGGATGAAGGGGGAGGGCGTGGCGGTGATCCTGGTCGAGCAACGCATCGATGCCGTGCGCGACCTGGCCGACAGCGCCCTCGTGCTGGAAAACGGCCGCCCCGCCGCCACCCTGAGCCGCGAAGACCTGCACGCGCGCCCCGAGGTGTTGGAGCAATGTCTCGGCGTCTGACCCGCTGGCCCGCGCCCGGCGGCCCTGCCGGGCAGGCCCGAAGGTCCGGAGCGGGATGCGGCCACCCAGCGACGACCCCCGACCGCACCCTGCCAGGGCCCTCAAACGACCCGAAGGGCGCCTCCCTGCTGGAGGAGCTTTCGGTGATTTATCAAGTGAACCAGCCCAGACTCTTTGCCATCCCGCGCTCTCCGCTCATTGGCAGCGGCACAAGCCTAAAAGGTCAACGCCACCCCCGCGAGCGTCGAACAAACAACGCAACCCAGTGTGAAACCCGCGGCCTGCCCCGTTGCAGACGGCCGGTGCAGACGGCGGAAATGCGGGGAATGGCGGTGCCTTGATCAGCCCTTTGTTGCGTCTCGGAGGGTCTCGAGCGCTTTCTCAGCCTTTGCCAGGAAAATGCTGATTCCCTTCCTGACGGGCGTGCCTTGAAGCGTGGTTGATTTATCAAACACGACATCGACGTAAAACTCGTAATTCTCATCAAAATTCGCCTGCGGTGCGCCCCGTCTAACCTCTATTTCATTTTTCACAGGGTTCCAGCGAGGCTGCGGGACGGAGACTGGCCCCTTAACGTTTGTTGCGGACAGGTTGACCATGACCCCCGAAATCTGCGGCGAGAGGGTGATGCCGACTGTGTGCTTCTGGTTGGATATCTGAGCAAGTTTGCGCGCAATGTTATCGTCGGGCGTACACCCATCACCTCTGGCGTATGGTTTGAGGCTTTCGAAAACAGGCCGGAGTTCTTCAGAAAGCTTTAGTCTGCTTCCGTCGAAACGCGCCTTGAATCCGGCTGGAGTATCTGTCCACGGGAAGTAGATGGTCTCGTTTTCCAGCTTGGGGTTGACGGACATGCAGGCCGCAAAGGTCATTTGGTCGAAGGCGTTCTTGATGTGCTGGATGGCCTCCGTCGCCTTTCTGGACGCCCGGCCCAAGGGGAATTGGGTCCTTGGGATGTACTTGACGACCTCTTCGCCAGTTTTCGAATCAATCTCTTTGATTTTGGCGTAGGGGTTCGAACGGAAGTAGGCACCAACAATTTGCTCGAACTCTTCGAGGTTTTCGCGGCCCCAACTGAGCGTTTGCTTGGAGATAAAAAAGGGATCTTGGTTCAATGTCTATCTCAGCCTCATTCAAAGACGAACGAGCGTACGCGGCGCATGAAACCTGCTGCCGGCGGCTGATAGAAATTGGGATCGCTCACGAACTGGTATGCGCCACCGCAGTGCTCTGCGGAGAACTGGTTGGCGAAGATGATGATCCTTTGCGCAATCGAGCCATCGGTTTCCAGCAGCCCAGGGGCCGCCGTCACCGTGAGCATGTTCTTGGACGCTCCTAGCGAGGTCAGGGTGTACTGGATGCCGCCAGTCCCGCCGACGCTGGAGCCGGGTTGGGTTTTCTCTGGCGCGGGCGTGTATGCGCAGCCAGCGAGGGCTGCAATCAAAATCAGAAAACGAACCATCTGGACAAGATCGCGCCGCTTCCGATTCTCTTCAAGGGAAAGCGGTGACGGCCAACCCCGAGGGGCAGCTTCAGACTGTCGTCATGGCGTATCTTCGCGCCGTGCTGATTGGAGATGTTCTTTGTTGGGCGACCCCGCAAGTCTCTACGCCGGTGCATTCGGGCGGCGCCGTTGCGGTTCGGATCGGCGCGCGGCTCTCTCTTCGGCTGCCGGGCTGCGGCTGCTCCGGATCGGCTGATGGTGCGATGGAGGGATACGGGGGTTTTGGCGTGTGCACTCCGGGCTGAAGGGGAGGCATCGGCGGCTGTCGATATCGTTCCCGTTGGTCATGGGCTGGGCTCAGCGGCCTTTGAAGGCGGGATCGCGGCGTTCGTTGAAGGCGCGCACCCCCTCGCGGCGGTCCTCGCTGGGGATGGTGCGGTTATAGGCCTCGATCTCGAAGGCGAGCCCGTCCGACAGGCCCATGCCCAGCCCGCGGGTGATCGCCTGTTTCGCCTGGCGCACCGCGATCGGCGCCTGGGCGGCGATGCGGCTGGCGGTCTCGAGCGCTGCGGGCAACAGCGCCTCCTGCGGATAGACGGCATTGACCAGACCCCAGCTCTGCCCTTCCTCGGCGGTGAAGGGGCGGGCCGAGAGGATCAGCTCCTTCGCCCGGCGCTCGCCCACGGCGCGCGGCAGGGTCTGGGTGCCGCCGGCGCCGGGGATGATGCCGATGCGCACCTCGGTCTGGGCGAATTTCGCGCCCTCGGCGGCGTAGATGAAATCGCATCCCAGCGCCAGCTCGCACCCCCCGCCATAGGCCGCGCCGTTCACCGCGGCGATCACCGGCAGCGGGCAATGGATCACCGCCCGGGCCATCCGTTCATAGACCAGATGCTGCGCCTGCCAGGCCCGGTCGGTCATCCCGTCACGCTCCTTCAGATCGCCCCCGGCGCAGAAGGCGCGGGCGCCCGCGCCGGTCAGGACGACGACCCTGGTCTCGCCGGGATCCATCGCCAGCGCCTCGAAAACCGTCACCAAGTCCTCCGCCATCCGTGTGTTGAAGGCGTTCGACACCTCGGGCCGGTTCAGCGTGATCTGCCGGACGAACGGTGCTGGGTCGGAGAGCAGGAGGGTGGTGAGATCGGTCATGGCAGCCTCGGCAGGGTGGGTCTGCCGCGACGCTAGACCAAAATCGTTTCAACCTGAATCAGGTTGAAAAAGAATTTTGGTCGAGACTCAGAGCTTTGAGCAAAATCCTGGGATCTGACTGGTTCAGGCAGATCCGTGTTTGCTCTTGATCAGGCCGGGGCGCACCGCCAGCCCGGTTGACGCTGATCCATCCTCGGGGCTTGATGGAGAAAACGGGGGAGGCCGGATCATGCAGACCTATCAGCTCCATATCGGCGGGCAGGGGGTGGACCCCGCAGCGGGGACCTGGTTCGAGAGCACCAATCCCTATACCGGTGCTGCCTGGGCCCGGATCCCGCGCGGCGATGCGGCCGATGCCGACCGGGCGGTGGCGGCGGCCAAGGCGGCGTTCGAGGGGGACTGGGGCGATCTGACACCCACCGCGCGCGGCAAGCTTCTGGTCCACCTGGCCAAGATCATCGAGCGCGAGGCGCCCCGGCTGGGCGAGATCGAGACCCGCGACAATGGCAAGCTGATTGCCGAGATGGGGGCGCAGACCCGCTATCTGGCGGAATGGTACCGCTATTTCGGCGGGCTGGCGGATAAGGTCGAGGGCGCGGTGCTGCCCTCGGACAAGCCCGGTGTCTTCAACTTCACCCGCTACGAGCCGCTGGGCGTGGTGGGGATGATCACCGCCTGGAACTCGCCGCTGCTGCTGCTGGCCTGGAAGCTGGCCCCGGCGCTGGCGGCGGGGAACACGGCGGTGGTGAAACCGTCGGAATTCACCTCGGCCTCGACCCTGGAATTCATGGCGCTGATCGGCGAGGCGGGCATTCCCCCCGGGGTCGTCAACTGTCTGACCGGCTATGGGCCCGAGGCCGGGCAGGCGCTGGTCGACCATCCGGATGTGGCGAAGATCGCCTTCACCGGCTCGGCGGCGGCGGGCGAGAAGATCTCGGCCTCGGCGGCGCGCAAGATCATGCCGGTCACGCTGGAGCTGGGCGGCAAATCGCCCAACATCGTCTTCGAGGATGCGGATTTCGAGGCGGCGGTGATGGGGGCGATCTCGGGCATCTTCGCCGCCACCGGGCAGACCTGCATCGCCGGCTCGCGCCTGTTGGTGCAGAAATCGCTGCATGACCGCTTTGTCCGGCGGCTGGTCGAGGTGGCCGAGGCGGCGACCATCGGCGACCCGATGTCGACGGAGACCCATGTCGGCCCGGTCACCACACCGCCGCAATACGCCAAGATCCTCGATTATATCGGCGTCGCCAAGGCCGAGGGGGCGGAGTGTGTCCTGGGCGGCGGCCCCCATCCCGGCCCCGGCGGGCAGTTCGTGCAACCCACCATCTTCACCGGTGTCACCAACGATATGCGCATCGCGCAGGAGGAGGTGTTCGGCCCGGTCCTCTCGGTCATCCCGTTCGAGGACGAGGCGGAGGCGGTGCGGATCGGCAATGACATCGTCTATGGCCTGGCCGCGGGCGTCTGGACCCGCGATATCGGCCGCGCGCTGCGCATGGCTGAGCGGCTGAAGGCCGGCACCGTCTGGGTCAACACTTATCGCGCCGTCAGCTACACCTCGCCCTTCGGCGGCTACAAACGCTCGGGCCTGGGGCGCGAGTCTGGTCAGCAGGCGATCAAGGAATATCTGCAGGTCAAATCGGTCTGGATCGCGCAGGAGAGTTCGGTGGCCAATCCGTTTATCATCCGCTGATGCCCTATGATCTGGAGCATATCGAGATCCGCGAGGCGGTGGCGAAGCTCTGTCAGGGGTTTCCCGGCGCCTACTGGCGCGAGAAGGACCGGGCGGAGGCCTATCCCACCGAATTCGTCGCGGCGCTGACCGAGGGCGGCTATCTCTCGGCCCTGATCCCCGAGGCCTATGGCGGGCTGGGCCTGCCGCTGTCGGCCGGGGCGGCGATCCTCGAGGAGATCCACCGCGCCGGCTGCAACGCGGCCGCCTGCCATGCGCAGATGTATACGATGGGCACGGTGTTGCGGCACGGCAGCGAGGCGCAAAAGGCCCGCTATCTGCCCGAGATCGCGGCGGGGTCGCTGCGCCTCCAGGCCTTTGGCGTGACCGAGCCGACTTCGGGCACCGACACCACCGCGCTGCGCACCACGGCGCGGCGCGAGGGTGATCGCTACATCGTCAACGGCCAGAAGATCTGGACCAGCCGAGCAGAACATTCCGACCTCCTGCTGCTGCTGGCCCGCACCAAGCCGCGCGATCAGGTGGCCAAGCGCACGGATGGGCTGTCGGTCTTCCTGGTCGATATGCGCGCGGTCGAGGGGCTGACGATCCGCCCGATCCGCACCATGATGAACCATGCCACCACCGAGCTGTTCTTCGACGACATGGCGATCCCGGCCGATGCTCTGGTGGGGGAAGAGGGCAGGGGGTTCCGCTATATCCTCTCGGGCATGAATGCCGAGCGGATGCTGATCGCCGCCGAATGCATCGGCGACGCGAAATGGTTCATCGCCACGGCCAGCGCCTATGCCTCGGACCGCGAGGTCTTCGCCCGCCCCATCGGCCAGAACCAGGGCGTGCAATTCCCCATCGCCCGCGCCTATGCCCAGATGCGCGCTGCCGAATTGATGCTGCGCGAGGCGCTGATGCTCTATGACGGCGGCGCCAATCCGGGCGAGGAGGCCAATCTGGCCAAGCTGCTGTCCGCCGATGCCAGCTGGGCCGCCGCCGAGGCCTGTCTGCAGACCCATGGCGGCTTTGGCTTTGCCGCCGAATACGATGTGGAGCGCAAATTCCGCGAGGCGCGGCTCTATCAGGTCGCGCCGATTTCCACCAACATGATCCTCTCCTACCTGGCGGAACATGTGCTGGGCCTGCCGCGCTCCTATTGAGAGGCGTCTGATTCGGGGGTAAAATTTTATTCAGTTTCAGACTGTTGCGGATTTTTGAAAAATGACGGCGATCAACGGCACGGATGGCAACGATACCTTCAACGGCAGCGCGACCAGCCTGGAGGTGTTCGCGGGCGGCCAGGGGGACGACACCTATTTCCTGCATCTCGATTTCTTCAATTTCGGCACCCAGGGCTTTTGCGTGAACACCGGGACGGATCTGGTTTGTTTCCCTGCCGAGCCGGAGCCCGGCACCCGCACCGATATCGCGGTGGAGGCCCCGGGCGAAGGACGAGACCGGGTCGTCCTGGTCAATGCCGATACGATCACGATCCTGGTGGGCGACATCTCTCCCACCCCCGTCACCCTGAACCGCGGGCTGAGTTTCAGCCTCCAGGGCACGAATATCGAGGACATCACCGCCCAGCGCGACAACGCCACCTATCGCTTCACCGGCTCGAATGTCGGCAACAGCATCATCGGCGCGGGCATGAACGACACACTCAGCGGTTTGGCGGGCGCTGACTATCTCAATGGCCGCCGCGGCGATGATGTCCTGAACGGCGGGCTGGACGCCGACAGTATCCTGGGTGGGTTCGGCGATGACCGGCTGATCGGCGCCTCGGGCAATGACAGTCTCGAGGGCAATGCGGGCGCCGACGATCTGTTCGGCGGCACCGGCAACGACCATCTCAGCGATGCCGATGGCGATGACCTGCTCAGCGGCGGCGATGGCAATGACCGGCTCTATGCCGGCAAGGGCGACGACACGCTGCGCGGCGGCACCGGCGCCGACCGGCTGGATGCCGGCGCGGGCAACGACTCGGCGGATGGCGGCGCGGGCGCGGACCGGCTGGAAGGCGGCACCGGCGATGACAGCCTGTATGGCGGCACCGAAGATGACCGGCTGTTCGGCGGCGGCGGCAATGATTTTCTGGATGGCGGCGCTGGCACGGACAGCCTGTTCGGCGGCACTGGAGACGATACGCTGGTCGCGGGTGCCGGGTCGGACCGGCTCTCCGGCGGCGGCGGGCGCGACCTCGTCGACTTGAGTGCGGCCTCCAGCGCCACGGTCGATCTCGCCAACGGCACCGCCACCATCGGCGCCGAGCGCCAAAGCCTGGACGGGGTCGAAAACCTCACAGGCACCGATGGAGACGACGTCCTGCGCGGCAACCGCTCGATCAACACGTTCGAGGGCGCGGGCGGCAATGACCGCCTGCTCGGCCGCGAAGGGGCGGACTCGCTGTTCGGCGGCGCCGGAGACGACAATCTGGTGGGCGATCTGGGCAAGGATGCGCTCAATGGCGGCTCGGGCAACGACACGCTCAGCGGCGGCTCGGCCGATGACATCCTGGTCGGCCTGAACGGCAATGACGCGCTGTTCGGCGGCACCGGAAATGACGCGCTCAGCGGCGGCGTCGGATCGGATCGTCTGGTCGGCAGCGCCGGCAATGACACGCTGTTCGGGGACAATCCCGGTTTCGAAGTCGATGACACGACCGGCGATCCGGGACGCGGGGCCGACCAGCTCTTTGGCGGAGACGGGCGCGACGTGCTGCTAGGCGGCGGCGGCAACGACCTGCTCCAGGGCGGAACGAACGCCGACACCCTGTTCGGCGAGAGCGGCAATGACCGCCTGTTCGGCGATGCCGGGGATGACGCGTTCAATGGCGGTTTGGGCGATGACACGATTACCACCGGCTCGGGCCGTGATCGGGTCGAGTTCCTGGTCGAGCGGGCCGAGACCGAGCTTTTTCAAGGTGTTCCCCTCCGCCAACGCCATGAAGACGTGGTGACGGATTTCCAAGTGTCGCGCGACACTCTGATCTTCGATCCCGAGTATCTCGAGGTGCGCCAGCCGGGGATGTCGTTCACCAATTCCTTCGATCAGATCATGAGCCGGGCCCGTCAGGACGGTGCCGACACGCTGTTCGATCTCGATTTCGAGCTCCGCGGCGGCCTCTTCGGGACGCTCAGGCTCGAGAATGTCGATCTCGAGGATCTCACCCCAGCGAATATCCTCTTCACCGAGGAGTGATGGACCGCCGCGCCCAAGGGCGTGGCAAATCGGCCCCTTCCGGCCGATCATTGTGCGATGCAGCGAGAAATCGCTGGAATTTTTTGCGCCGCAGCATTATTATCTTCTCACGCGGTCGAGGACACCACGCCATTGATCGCACATATAAAAACCGGCCTGCGGGAGGATGATTTCTGGTCTTTGGAGGTTTGAAATGTCCCATCCCGCAGAACTTGAAGACAGCGCAGATCCGGCTTCTGCCCTGGCGCTGATCACCGCCCCGCCGCGCATCGACATGGACGATCTTCCGGGCCACATCGCCCGGGGACGGCGCATGCGCTCGCAGGCCATCGCCGCCATGGCGCGCGAGATCTGGGACTGGCTTCTGCGCCGGCCCCGGCGACCGGTCGCCGAGGATGCGCTGCGCGAGGAGATGCTCAGCGCTCTCACCGCCATACGGTCCTCCGCCGAGGTCTTGCGCGATCACCCGTGCATCACCCCGGGCGAGCGCAGCCGCTTCCTCGGCATCGTGCTCGACGAGGAGAAACGGATGGAGCGTCTGTTGACGCACCGCTTCGGCCGGTCCGACGCGATCTGAAACCGGCGCCTCCCGTGCCCGACGCTGGGGCGGGGTGGCGCGCGGGTGGGTGGGTGCGCCTGACCGCGCCACGAAAGCGACGCCTGCATGGGAGCGCGCCACCCCTGGGCGCGCCCCGCGCCTCAGCGGTCGTTCAGCGCCCAGTCATAGGCGTAGGAGTCGACCGCGCCCTTGCCTGCCAGGGTCTCGGCCAGCGCGCCCTCGGCCACGCCCGCCAACCGGGCGAGCACCGCCGCCTCGCTTGCCCCGAAATCCTCGCGGAACCAGTTATAGATGCTTGACAGAACCACCGAGCCCCCTTCCACCCGCACCCCGCGCGGATCGTTCACATAGGAGCGCTCGGCCGCCGCCAGATCGGCCTCCAGACCGGCCCCCGTCCAGGCCTTGCCCGCCAGGTTGGGGCAGCTGATCGCCGCGCAGTTCACCGCGTAATGGATCCGTGGCTCGTTGAAGACCGGGCGGATGATCCCGTGTTCGATATCGTTCAGGCTCAGCGCGCGCCCCTTCACACGCACCAGCTCGCGGTCCCAGGGACCGGTGTCGAGCAGGCCCGACCCGATATCCCGGATCGATCCGACCGGATAGTGATCGAGGATCAGATCCACCGTCACGGCGTTGTACATGTTGATCCAATAGGCCAATTGCTCGTCGCGATTCAGCCCGGCGGGGTCGACCGCCTGCAGCGCGGCCAGATAGCCCTCCAGCACCTGCCGGTCCGCCGCCGTCACCGCGCCATAGGCGACCCGGGCCACCCCGTCTCCATCGGTGGCCACATAGCGCCCCAGCCAGCCATCCCAGGCGCTGTGATCCACGGTCACGGCGCTGCCCGCGCTGTGCTCCAGCCAGACCTCCTCCTTCAGGCTCGCCTTCGGGGCGAACAGGCGGGACAGATCGGCCGATGCCGGCGGGGGGCTCAGCAGCAGGCTCGCGATCGCGAACAGAACGGTACGGCGCAGCATGGGACCTCCTTGAGTTGCCCGCTGATAGATACGCGTCGCCGCGCGGGCTGCAATCGTGCCGTGCTCACGATTGCGTTCGCCCCTTCGGATCGGCCATGATCCGCGCGGGGAGGAGACGCCATGCCCGACATATCCCACCGATCTGCCCATGATGCCGAGGCGGATGCCCGCAACGAGGAGCTGCTGATCTGGGTCGACGGCGCCCTGGTGCCCAAGGCCGAAGCGGTCGTCTCGGTCTATGATTCCGGCTTCATGCTGGGCGATGGTGTCTGGGAGGGGCTGCGGGTCCACAATGCCCGGCCTGCCTTTTTGGAGGCCCATCTCGACCGGCTCTACGAGGCCGCCTTCGCGATCGATCTCGACATCGGCATGGAGCGTGCTGCGCTGACCGAGGCGCTCTACGCCACGCTGGCCGCCAACGGAATCACCGAGAACGCCCATATCCGCCTGATGGTCACCCGCGGGCGCAAGAAGAAACCCTTCCAGGACCCAAGGCTCAGCGTGTTCGGATCGACCTTGGTCATCATCGCGGAACACTCCGTCCCGACGACGGGCGGCGGGTTGCGCCTGATGACCGTGCCGCAGCATCGCGGCCTGCCGCTGACCCAGGACCCGAAGCTGAACTCGCATAGCAAGCTGAACTGCATCATTCCGCTGATCCATGCGCTGAAGGCGGGCGCGGACGAGGCGCTGATGCTCGACCCGCATGGCTGGGTGAACACCACCAATGCCTGCAACTTCTTCATCGTGCGTGGCGGCGCGGTCTGGACCTCGACCGGCGATTACTGCATGAACGGGATCACGCGGGGGCATGTGATCGCCTTGTGCCGGGCGCATGGGATCCCGATCTTCGAGAAGAATTTCTCACTGCTGGAATGTTACGGTGCCGAGGAGGCCTTCGTCACCGGGACCTTCGGCGCGCAGACCCCGGTGGTCGAGATCGACGGGCGGCGGATCTCGGACGGGATGGGCCCGGTGACGCGGCGGATCCGCAGCCTCTACAAAGACCTGATCGCCCAAGATGTGGGAGCCACTGCATGACCGAGATCCTGCTGCGCGAGGATGCCGCCAAGATCGCCACCCTCACCCTGAACCGGCCCGAGGCGCTGAACGCGCTGAGTGAGGAGATGCTGAGCGCCCTGCAGGCGGCGTTCGATGCCTTGGCGGTGGATGAAGGGGTCAAGGCCGTGGTGCTCCGCGGCGCGGGCCGGGCGTTCTGCGCAGGGCATGACCTCAAACAGATGACCGCCTGGCGGCAATCCCCCGATGGCGGGCGCGAGGCCTTTGCCCGGCTGTTCGCGCAATGCGCCCGGATGATGACCTCGATCCGCGCGCTGCCCCAGCCGGTGATCGCCGAGGTGCATGGGATCGCGACCGCGGCCGGTTGCCAGTTGGTCGCCACATGCGACATGGCGGTGGCGGCCGAGACCGCGCGGTTCGGGGTGAACGGGGTGAATATCGGCCTGTTCTGCTCGACGCCCATGGTGGCGCTGAGCCGCAATGTGGCCCCCAAACATGCGTTCGAGATGCTGACCACGGGCGACCTGATCGGCGCCGCCCGGGCTGCCGAGATCGGTCTGGTGAACCGCGTGGTGCTGGAGGATGCCTTGGCGGAAGAGACCCGCGCCCTGGCCGCGCAAGTGGCGGGTAAGCTCGGCTATGCCGTTAAGATCGGCAAACGCGCCTTCTATGAGCAGTTGGAGATGCCGCTGGATGCCGCCTACGCCCATACCGGCCGGGTGATCACCGAGAACATGGTCCACAGCGACACGGTGGAGGGGGTCGCCGCCTTCCTGGAAAAACGCCCGCCGGATTGGGCGGAGTGAGCTGGCTCCTGCAGCGAAAAGGAAAGCCGCCCTGGTCGGGCGGCTTGAGACATGTCTGGCGCGTCGCTCGACGGGTTGAGCGGGGTTAGAGGGTCTTCGCCATCTCCACCGCCGTGTCCGACATCCGGTTCGAGAAGCCCCATTCGTTGTCGTACCAGGTGAGGATCGAGCAGAGCGTGCCCTCGATCACCTTGGTCTGGTCGCAGTGGAACACGCTGGAATGCGGGTCGTGGTTGAAATCCATCGAGACCAGTTTGTCATCCGTGTAGCCCAGCACGCCTTTCAGAGGCCCGTTGCCATCGGCGGCCTCGCGGATGGCGCCATTGATTTCGTCGACCGAGGTGTCGCGTTTGGCGACGAATTTCAGATCGACGACCGAGACATTCGGGGTGGGGACCCGGATGGCGAACCCGTCGAGCTTGCCGTTCAACTCGGGCAACACCAGCCCCACGGCCTTGGCCGCACCGGTCGAGGTCGGGATCATGCTCATGGCGGCGGCGCGGCCGCGATAGAGATCCTTGTGCATCGTGTCCAGGGTCGGCTGGTCGCCGGTATAGGAGTGGATGGTGGTCATCACCCCGCGCTCGATGCCGATTTTCTCGTGCAGCACATGGGCGACGGGCGAGAGGCAGTTGGTGGTGCAGGAGGCGTTCGAGACCACCTTGTCCTCGGCCGTCAGGGCGCCGTGATTGACGCCATAGACGATGGTTTTGTCAGCCCCTCCGGCGGGGGCCGAGACCAGAACCTTCTTCGAGCCGTTCTGGAGATGCGCGCTCGCCTTCTCCTTGCTGGCGAAGATGCCAGTGCATTCCATGGCGATGTCGACATCGCCCCAGGGCAGTGCCGCCGGATCGCGCTCGGCGGTGACCCGGATCGGTCCGGTGCCGACATCGATCGTGTCGCCATCCACTTTCACCTCGCCCGGAAAGCGGCCATGCACCGAGTCGTAGCGCATCAGGTGGGCATTGGTCTCGACCGGGCCCAGATCGTTGATCGCAACCACCTCGATATCGGTGCGCCCGCTCTCGACAATGGCGCGCAGCACGTTGCGCCCGATGCGTCCGAACCCGTTGATTGCGACTTTGACAGCCATGGGAGGTCTCCTGCTCTGACAAGGGAAAGCGATCTTTGGCGACCGCTTAGCGGAGCGGCGCGCCAGAATCAATCCGGCATCAATCCGGCCTCATAACGGCGTCTGCGGGGTCCTGCGGCGCAGCACGGAAAGGGCGTTGAGGCGGTGTCCGGCGCGCGGGCGCCCTGTTTGACCAGACCCGGCGGAATTTTTTGTGGATTGTGAGAAAACGCACAAGTCAGCAAGCGTCTGGCGCGGATTAAGATTTTGTGGGTTGTGACGATTATCACATGTTAAACAACTGAAAATAAACAATAAATTAGAAGACGCGGGTTGTGGCACCTCCCCGCCGAAGATATAGTGAGCGGCAGAGGCGGCGCTGACCGGCCAGCCTGGAAACCCCCACCTGGGTCAACCGGTCAGCACCGCACAGGTCGCCTGCGCCAAAGGGACTGCGAGGACCGGAGGCAGGGTGACATTGGGCAGGAGGAACCCCCATCTCCGGCCCGCGGCGGGTGGGAGAGGCGCCCATCCGCCGCAGTCCGCCCCCCCTGATCCCTGCCGAGCCCCGGTTGCATCGCCCGGCCTCGCGCGGACCGCCCGAGTGCTCAGAGATCGACCGCAACGTGTCGG
Organism: Pseudomonadota bacterium; assembly: GCA_038524325.1. Lineage (GTDB taxonomy): Bacteria > Pseudomonadota > Alphaproteobacteria > Rhodobacterales > Rhodobacteraceae > Thermohalobaculum. The sequence goes on from JBCBIS010000016.1 coordinate 32,282, forward strand.
CCTTCAAGCGGCAAGAGGTCGTTTGCGGGAGGGGGCGAAATCCGCCGCTGACGCCATGTGTGCGGGACGAAGCTGACATCTGAGTGAAATTCTCAGATTTCAGCCGTCATGCGCCTCTAGCATTTAACGGACTAGGTAAGACTGTAAAATCATAGCCCGCCTAGAGTCCGATAAATGATTGTTGCAGCAAATTGTCAGGATGGCGTACCATACTCGAGTTCAGCTGCATTTCGGGGATTTCTATGTTGGGGCGACTTAGAGCTTGGGCTAAGGCAAATATTTTAAAATGGACTGCCTTGGTCGCTGTAATTATTTTTCTCATTGGCCCGTTTCTCCAGGACTACTCAAAAAAACTTCTCGAAAAGACGATATTCGGCCAAGAAGAAGTGAGTATCTTTGTCTGCACTCCTCTAAGAAATGCCACCTTAGTAGCATATGTTCGTGATGATAATGATCGAACTTTTATTCACTCGGGTACGGATTATTCGTTTATTAATGCACCAAGAGTCATTATTGTAAATAATACAGGCGCTCCAATACCCAACAGCTCGATTTTTGTAGCCCCAATTAATGCTGAAGGAAATTTTCTGGCATCTGCAAGGTTTTTTACCGATAACAATATCTCGACAACAGACTACACTGTCGAAGAGCGCGATAGAAATTCATTCCACATAAGTCTGGGTAATTTTGTAGCCAAACAAGTAGTAGTAATGGATTTTGTTACCTTTTCCCCGACAAGCTTTATCATCGAATTTGCCGGGATAACAAAGAGTGTAAAGAAAATAGCTAATTTCGGTAGGTGTGACTCCTCAGGAGAAATTAC
>JBCBIS010000017.1:0-32991 GCA_038524325.1 Pseudomonadota bacterium
CATGGCGCGGGCATAGAGGACCTGCAGCTCGAACTTGCCCATATGGCGGAGGACGGCGCGGCTGCGCAGCTCCATCAGGATGGCCAGCGCCGGGATCTCCCACATCATGCTCTCGATCCAGGGCCCTTCGAAGGACAGCTCGTACTGGTCGCCCTTGCGCTCGAGGTGATATGGGGGAAAGCGGAACCCTTCGAGCCAAGTCACGAATTCCGGCGTGAACATATAGCGTCTGCCGTAGAACGTGTTGCCGCGCAGCCAGGTGCTCTCGCCCCGGCTTAGGCTGAGCGAGCGGACATGGTCGAGCTGGTCGCGCAACTCCCCCTCGTCGATCAGATCGGCCAGGGGCACATTCGAGGAGCGGTTGATCAGGCTGAAGCTGACGCGGGCATTGCGATGGTTCAGAAACACCGATTGGGCCATCAGCAGCTTGTAGAAATCGGTGTCGATCACCGAGCGCACGATCGGGTCGATTTTCCAAGTGTGGTCATAGACCCGTTTGGCGATATCGATGGCCATCAGCTTTCCCCGATCGTGACGCCGTTCTGGCCCATCTCGGTCATCGCCTGAAGGAGCGAGCCGTCGAGATCGATGGCGCGGCAGGCATCCTCCCAGACCGTGACGCGGAAGCCGAGCTTGGCGGCATCGACCGCCGAGAAGCGTACGCAGAAATCGGTGGCGAGGCCGACCATGACCAGTTCGCTCACGCCCCGCTCGCGCAGATAGCCGGCGAGGCCCGTCGGCGTGACATGATCGTTTTCGTAGAAGGCCGAGTAGCTGTCGATCTCGCGCCGGAACCCCTTGCGCACCACCAGATCGCAGCAATCTGTGGCCAGATGCGGGTGGAACGCAGCGCCGAGCGTGCCCTGCACGCAATGGCGTGGCCAGAGGACCTGGGGGCCATAGGGCATCTCGATCATCGAGAAAGGCTCCGCCCCCGGATGCGCATCGGCAAAGCTGAGATGGTCGCCCGGGTGCCAGTCCTGCGTGGCGACGACCACCTGAAACCGCTCTTGCAGGCGATTGACCAGCGGCACGATCTCGTCGCCGCCTGCCACCTCCAAAGCACCACCGGGGCAAAAGTCGGATTGGATATCGACCATCACCAGCGCGGTGTCGGTCCCGTAGAGCGTATCGTTCATCGACCCGGCCCTCCCGTCCGCTGTCAATCACCCGGGCGCGAAGCAGACACCGCCCCCGGCGTGCTGTCAATCTCGCGGGGGCCTCTCATAGGGCTGGCCCGGCCTCGGATATCAGGATCGCGGCGATTTCCTTCAGATCGTCCTTGTGCAGCGGCTTGCGGATGAAGCGCCGGACCACGGGGAAGGCCTCGGCCCGGCGCTGCACATCCGGTTCGACCGAGGTGGTCAGCATCACATAGACGATCCGGGCAAAGCCTGGCCCGAACCGCTCATGCGCCGTTTCGAGGAATTGATGCCCGGTCATCCGCGGCATGTTGATATCCAGCAGGATGCAATCGACCGGCAGATCCTCGGCCGCCGAGAGATAGTCCAGCACATCCTCGGCATATTGGAAGCTGAGGATTTCGTCGACCACGCCCGAACGCTCGGCGGTGATACGATAGAGTTTCTGCTCGATCTGATTGTCGTCCAGGATCAGAAGCCGTTTTATGGGCTTCTCGGTCATCCCTCGGCCCCGCGCAGCCAGATCGAGACTTCGGTGCCGCGCCCGGGGTCTGACTCGATTATGATCTTGCCGCTGTGATTGCGCGCAACCCGGGCACAGATCGCCAGGCCAAGACCCTTGCCGGGATAGTCCGATCGTGTGTGCAGCCGATAGAACATGTCGAAGACCCGGTCGCGATGCGCCTCGGCGATGCCGATCCCGTTGTCGCAGATCTTGATATGCACATGGTCGCTCGACCGGCTCGGCCCCTCGACGATCGAGACCTGCCGCGGCGTCCTCCGGTCGTGGAATTTCAGCGCATTGTCGATCAGATGACGGAACATCAGGCGCAATTGATCGCGCTCCCCCATCAGTTTGGGCAGGTGTCCAACCGTGATATCCGCGCGGTCCTCCGGGGCCAGTCCGGCAACCACGTCGCGCAGCAGCGCCTCGGTCGCCACGGTCTGCTGGCCCGAGGGGTCGCCCAGCAGCGCCGAATATTCCAGCAGGCTGTCCGACAGCTCCGCCATATTGTCGACGCAGCCTTGGCTGAGGCGCAGGAGCTCCCGCATGTCGGGGGACGGGTCGGCGCCGGCCTCGATCTCGATCTCGCTCAGAAGCAGCTTCAGCGAGTTGGCAGGCGTCTTCATGTCATGCGAGAATGCATAGGTCAGCGCGCGCAACTCTCGCGTTGCATGGCGGGCCGCGTCCGCCTCGGCCTTCATCCGTTCGGTCGCCAGGATCTGCCGGGTCAGATCGGTATGGGCGCCCAGCATCCGAATCGGGCGTCCGCTCTTGTCGCGGATCGCCAAGCCCCTGCAGCGCACCCAGATGGTCGAGCCATCGGCATGGCGGTACCGCACCACCTGGTCATAGGGTTGGGATGGATCGGCGCAGTGGCGCTTGAAATTCTCCAGCGCGAGCGCGAGATCGCCGGCATCGATAATATCCTGCCACTCATGTGCCTTATGAGATTTGAGCGCGGGATCGACGCCGAAGAGCTGCCAGAAGCTCTCGCTCATCCATTCATGCTCGGGGTTTTCCAGGTCCCAGTACCAAAGACCGTCACAGACCGAGAGGCACAGGAATTCCATGACGCCCGAGTCGGTTCTCAGGAGCTCGTTCAGTTCCTGCTCGAGATAATGCGGCGCCTCGTCTTTCATACCGCCCGAGCCTGTCCCCCGTTCCACCCCTGCCAATGCAGCGGACCCGATGTCTTGCTGCGACAGCTCGCCTCAAGCGGGTTTCCCCTTGGCAATTAGCGCGCCAACGTAAACATGCTGGAAATTCGAAACAACCCGCTAGGGGCGGTTCAGTCGCTCTCGCCAAAGCCGGTCGAGACCAGTTCTGAGAGGGCCGAGAGCAACTGATCGGCCTCGGCGCCCTCGACCGAGACCTCGATATGGGAGCCGCGATGGGCTGCCAGCATCAGCAGGCCCATGATGCTGTCTCCGCCGACGGTCTGACCGTCGCGGCTGACCCGGGCGCTCGCATCGAATGCCTCGACCGTCTCGACGAACTTGGCCGAGGCTCGGGCGTGCAGGCCTTTGCGGTTGACGATTTCAAGGGTCTGCGTCGGCATCGTCGCGGACTTAGCCGGCATTCAGAATCGAAGCGGCGGAGTTGATGTATTTCTGTCCGGCCTCCAGCGCCTGGCCGACCGCTTCCTGCAGCGGCCGCTCCCGGCATTTCGCCAGCTTGACCAGCATCGGCAGATTGGCGCCGTAGAGCACCTCGACATTCTTGGTCCCCAGCGCGCTGAGCGCGAGGTTTGAAGGGGTGCCGCCGAACATATCGGTGATCAAGACGACGCCCTGACCCGCATCCACCATCACGACCGCCTGGTCGATCTCGGCCTGTTTGGCATGCAGATCGTCATTTGGCTGGATCGCGATGGCACGGGCGTTTTGCTGCGGTCCGACGACATGTTCGGTGGCGGCCAGCAACGCCTCGGCCAGACTGCCATGCGCGACGATGACAAGTCCGATCATCGACGCCCCTCGGCATCGAACCTGCACGCATCCTCACCTCGGCCCGTCACCATCGTCCTCACCGTCATCGGTCAAGTTCCCTATGGCGGACCGAGACCGGCCAGCCCTGTTTCTCCAAATGCCCTGCCAGCTTTTCAGCGACAGCGACCGATCTGTGGCGCCCGCCCGAGCATCCCAGCGCCAGTGAGAAATAGGCTTTTCCCTCGCGCTTATAGGCCGGCAGCAGCAACAGCATCAGATCTGCGATACGGTCGAAAAACCCGTTGAACAGCGGATCCCCACCGACGAAAGCCTGTATCTCGGCATCGCGTCCGTCAAGAGGGCGCAGCGCTTCCTGCCAATAGGGGTTCTGCAGAAACCGGCAGTCCAACACCATATCCGCCTCGTGCGGCGCACCGCGCTTATAGGAGAATGACTGGATCGAAACCGCCAGCCCGGCCGAACGGGTCAGGGTAAAGCGCGCCTTCAATTCCGCTTTCAGGTCATGCGGGGTCATGTTGGTGGTGTCGATCACCGCATCGGCGCTGTCGCGGAGGTCCGCCAGGATCGTCCGTTCGCGCAGCACGCCGGCCTGCGGCGTATCGGCGGGGGCCATCGGGTGGCGGCGGCGGGTCTCCGAGAACCGCTCGAGCAGCTTTTGCTCGGCGCAGTCGAGGAAGACCACCATCGCCCCCGCATGCCATCGCCGCCTCAGCCGCTCGACCACATCGCGCACCGCGCGGGCCGAGAAGCCGCGGGTCTGAGTCGCCACCCCCAACGCCATGGGATGCGAGGTGCCTGAGATCGGCTCGACCAGTTGGTCGATCAGGGCCAGCGGGAAATTGTCGACAGCCTCATAGCCCATATCCTCGAAGGCGGCGATGGCGGTTGACCGGCCCGCGCCGGACATGCCGGTAACCAGCATCACCACGGGCGCGGGGCGGCGGCTCGCCCCCGTCGTGTCGCTTTCCTCTGCTGCGGGTTCGGATGTCATCGCTGGGGCGATCGGTCCTTCGGTTGCGGACAGGTCGAGGCGGGCGGCGTATCCACCGGCTCGATGGCGCCTGCGCGCATCGCAATCGTCAAGGCTGCGGCCAGCCCGGGGCGCCATGGCCCAAAGATGAGCCGGACCGGCAGGCCGAGCAAGTCGCGAAAGGCCGCATCGGGCAGCCGGCTCTCCGCATCGTGATCGAGATCGATCATCAGAAACAGCGGGATATCGCTTTGAAAGGGCCGTCGGACCAGGCCAATGCCGCGCAGCTCGATCAGGCCCGCGGTCGGCTCGGGGGGCGAGAGCGTCAGCTCCGCATCCCGCCGGCCCAGAACCACCTGGTCATCGGCGATCAGATCGGCACCGAGGGCCATCATCTCGAGCGCCAGGGATGTCTTCCCCGCGCCTGAGCGCCCGGCGATCAGCAGGCCGCGCCCTTCGATGGCGATTGCGCTGGCGTGGAGACGGGTCTCCGCCGCGCTCACTCCGGCAACTCGATGGTGAAGCGTGCACCCGCTGGCGGGTCATCGCGACCGCCGCCGGGATTGATTATGTTCTCCGCCCAGATCTGCCCGTTATGCGCTTCGATGATCTGTTTGGAAATCGCGAGGCCCAGGCCCGAGTGATTGCCGAACCCCTCTGACTCCGGCCGCTCGGAGTAGAAGCGCTCGAACACCGAGGCAAGGTTGTCGGGGGGGATGCCGGGCCCTTCGTCCGACACGCTCAGCCGCACGCCTTTGCCGATCTGTTCGCCCTCGATCAGGATCCGGCTGTTTTCGGGCGAGAAGCTGAGTCCGTTGTCGAGGAAATTGGTGATGACCTGTGCGATCCGGCCTTCCAGCCCCCTGGCCATGAACTTTCCCTTTGGCAGCCGGACGTCGACCCGCACGCCCCGTTCCTCGCCGTGGTTGCGGGTGATCCCGGCCAGCATCTCGACCAGCTCGCCCAGATCGAACTGCTCCATCCGTTCGCGCACCAGTTCGGCGTCCAGCCGCGAGGCGTTAGAGATATCGGTCACCAGCCGGTCCATGCGGCTGACATCCTGTTGGATGACGTCCAACAGCTTTTGCCGCTGCTCGGGTGTCTTGGCGTATTCCATCGTCTCGACAGCCGAGCGCAGGCTGGTGAGCGGGTTCTTGATCTCATGGGCCACATCGGCGGCGAAGCTTTCGATGGCTTCGATGCGTTTGTAGAGCGCTTCGGTCATCCGGATCAGCGCGCCGGAGAGATCGCCGATCTCGTCGGCCCGGTGGGTCAGATCGGGGATCTCGACCTTCTCCGGGTTCAGCGGGCGGGCGGCATTGGTGCCCTCGTTATCCGCTGCCTTCGCCAAACGCCGGATCGGGGCCGCAATCGTGTTGGCCAGCAGCACTGAGAGGGCGACCGAGACGATGGTGGCCACGAAGAAGACCTGCAGGATCTTCAACCGCTCATTGCGCAGGATCTCGTTGATCGCGCCCCCCTCGGTCGAGAGTTGCAGCACGCCCAGCACCGTCTTGAACTGTCGTACCGGCAGCGCGACCGAGACGATAAGCTGCCCTTCTGAATTCACCCGAACCTCATGGGCCGGCCAGCCGCGCGAGGCTGCGATGACCTCTCGGTCGTTCGAGATGCCGGCGGTGGGGATCTCGTAATAGATCGGCAGATCCGTGTCGAACGTCTCCAGAAACCGCAGATAGGTGGTCTCGATCCGCTCGAGAAGCCCGGCCGCAGTGGCGTTGCGCGGCGGCGCGATGGTGGAGACTTCGATCGGCCCGCCCGAGGGGGAGAGGTTGCGCGTGTCCCCGGTCAGCCGCCGCCGCCGGTCGAACAGCCGCGCCCGTACCCCGGTCGGCTCGACCAGCCGGTTGAGGACGGCATTTGCGACGACAGGGTCAAAGCCCGGCTCCTCGCTCGGCGGATTAGCGCTTTGTTCGGCGATGGTGATGGCGATGATCTCGCCCTGGATGACCAGCGCATTCACCCGCTCGCCGATCAGCCCTTGCAGGAACGAGTTCAGGATCATCACCCCGAACACCAGGATAGCGAGCCCGATCAGATTGAAGAAAATGATCCGCCGCTGCAGCGACGAGAACGGCGCCGACTGCCTCAGCCCCTGCACGATCCGGGCCCGCATCGACTTTGGACGCGGCTTGCCGTCGAGCCCGGCGAGATCCGGGCTCAGGGCCTCAATCGCTTGACCGGGAGCAAGCCGGCGCATCACACCTCGCGATACCGATACCCGACGCCGTAGAGGGTTTCGATGGAATTGAACTCGTCGTCAACCTGCCGGAACTTCTTGCGGATCCGCTTGATGTGGCTGTCGATGGTGCGGTCGTCGACATAGACCTGATCGTCATAGGCCGCGTCCATCAGGTTGTCGCGGCTTTTGACGAAGCCCGGGCGCTGGGCCAGCGAGTGCAGGATCAGGAACTCGGTGACCGTCAGGGTCACCGGCTTTCCCTCCCAGGTCGAGGAATGGCGCATCGGATCCATTTCGAGCTTGCCCCGCTTGAGCATCTTCTCGGTCTCGGTGCGCTCGGTCGCCGGGGCATCGGCGGCTTCGCGCCGGCGCAGCACCGCGCGGATCCGCTCGACCAGCAGGCGCTGGCTGAAAGGCTTGCGGATATAATCATCGGCCCCCATGCGCAGGCCGATCACCTCGTCGATCTCTTCATCTTTCGAGGTCAGGAAGATCACCGGCAGGTCCGAGGTCTGGCGCAGCTGGCGCAGCAGCTCCATCCCGTCCATCCGCGGCATCTTGATGTCGAACACGGCCAGGTCGGGCGGGGTTTGTTTCAGGGCGGTCAGGGCGCTGGCCCCGTCGGAATATGTCTTGACCTCATATCCTTCGGCCTCGAGCACCATCGAGACCGAGGTTAGGATGTTGCGGTCATCATCGACCAGGGCAATGCTCGCCATCTCTTTATCCCACGTCATGTGGCCAGCCGTCGCTTTCTTGTCCCGGCGGGCTCGTTGGTTTTATCGTCCACCATCATGGCACTATCACAATGTCTTGGCAATTTGTCGGCATTTCGGCGCGATTGGAGCGTTCATTAGACCGGATTGCGTCGCGCCGGGACGCCTGCGTCACTTTAGGACCTTTAACAAAAGGTGAAGGGCTGGACGAGACAACTGGCGCTGCGCTAGACACCGGCCACCCTGACGAAGGGCGGCGTCCGAGTCGGTCTTTTTGGGTCTGGTGGAGAACACCGCCGTCGCGAGGCGCCTTGGCGGGCCGCCTTCTGGCATGGTCAGCGTGTCCGATGATGCTGCCGCGCAGCGCGGCCATGTCTCTCGTACACGCGGTGAGAGCGAGGAGAATTTCATGGACGAGGGGATTTTCAACCCGAGCTTCCGGCTGGAGGACGCGGGGATCACCGGCCTTGGCCGCGTCCGTTACAACCTGAACGAAGCGGGCCTGGTTCAGGCGGCGATCGAGCGGGGCGAAGGTGAGATCGGGCAGGGCGGGACCTTCCTCTGCAACACCGGAAAGCACACGGGCCGCTCGCCCAAAGATAAATTCGTGGTGCGCGAGCCCAGCGTCGAGGCGGATGTCTGGTGGGAAAACAACCCGCCGATGGAGCCTCAGCATTTCGAGACCCTCTATCAGGATATGCTGGCCCATCTGAAAGGCGGCGAGGTGTTCGTGCAGGACCTCTATGCCGGCGCCGACCCGGCGCACCGGTTGAATGTGCGGATGATCAACGAGCTGGCCTGGCACAGTCTTTTCATCCGGCACATGCTGCGCCGGCCCGAGATTTCGGAGCTGGCAAGCTTTATGCCGGAATTCACCGTGATCAACTGCCCCAGCTTCAAGGCCGATCCCGAACGGCATGGCTGCCGCTCCGAGACGATCATCGCGGTCAGCTTCGAGCGCAAGATGATCCTGGTGGGCGACAGCTCCTATGCCGGGGAAAACAAGAAATCGATCTTCTCGGTGCTGAACTACATCCTGCCCGGCAAAGGCGTGATGCCGATGCATTGCTCGGCCAATCATGCGGTTGGCGACACGGGCGAGGCGGCGGTGTTCTTTGGCCTGTCGGGCACCGGCAAGACGACGCTCAGCGCGGATCCGAACCGCATCCTGTTGGGCGATGACGAGCATGGCTGGACGGATACGGGCATCTTCAACTTCGAAGGCGGGTGCTATGCCAAGACGATCAATCTGAGTGCGGAGGCCGAGCCGGAGATCTATGCCACCTGCTCGAAATTCGGCACCGTGATCGAGAACATGGTCTATGACCCGCATACCAAAGAGCTGGACTACGCGGATGACAGCCTGACCACGAATATGCGCTGTGCCTATCCGTTGCATTACATCGGAAACGCCTCCGAGACGGGCGTCGCGGGGATCCCCAAGAATGTGGTGATGCTGACCTGCGATGCCTTTGGCGTGATGCCGCCGATCGCGCGGCTGACCCCGGCGCAGGCGATGTATCATTTCCTGACCGGGTTCACGTCGAAAATGGCGGGGACTGAGAAAGGGGTGACCACCGCGCAGCCGACCTTCTCGACCTGTTTCGGCAAGCCCTTCATGACCCGGCGGCCGGAGGTTTACGGCGCCCTGCTGCGCGACAAGATCGCGGCCACCGGGGCGCAGTGCTGGTTGGTGAATACGGGCTGGACCGGCGGCGGCTATGGCGTGGGCTCGCGGATGCCGATCCGGGTGACCCGAGCGCTGCTGACGGCGGCGCTGAACGGAACGCTGGCGGCGGGCGAGTTCCGCAAGGATCCCAATTTCGGCTTTGACGTGCCGGTGGCTTGCGAGGGGGTCTCGGGCCCGATCCTCAACCCGCGCCAGACCTGGGAGGACGGCGCGGCCTATGATCAGCAGGCGGGAGATCTGGTCGCGATGTTCGCCCAGAACTTCGCGCAATACGAAGCCCATGTCGGCGAAGATGTGATGGCCGTGGCGCTGAAGGCCGCTTGAGCGGCACCCGGGACATGCGCATCGAAACGGAGTCCGGCCCGTTGGGCCGGACACGACATACCCTCGCCCCTGTCCTTCGGACAGAGGCGAGGTGCGGGCGCCTGGTGCCGCCGGAACACGGGGTCCCGATGTCGGGATGCGCCGCGACATTGGGGATGTGATGCGGCACGGAGCGCTCGCCTGCGGACATGCGATCACCGCCGATGCGGTCGAGACAATCCTGCGCGAGAAGGGCAACGCGGCCGATGCCGCCATTGCCGGCGCTTTCGCGGCCATGGTGGCCGAGCCGGTGTTGGCCGGGCTGTTGGGCGGCGGCTTCTGCATGCTGGCGGAGGGGCGCGAGGCCCGATTGCTCGACTTCTTCGTTCAGACGCCGCGGGAGAAAAGGCGCGACGCGGAACTTCGCGAGATAAAAGCCGATTTTGGCACCACGACCCAGCGGTTCCACATCGGAGCGGGGAGCGTGGCCACGCCCGGCCTTGTCCCCGGGCTGTTCGAGCTGCACGCGCGGGCGGGGCGGTTGCCCCTGACGGCGCTCGCCGAACCCGCGATTGCCGCGGCGCGGGCGGGGGTGGAGGTGACGCCCTATCAGGCGCGGCTTGGCCAAATCGTCGCGCCGATCCTGGCGGCGACCGAGGAGGCGCGCGGGCTGTTCTGCGAGGGCGATCAGCCGCTCTCGGCAGGGGCTGTCCGGCGCAACCCGGATTTCGCCGATGTGCTGGATGTCCTGACCCGCGAGGGACCGCGCTTTGCCACCGAGGGGGAGATTGCGGCGGCCCTGCTCGCCTCGACCGGGGCCGCGGGACATCTGACGGCGGCGGATCTGAGGCGCTATCGCCCGGTCTGGCGTGCACCGCTGCGGCTAGCGCGGCGCGGAACCGAGATTGCCGCAAACCCGGCGCCGGCCATGGGCGGGGTTCTGGTGTCGTTCGCGCTGGGATGTCTTGACCCTGCCCCGGGCCCCTCTGCCATCGCACGGGCGCTGGCTGCCACCGATGCGGCGCGCCTTGCCGCCAATGACCTGCCGGAGCCTTTGCTCGACCCGGCCTGGCGGGCAGCCTTCCTGAAGCAGATGGCCGATCATCCGTCGAGCCCGCGCGGGACCACCCATATCTCGGTGATCGATGCCGAGGGGCGCGGGGCGGCCCTGACCCTGTCGAATGGCGAGGGGGCGGGGATGATCGCGCCGGGCACCGGAATCATGCCGAACAACATGCTGGGTGAGGCGGATCTGATCCCCGGAGCGGCGGAGGATGATTGGCTCTCCTGGCCCGTCGATACACGGCTTGCCTCGATGATGTGCCCGATGGTTTGCCGCGGCCCGGCGGGGGAGTTGACCCTGCTGGGCTCAGGCGGCTCGAACCGAATTCGCTCGGCGCTGACGCATGTGCTGGTCAATCTGATCGACCGGGACCTGCCTCTGGAGGAGGCGATCGCGGCGCCCCGGCTGCATGCCGAGGGCGCGGCGCTGGATGTCGAGACCGCGGGTCTGGCCGAGGCGGACCTGCCTGCGCTGCGCGCTGGGTGGCCGGAGCTGACCGAATGGCCCGAGCCGTCGATGTTTTTCGGCGGTGTGCATGCGGTGCGCCTGGGCGCGCGCGGAGCGTCCGCGGCCGGGGATGCCCGCCGGGCCGGGGTGGCGCGGATCCTGTGAGGCCCATGCCGGGGCGTTATCCGCTCAACCCCTGACGCAGCAGGTTCAACCCGGCGAGGCAGAGCACGACCAATGTGGCCCGGCGAAAAAGCTCCTGGTTCAGCCGATCCTGCGCCTTCAGGCCCAGCGCCATTCCGAGGATCATAGCCGGCACCATCGCGACCGAGAACGGCAGGGTGGACGCGTTGATCACGCCTGAGGTCGCATGCGCGGCGACCAGCACCACCGAGCCGAGGAAAAAGCAGACGCCCTGTGCGCGGATCTGCTCGGTCTTCGGGATGCCGAGCGCGATCAGGAAGAACATGACCGGGGGGCCCCAAACGCCGGTCAGACCGCCGATCACGCCGGCCAACCCGCCCGTCGCCGTCTCCAGCCGGGGGCGCAGGGCGCCGGTCTTCTCGATCCTCGGACGCCATCCGGCCAGTTGGAGCCCGGCGGCGAGGGTGACGACCAGGCCCAGCACGGTCACCAGTCGCTCGGGCGGGATATGCGGGACGGCCTGAGCGACAAACCCGATCAGGCCGAACAGGACGAGGTTGAGCCGCCAGAAGGCGCGAAACGTCTCCCAGGCCGCGGCCCAGCCCTGCCGGATCATCTGCCACCAATTGCTGAGCAGCAGGGGCAGGATCATCAGCCCGATCGTCTCCTGCGGCGTGAGGAACATGGTGATGAGGGCAAAGGCAATGGTGGGCAGGGCGAACCCGATCGCCCCTTTGACGAAGGAGCCGATCATCACGATGGCGGCGGCCCCCAGCACTGCGGAGGGGTCGAAGGCGCCGAGGGGGGAGAAGAAGCTGAGAAGCGGGTCCATGCCTTCCTCCTAACCGATAAATCGCCAGGAATTAATCGGCGTTGTCAGCGCTTCTGTCGCGGCCCCGCGCTGTGGCGTCAGCCTGATCCGGTGGCACGCGCAGGCGCAAGGCCTCGCAACATTGCGAAGCGAGGTGCGCCCTGGTTGGATCGAGAGTGCCGGTCAGGATCGGCAGCCCTTCGATCACCGCTGCCAGACGGTCTGCCGCTTCGGGCCGAGTTTACTTCGCGATATAAACCCTACGCGCTTTACTCCTCCCATAATCGGACCGGCTGGGCGGCGCCCGGTATTGCGGGGTCGGCCAGTATCATAACGCCAGTGGGGAGGAGGCCGCAGCGGGCCTCTGGCTCTCTGAACGCATTTTGAGAGAACGCGTCCCGGTGCTGCCGGAACTTGGCGCGTTGTAGGATAATCTCTTTGGCAAACCCTACGAGTTCCTCATCCACCTGCGCGGTGTTCACTCCACACCGCTAGCTATGTGTCTATAACTGCAAGTCCTCTGCGCTTTCGTCGGTGCTTCGCCGGGCATTTTTGCGGGTTGAGCAAGCGTTGCGACGCGACGACGACAGAGCCGCGTGCCGCAGCGGATCCAGGCCGCCCCCGGCTGAAGATGGCCGCGCAGGACCTGCGGTGGTTGGTCAGAGTATCGAGATCCAGCAACGCCACCGGACGGATATGGGCGATAAGCGATTGGACTGGGCAGATCAGGAACGCGCTCCGCTTTCGGCGCAGCCAAACGACCAGATGCGCCTGTTGCGGAACTGCGGCATCAGATGGGCGCGGGGGATCGCGATGCGTCCCGACTCCTCCCCGAGCGTGATGGCCGCCACCGGCAAGACCGCCGACCAGAAGAGAGCGGCAGAGACCGGCCCGGGCACCCAGCGTCGCGGCACGGGACGGAGCCGTTGGCGCAGCCGCCGAAACATGGCATAACGCGTGTGGGGCGACATGTTAGAGTGTAACATTGCAAACACACGAAGCGAACCCGGCGCGGAAAGACCTCGACGATCCCTCTGACGAGGGGGAGGTGCCCCATGGCGGGGCCTCGGTCGAATGCTGCGCAAGCGGGCATGGCACGGACGGTGCGCCGTTACCGTCTCCAGCCATGCAGACCCATGATCACCAGGATTGCGTCACGCGCGTCATCGACACGGTCGAGAACGTCTGCACCGAGAGAGGCCTGAAGCTGACCCCTGTCCGCCGCCGGGTGCTCGAGGTCCTTCTGGAGAACCACGCTGCGATGGGCGCCTACGAGATCCTGCGCCGGCTCGATGAGGAAGGCATGGGTGCGCAGCCGCCGGTGGCCTATCGCGCCTTGGATTTTCTCGAGAAGAACGGCTTCGCTCACAAGATCGAGCGGCTGAATGCCTTTGTCGCCTGCATGCATCCCGGCGTTGGCCATGCGCCCGCGTTCATGATTTGCCGCAACTGCAAGGCGGTCGCCGAGGGGCATGCGGAACCGCCGGAAAATCTGACACCTTGGGCCGAGGCCTCGGGCTTTCGGATCGAGCGCACTGTCGTCGAGGCGATCGGCCTCTGCCCGTCTTGCCAGAATGATGCGGCGTAGGCACGCCTGAGGCTGGCGCGGTTTTCTGTGCATGGTTGCCTCGTGCTCGGTTCGGGGCGCTGCTCGCGCTTGTGGGCGCGAAGCTAGAGATCGAGCAGGGCAAGATCGTCCCCGTCGTCGGTCCGAAGCGGTCGGGCCAATCGGTCTTGCTGTGCGCGTTCATCGGGGTGGTGCGGCCTCCGCGCACCCGCGTGGTGAGCCGCCCGGGCCTGCGTGTCGGTTAGGCGCCGCAACATCTCTCGGTCAACCGCGCGCTGCCGCTGGACTCGGCAAGATCTCTGGCGCTGCCATAGCGATGGTCCCACGCGGCGGTGGCAACGGCTCTGCGGCGGGTCGGTGGTCGCGCATCGGAATATCACGGCGCTGTCGGGCGGGCAGTTGCAGCGCTTCTTCTTGGTCCAGGCACTCGTGAGCGACCCTCAGATCCCGCTTCTGTCCAGCCAAGCGGTTCTGCCGCGCCGCATGCAGGTGGCGTGAAATGATCTTCGGATTTACCGTGATGCCGCGCAATTTCCTTGCGCAACCCTGTTGACCGCCCAGCGCCACGGCGCTAGGTAATTGTGCGCTCGCGGCATCGCCTGCTGCGGCGCAACAGAAGCCATTCCCACCCGCCAGCAAAGCGACGAGGAGCCGACGATGAACGCAGAACCCGGGATCACCCTGCCGCAGCCGATCGAAGCCGCGCCGCTGCTGTCTTTGTGCCGGGATGCGGTCGCCGCGGCGAAGGCCTTCAATGCCGAGGCGACCGGCGCTTTGGCGCCGCGGGTCAAGGAGGGTGACCGTGTCTCGGGTCGCCTGCTGGAGGCCGAGCAATACGCCGCCCATGCATTGGCATGGACCGCCACCTATGTCGAAGCTCTGGCGCAAATGACCCTGTGGGCCGAGCGTTTGCAGGAGGAGGGCAAGTTCGGCGAGATCGAGCGTCTGATCCTGCAAATCGGGATGGGCGAGTATCTCTGGCAGCTCTATGGCGGCCTGCCGATGAGTCAGGGCGAGATCACCCGGCCCCAGGATATCGGTCTCAGCCAGGAGGCCCAGCGGGTTCTGATGCACCCCTCGGTTATGCGCCTGACCCAGGAGGGCAACACCCAGGCGGCGCGCACCCGCCTCGCCCAGCTTCTGGCCGAGCAGGAGGGCGCCACCGTTTTCGGCGCGACTGGGCTGGAAGACGACATGGAGATGGTGCGCGAGCAGTTCCGCCGCTTCGCCACCGACCGGGTTCTGCCCGATGCCCATGAATGGCACCTCAAAGACGAACTGATCCCGATGGAGATCATCGCGGAGATGTCCGAAATGGGCGTCTTCGGCCTGACCATCCCCGAGGAATTCGGCGGGTTCGGCATGGGCAAGACCGCGATGTGCGTGGTCTCCGAGGAACTCAGCCGCGGATATATCGGCGTCGGCTCGCTCGGCACCCGCTCCGAGATTGCGGCGGAGCTGATCCTCTGCGGCGGCACCGATGCGCAGAAGGCCGAATGGCTGCCAAAGCTCGCCTCGGGCGAGATCCTGCCGACGGCGGTGTTCACCGAACCCAATACCGGCTCGGACCTGGGCGCGTTGAAGACAAGGGCGGAGAAGGATGGCGATGATTGGGTGATAACGGGCAACAAGACCTGGATCACCCACGCCGCCCGCACCGATGTCATGACCGTGCTGGCGCGGACGAAGCCGGAGACGACGGATTATTCGGGCCTCTCGATGTTCCTCGCCCCGAAAACCCGCGGCGATTGTGCAAATCCCTTCCCCGACGCGACGCTGGCGGGGGGCGAGATCGAGGTGCTCGGCTATCGCGGGATGAAGGAATACACCCTGGCCCTCGATGGCCATCGGGTGCCCGAGGATGCGCTGCTGGGCGGCAAGGAAGGTTTCGGCTTCAAACAGCTGATGCAGACCTTCGAGAGCGCGCGGATCCAGACCGCCGCCCGCGCCGTCGGGGTTGCGCAATCGGCCCTGGACATCTCGCTGCGCTATGCGCAAGAGCGCGAGGCGTTTGGCAAGCCGCTGATCGCCTTCCCCCGCGTTGCCTCGAAACTGGCGATGATGGCGGTCGAGACGATGATCGCCCGCCAGCTGACCTATTTCTCGGCCCGCGAGAAGGATGCCGACCGGCGCTGCGATCTCGAGGCCGGGATGGCCAAGCTGCTGGGCGCCCGGGTTGCCTGGGCCGCGGCGGATAACGGGTTGCAGATCCATGGTGGCAACGGCTTTGCGCTGGAATACCCGATCAGCCGCGTCCTCTGCGATGCCCGTATCCTGAACATCTTCGAAGGCGCGGCCGAAATCCAAGCTCAGGTCATCGCCCGCCGCCTGTTGGAGCAAGCCTGACCCCCGCTTGATCCCCCCATCGCGATGGCCCATGCTCCCTGCGATTGCAGGGGGAGGCGCATTTGAGCGGGGAGAGTTGGAGAGTTGTCGTCGAGATAGCCACGGTGGTCTGCGGCCCGATTGCCGCGCTCGTCACAGTTTATCAATTCTGGCTCAATCGTTCGGATCGGATCGCCGACAAGCTGGAAAAGAAGAAATGGCGGGTCGAATACGCCGCCCTGCTGCGCCGCCGGTCGCTCCGCACCGACAGCTATCGCCGCTCGCTGGAGGCGCGCGGTGCGGGCTGGGACAGGTTCTTCGGCCCCCGCCTGATTGGGTGGGAGGCATTCAGCGGCTGCCTGAGGATCGCCTTCGCCTATCCGCTCCTGCTGTTCATAATTGCCTACGTCCTGAGCGGAGCCCGCGGAATCGGTGGGATCGGAATGTTCGCGGAGGCCCAGTGGTGGGGGGAACTCGCTTTACGGGCCGGGGCCTTGGCCTTGACGGCTGGCGCGTTTCTCCTGTGGCTGCGTTTCGTCACTGACGGAGAGAACGGTTTGCTGCCCTGGCTGAAGCGCCGTTTGCCCGCAGGAAGCAAATGGTCGTCGGGATGGCATGGAGGGTTTGTTTCTCGGCTGGCCGAGTTTTTGTCATTTCTCATCGCAGCAACGCTTGCTGAAGTTGCAGCTGGAACTGGACCAGAAATTGTAGCCATAGCCCTAGCCTTAGCTGTAATTGCATCCGGGGTCATAATTGTTGCGACTTTTGGAGCTCTTTCAGTCCTGATCCTGGCGATAGCCGACCTTACAGCAGCCTCGGATGCGGGAGCTTCCGGCGCTGTTTTGCTGATCTTTTTCGTCCTCCTCCCACTGCTGAATGCCGTGGTGGATATGATGTCCTGGGCAATCACCCGGTGGTTTGTGCGGCAGGCGGCGCGGTTGGGATTGACCGTGCGGGTGTTTTTCGAGGCGTTGCTGGATATCGGGCTGGCGTTCCTCTGCCTGATCCTGCTCGCCGCCATATTGCCCAACGCGATTGCGCTGGCCAATCTGGTCCTGCCAGAGCCGGGTGTCGACTGGGACGAGCGGGCGGCTCAGGCGGTGCGCGACCCGTTCGGTGCGGGGTTCATGGTGAGCGGCATGCTGCTGACCACGCTGGTGCCGACGGCGATCCATCTGTGGGACGGGCTGCGCGGAGTCCTCGTTGCGCCCTTCAAGGGGCACCCCGAGATTGCCGAGAGGCTGGAGGCCTGGCCCGGCCGTAAGGGCTTCAACGACCTTGACCTCGAGGCGCGAGCCGTCATCGCGATCCGCGTGGTCACCCTGCGGAACCTGGTTGTCGGCCTGATCGCAGCGGTGATGATTGCCGCCCTCGGCGCAGCGGTCTTCCATATCCCTGGCAGCCCAGGCCTCTTCCTTTATGACGTGGCGCTCTGCGCGACGTGGTGGCAGGGGCAGAGCTGCGCGCCCCTGCTCACTTTCCTGGGAGTCGTGCCCTAGGCCAGGCGTCGCCAGGCGGCAAAGCCAAGCAGCGCCGTGGCCAAGAGGGCGAGGCCGGCTGGGAGGGGGACGGGGCGGACCGGTTCGCCAAAGATGAAATCATCCAGCACCACGCCATCCGCGCCGGTCCCGAAGCTGCCATTCCCCAGCAAGGCCCGGTTGCCCGCCGTGATGCTGACCCGCGAGATCACCGGCTGGTCGAAGATAAGCCCGACAAAAGACAGCGCGGCGATCTCGTCGCTGTTCGGCACGGTGCGGGTCGCCAACTCCTCGCCGCCGAGACCGAAGACGCTGATCGAGGATATGCCGCCCACATCCACCCCGGTAAACACCACGCCAAGGCCGCGAGTGGTCGCCCGTGTGGTCTGGTCCGCCGGATCGAAGAACAGGACATCGAAGGTCGTGCCGCCGACCGGTGCGAAGAGGCGCTCCTCGCTGAACGGCGTGAACGAGCCGTCGAAACCGAACTCGATGGGCTGGCCCGAGGCTTGGGTGCTGCTCAAGAGAAAGCCGGTGGTGTCGCCGGTTTCGCGAAACTCGATCCCGCGGGCGCGGGGATCGGCGTTGAAATTGAAAAAATCACCCGGGAAGGGATTGGGATCGGAAATTCCATCCGGCGCGGCGTCCCAATTGATCTGCCTGCGACCTGCCGGGTCGAGATTCTCGGGAACATTGCCGTTGAGGTCGCCGAGATCGTCGCGGAACCGATCGACCGTCTCCTGCAGGCTGGCCGCATCGGGCGCGGTGACCGAGACATCCTGCAACAAAGTCGCTGCCTTGGACGATGTCGCGGTGAGAAACACCGCCGCCAGAGCAAAAGTGAGAAAGGCTGTTCTGCGCATCGATCCCTCCCTGAACGAGAACATGCCTCATTTTGACACGTTTTCGGCGAATCAGCACATGTTTTTACGCGTTCAGGATCTGAGCAGCAGGAGAAGGGCAAAGACGGTCGCCAAGACCCCCGCCCAGACCGACATGGCGACCCAGCCATGGCCCAGAAGCCCCTCCCACAAGATGACGAAGCCGGGGACGAGGTAGCCATAGGCCATCGCTTTCGAGGCTGGCAGCCGCATCGCCGCGAATTGTAGGAGAAAGAAGGTCAGCGCCGTCGCCATGATCCCTAGATAGGCAAAGGCCAGCCAGACGATTCCCGGCAGCCGGCTCCAGTCGGTGGCCAGGATCGCCGGTGCGCCCCAGGACGCGGCGGCAAGACAGCCCCCGAGGATGGTGCCGAAGGTCAGCACGATCACAGGCTCGCCTCGGTTCAGCCGCCTGACCATCGGCGTGTAGAGCGCGTGGAGCGCGCACCCCGTCAGGAAGAGCCATTCTCCCGGTCCGAATTCGAGCCCGATCAGCGCGACCAGATCTCCTCGAAACGTGACCCACAAGGCCCCCGCCGCTGCGAGGAGGAGCGAGGCCGCCATCGCCCTCGTGGTCACTTGCCGCAGCAATAGCCAGGCGAAAACCGCGCTCAACAGCGGCGTCAGAGTGAAGATCGCCCCAGTCGAGACCGGATCCGTCAGCCGCAGCGCCTCGAACATCAGGATAAAATAGCCCGCGAGCAAGCCGCCCAGCAAAAAATAGCGCCAGAGCCCGCGAAGATGCCGAAGCTCCAGGTAAGGTGCCGCGAAAGTGCCGATCACCAGGGCGGCGAGCAGAAATCGCCCGGCGGTAAGCGCCGCGGGGTCGATCCGGTCCGCCATCAACCCGCCCAGCGTGAACGAGACAGAGATCACGGCGGCAAAGGACAGCCCGGCGGCATGGCCCCAGGCCTCGGATGCCGTCAAAGCGCCATCCGCTGACCGGTCTCGGCGGCGCGATAGACAGTCTCCTCGATCTCGAGCACGGCGAGATAGTCGCGCGCGAGGTTTTCAAACGGAACACGCGCCGCGAGAGCGTCGAGCACATGCATCTGCAGGGCATGGACGCAATCTCCCCCGAACCCTTTCATCGGTGCCGAGAACGCGATCTCGCGCCAATCCTTCGAGCCGAACCGGCGCAACCAGATCCGGCCATCGCCGTCCAGCCGGGCCGTGGCCTCGATCCCTTCGACCAGGCAGGTGCCCATGGTCCGGCGCCGGTCGTCGGCGGCGTGATCGGCCAGCCGGTTCCCGTCGAACACAGCCCTCCGCCCATCGCCATACCCAAAGACCAGCAGGCCGGCATCCTCGCCGACGATCGCCGGGTTCAGACGACGCAGATCGGCCCAGACCCAATCCGGCGGGCCCAGCAGATAGCGGAACGTGTCGATCCAATGCACGCCGGTCTCGTGCACCAGGAACCGCTCCATCCGCTGGAAATAGGGTTGCCGGTCGAGATAGGCGCGGTCCCCCTGCCCGTCGCCGGGGCGAAGGCGAAAGGTGACCTGCATGACCTCGCCCAGATCTCCGGCAGCGATCATTGCCTTCAGCTTGCGATACCAGGGCTGGAACCGGAAGTTCTCGTGCACCACCAGGGGTATGCCGGCCGCCTCCGCCGCCGCGGTCGTTACGCGCGCCTCGGCCAGATCGCGGCAGAACGGCTTCTGGCAGATGATGGCCTTCGGGCGGGCCGCGATCGCCTGCGCGATCAACGCCGCATGGGTGGATGGCGGGCTGATGATGTCGACAATCTGCGGGGTGGTCTCGGCCAGCATCTCGGCCGGATCCTCGAAGGCCGGAATGCCCGGCGCATGCGCCGCCAAAGCGGCCGGGTCCGGATCGCAGGCACCGACGAGATCGACGCCCGGCAGCCGCGCCCAGGCATCATAATGGAACTGACTGAAATAGCCTGCACCGATCCCCGCCACGCTGATCGTCATTCTCGGTCCCCAGTCTTCACGCCCGTCCAGCCCCTCGGAGCCGCCGCGCGCCGGGGGGTGGGTGGGGGCGGGCGGTGGCTTCGAGGTGCTGGACGGGCCTCACAAAGCGGCCTCGACCGCCGCCGCCAGCCCTGTCGTACTAGCCGCCCCCCCCAGGTCGGGCGTCACGGCCTTGCCTTCGGCGAGAACATGGGTGACCGCGCTCCGCAGCCTGTCCCCTGCCTCGGCCAGCCCTGGCAGTTGTCTCTCTTCCGCCAACCAATCCAGCATCATCGCGCCCGAAAGCACCATTGCCAGCGGGTTCGCGATGCCCTGTCCGGCGATATCCGGCGCCGTGCCGTGGCAGGGCTGGAATACGGCATGCCCGTCGCCGATATCGGCCGAAGGCGCCATCCCCAGACCCCCCATCAGACCGGCCCCCAGATCGCTGAGGATATCGCCGAACATGTTTTCGGTGATCATCACGTCGAAGATCCAGGGTTTCTGCACCATCCACAGCGCCACCGCATCGACATAGCCCGCCGTCGCGTCCAGATCCGGGTTCAGCGCCGCGCGCTCCTCGAACACTTTGCGCATGAAGGCAAAGGCGCGGAAGACATTCGCCTTGTCGACGCACATCACCTGCCCGGGATGCCCTTTCGCCTTGCGCTTGCGCGCCAGCTTGAAGGCAAAATCCGAAAGCTTCTCGGTCACGCCGCGCGTGATCACCATGGTCTCGCGTGCTTCGTTCTCGGTCACCTCGCCCTTGTTCATCGAGGCGAACAGGCCCTCGGTCGACTCCCGGACCAGCACGAAGTCGATCGTCTTGCCGGGCGGCAACGCCAGTGGGCTGGATTGGCCGGGCAACAGTTTGACCGGTCGCAGGCCGGCATAGAGATCCAGTTCGATGCGCAATTGCACCTGCGGCACGATCTCGGTCCCGTCCGGATAGCGCACCCCGGGCAGGCCCATGGCCGAGAGCAGGATGGCATCCGCCGCCCGGGCCTTTTGCAGGGATGTCTCCGGCAGGCTCTCACCATGGTCGCGGTAATGCCCGGCACCGGCGGGCAGATGGTTGAACACCATCGCGACCTGCGCCTCGCGCGCGACCTTGTCGATCAGCTTGACGGTCGGCTCGGTGATCTCGGGCCCGATCCCGTCCCCATCGAACACGGCGATTTGAAGGGTTTGCATCCCGTCCTCCCGTCTGGCGTGCGCGTCTGCTTTACCATAGGCTACGCCAAACAAAAGCCTGGAGAGCCCATGTTCGCCGTCGTCGTCACCTTCCATGTCCATCCCGGGCGGATGGCCGAGTTTCTGCCGTTGATGCGGCAGAACGCGGCGAACTCGCTCAAGCTCGAGCCCGAATGCCACCGTTTCGATGTCTGGACCGACGCGGCGCGGCCCGACCAAGTCTATCTCTACGAACTCTACACCAATGCCGCCGCCTTCGATGCCCATCTGGCCAGTACCCATTTCAAGGCGTTCGCGGCCAAGGTCGAGGATATGGTGGCGCGTCGGGATCTCGACACCTGGGCCACGCAGGAAGACATTGATGTCTGATCTCTGGCAGGTCTGGGCGATCAAGTATGGCGCGCGTCCCGCCCGCACCCGGATGGAGAGTTTCCTGTTCGACGATGACCACGCCGCGCCGCACCCAATCGATTACTTCATCTGGGTGATCCGGAACGAGACCCGCACGATTCTGGTCGATACCGGCTATGACACCGAGGAAGCGGCGCGCCGCGGCCGGCCGATCACCCTGCACCCGGTCGCGGCCCTGCAACAGATCGGGATTGCGGCGGAGGAGATCGATGAGGTCATCGTCACCCATCTCCACTATGACCACGCAGGAACGCTCGACAGTTTTCCGAACGCCGTGTTCCACCTGCAAGCCGCCGAGATGGCCTATGCCACCGGCCCCTGCATGTGCATGTCCGCGCTGAAAATGCCCTTCAGTGTGCAGCACATCGTGCAGATGGTGAAACATGTCTATTCGGGCCGGGTGATCTTCCATGACGGCGATGCCGGGATAGCGCCCGGGGTCACCGTCCACGCCATCGGCGGGCATTCCAAGGGGCTGATGTCGGTGCGGGTGAAAACCGAGGGCGGCTGGCTCTGCCTCGCCTCCGATGCCAGCCATTTCTACGAGAACTTTCTGAAGCGCAAGGCCTTCCCCATCGTGGTCGATGTCGAGGCGATGTATCGAGGTTGGGACATCATCCAGGGCCTCGCCTCCTCGCCTGAGCAATGCGTGCCGGGGCATGACCCTCTGGTGCTCGACCTGTTCCCGGCGGTCGGCCCGCCGGGCGTCGTGCGGCTCGACCGCGGCGCCTCGGCAAAGCTGGAGATCTGAGGGCGGATGCGCGGACTGCTCGCTTTCTGTTTCTGCCTGCTGCCGCTGAGCGCCGTTGCGGAGGAGATCTATTTCCGCTTTTGCTCGGACGCCGTGCTGCGCCTATCGCCGCAGCCAGGGGCCGACCGGCTCTACCGGCTCGATGTGCAGGATGGCGCGGCATGGTCGCAATTCGGCGAGATGCGCCTGGACCCCGAGGGGCGGATCGTCTCGCGCCGGATCGACGGGCAGGGAGAGACGGTTTTCACCCCCCATAACTGCGAGAAGGTCCCAGGCATCTGCCAATATGCCGAGCAGGCACCGGATGGGACAACGCAGAACATGGTGCGGATCAATGGGCAGGAGGCCGGGGATGACAGCGGCACCTGGTCCTACACGATCATGACCGATGACGGGGTCACCTCGGAGGTCACCGTGGTCGGCACCGTGCGCTATGCCGCGGATGGTCTGGCGGCCGAGGAACGCTGGACCGAGACCAAAGGCTTCGCCACGGGCTGCGCGACCCGCCTGTCGGACCCGCCACGCTAGAGCAAAAACGGATCTGACTGAACCAGTCAGATCCCAGGATTTTGCTCAAAGCTCTGAGTCTGGACCAAAACTCTTTTTCAACCTGAGTCAGGTTGAAACGATTTTGGTCTAGGTTCGGCCGCGCAGGCCGCTTGCCGAGCGCGCGTTGCGGCGATAGACCCGGGCCATGAGCGAGCCGAGCCCGAAACACCCCCTTCACCGGCGGCCCGAATGCGCCTGACGCTGCGCCGCCCCGACGACTGGCATTTGCACCTGCGCGACGGTGCGATGCGCACCGGCGTCGTCCCGTATTCCGGCTGGGCCGGGCGGGCGATCATCATGCCGAACCTGGTGCCACCGGTCGTCACCGGGACGGATGCGTCGGCCTACCGCGCGCGTATCCTGGCTGACAATCCGGATTTCACGCCGCTGATGACGCTCTACCTGACCGAGACGACCGACCCCGCCGAGGTCGCCCGCGCCGCCGCGGCGGGCATTGTCCATGCAGTGAAACTCTACCCGGCGGGGGCCACGACCAACTCCGCCTCGGGCGTGCGCGAGATCGACCGCGTGCTGCCGGTTCTGGAACGGATGGCCGAGATCGGCCTGCCGCTTTGCGTCCATGGCGAGGTGACCGATCCCGATATCGACATCTTTGACCGCGAGGCCGTGTTCATCGATCGGGTGCTCGACCCGCTCCGCCGGCGTTTGCCCGGGTTGCGTGTGGTGATGGAGCATGTGACGACCTCGGATGGGGTCGACTATGTCGGCTCGGGCGAGGGGATCGGCGCGACAATCACCGTCCATCACCTCATCATCAACCGGAACCACCTGTTGGCCGGGGGGATCCGCCCGCATTACTATTGCCTGCCGGTGGCCAAGCGCGAGAGCCATCGTCTGGCCCTGCGCAAGGCGGCGGTCTCGGGCGATCCGCGCTTCTTCCTCGGGACCGACTCGGCGCCCCATACCGATGACGCGAAGGAGGCCGCCTGCGGCTGTGCCGGCTGTTTCACGGCGCCAAACACGTTGCCCTGCCTCGCCCATGTGTTCGAGGAGGAAGACGCGCTCGACCGGCTGGAGGGCTTCGCCGCGCTACACGGGGCGGCCTTCTACGGCCTGCCGCCGAACGAAGACCGGATCACCCTGCTGAGGACCGAGGCGCCGACCCCGTTCCCAGCAAGGATCGAGACCGGTGCCGGCCCTGTCACCGTGTTCGACCCCGGCTTTCCCGTCCATTGGCGGGTCGAGTCGCCATGATCGCCCTGACCTTTCCAGATCGCGCGCAGATCGCCCGCCTGATGGCGCGCATGCTGCTGGAAATCGAGGCGGTCCATTTCCGCGCGGACGAGCCCTATATGCTGACCTCGGGCATGGCGAGCCCGGTTTATATCGACTGTCGCAAGCTGATCTCCTATCCCCGCATCCGCTCGACCGCGATGGATTTCGCCTGCTCGGTCTTGGCCGAGGAGGCGGGGTTCGAGGCGTTCGATGCCGTCGCCGGGGGAGAAACGGCAGGCATCCCATTCGCCGCCTGGATTGCGGAACGCCTCGCCTTGCCGATGCAATATGTGCGCAAGAAACCCAAAGGCTTTGGCCGCGCCGCGCAGATCGAGGGGGAGATCTCCGAGGGGCAGCGGGTCCTGCTGGTCGAGGATCTCACCACCGATGGCGGCTCGAAGGTTGCTTTCGCCGAGGCGATCCGCCGGGCGGGCGGCCAGTGCCAGCACACCATCGTGCTGTTCTACTACGACATTTTCCCCGAGGTGCCCGCGAAGCTGGCAGAAAAGGGCATTCGCCTGCATTACCTCGCCACCTGGCGCGATGTGCTGGCCGAGGCGCGCCAAGGCGGGTATTTCGACGCCGAGACGCTGGATCAGGTGGCACAATTCCTCGACGCGCCGCTGGCCTGGTCGGCGGCCCATGGCGGGGTCGACCGGATCTCGGTCTAACCGGCCTGCGCTTGCGGACGCGCCAGCGGGTGCACGATGGCCGCGCCACCGATCAGCACCGCCGCGGCGATCAGGCTGGGCAGGGCGTAGCTTCCGGTCGCATCGCGCATCCAGCCGGCGAGCAATGGGCCCAGCATCTGGCCCGTGCCGAAGCTGGCCGTCATGACCGCCATCACCGCGCGGCCGTCCCCACCGCTGCGCCGCGCCGCCTCCTGCAGACCAAGTGCCGTGAGCCCCATGAAGGTACCGCCCAACAGAACCGCGGCGAGGACCACTGCGACTTGGCTCTCCGCGATGCTGAGCGCGACGCCCAGCGCTTCGAGCAGCATCGCGGCCTGGAATGCGCGGATCGTGCCGAACTGGGCCGCGACCAACCGCCATAATGCGATCGATGGGATGGCGGCGATGCCGACAAGCGCCCAGATCACGGCGCTCTCTCCGCGTGAGGCCCCGCTCTCGGCCAGGATCGCGACCAGGAATGTCGCGGTCACGATATAGCCAAAGCCCAGGGCGCCATAGCCCGCGATCAGACGCCAGAGGCCCGCGCCCTCCCCGCCGCGCGCGCCACTGTCAGGCGCTTTCCCAGACCTGCCTGGTACCAGCAGAGCGACCAGACCAAGTGCGGCCAAAGTGGCAACGGACGCGATCGTCCAGATCAGTTGCCAATCGGGCTCGGGGACCATCCAGGGCGAGGAGATCAGGGCCGACAGCAGGATTCCCGCTCCCACCCCCGCAAAATGAATCGAGGACAGACCGGCACGTCCGCGCGCAGCCAGATGCGTGGTCACCAGAGACGAAGCGAAAATCAGGATCACTGCGCTCGCCGCCCCCGCAACCAGACGCAGGAGCGACCAGACCCACCAGAGCTCGGTCATTGCCATCAGGCCCGTGGTCGCCATGCTCACCGCCAAAGCGCCCAGCAGCCAACTCTTCGGCGGGCCCGGAATGCCAGGCAGGCTGGCCAGCAAAGCGCCCGCCAGATAGCCCGCGAAGTTTGCGCCAGCGATCAGACCGGCCGCCGCGGGGCTCAGCCCGCTCTCGGTGCCCATCAGCGGCAAAACAGGCGTGTAGAGGAAACGCCCCAGCCCCATTCCCGCGGCCAGAGCCACCATGCCGCCGAGCGCGATGCCGAAAGTCTGCCTCATGCGCGCTTCATGGCCCAGACTTGCAGCCAGCGCAATTTGTTCCCATATCACAGTCTCGGGCGCTGTCTGACGGGCCCGAACAGGATGGATGTCGCTTGTCGAAAGGACCGCCATGGCACGCGTGAGCTTTGCCTCGCACCCGTTTCTCCTCGGCTTCGAGGAGCTCGACCGTCTGGTCGAACGCACGGCGAAATCTGGGACCGAGGGCTACCCTCCCTTCAATATCGAACAGCGCGGCGAGGATGCGTTTCGCATCACGCTGGCGGTGGCCGGGTTCTCGGAAGACGACCTGACCATCACGGTCGAGGAGAGCCATCTCGTGATCCGCGGCCGTCAGGCCGAAGACCGCAGCGAGCGGGTTTTCCTGCATCGCGGAATTGCAACGCGGCAGTTTCAGCGCAGCTTTGTCCTTGCGGACCGGGTCGAAGTCGCAGGCGCTGCGCTTGATTGCGGGCTGTTGCATATCGATCTGACCCGCCGGGCGCCCGATACCGTCGTCCAGACGATCAAGATCGCGTCGGCGCGGAAGCCATCCGCCGAGTCGTAACACGTGTCATGAAATGGGGGCCGGGATCGGACCCAGGGAGACAAAAGAATGCGTCAATCCAGTCAATTTGTTTACGTCCGCGAGATCGAGGCGAGCACGCTGCCGCCGGGTGTGACAGCGCCAGAGGGTAAGATTTTTGCCGTCCATGATGCCGATAGCGGCGAGCAGTTGGCAGTCACCGCAGGGCGCGACGTCGCTTTTGCCCTGGCCCGCCGCCACGACCTCACCGCTCTTAGCGTTCACTGACCGTGCTTACGCGGCCTGCGAATGCTCCTGATTGATCAGCAGGGAGTAAAGGGCATCCCGGTCGGTGGTTGCCCGCAACTTTCCACAGACATCCCCGTTCCGCAGCAGGCGTGAGACCTTGGCGAGCGCCCGCAGGTGATCGGTCCCCGACCACTCCGGCACCAGGAGGGTGAAGACGAGATCGACGCCCAGACCATCGGCCGCTTCAAAATCCAGCGGGCGTTCCAGCCGCACAAAGAAGCCGATAATCCGCTCCAAACCCTCGAGGCGGGCATGGGGGATCGCGATGCCCGCGCCCATGGCGGTGGAGCCAAGCTTTTCCCGTTCCATCAGCCCTTCGACCACGCGGCGCTGCTCTAGCCCATGGACTTCGCGCGCCTTGGCACAGATCTCTTGGAACAGTTGTTTTCTGCCACTGGCTTTGACCGCCGGCAAAACGCTTTCAGGTCCGATCAAATCGGAGAGTTCCATCATTCGGG
This sequence comes from Pseudomonadota bacterium, assembly GCA_038524325.1. Lineage (GTDB taxonomy): Bacteria > Pseudomonadota > Alphaproteobacteria > Rhodobacterales > Rhodobacteraceae > Thermohalobaculum. The sequence goes on from JBCBIS010000017.1 coordinate 27,340, forward strand.
TCCCACCAGTCGCGTGCTTGCGCACATCCGTTTTAGCCGGCCAGCCGGCCAGCGCCGTTTTCAGCCTTCGGACAGATTGGCTGGATCGAGCCAGCCGATGTTACCGTCGTCCCGTTGGAAGACGATGTTGATGCGTTTGTTCGCATCGTTCTTGAACACCAGGAACGGCGCATGCGCCAATTCCATCTGCATCACTGCGTCACCGACGCTGAGCGATTGAATATCGGTCTGCATTTCCGCGACGATGACGGGTTCGGTGCCGGTCTCGACCGCTTCCTCCTCCTCCTCCGCGGCTTGGAGAACATAGGAGGGTGCTGTGAATGCCTCGACCCGACCATTGCGGTTCTGATGATGATCCTTCAGCCGGCGCTTGTAGCGGCGCAGCTGTTTCTCGATCCGATCGGACGTTTGCTCGAACGCGGCGTAGATATCGGCGTTCATGCCCTGCGCCTTGGCGGTCAGCCCGGTAGACAGATGCACCGAGGCATCGCATTTGAACCCATGCCCGTCCCGCGAGAAGACGACTGCGCCGTCCACCGGACGCTCGGAATATTTGCTCACGGCTTCGACAAGCCTGTCTCGGACATGGGTGCTCAGCGCCTCGCCCACATCGATATGCTTGCCCGTGACTTTGACCTGCATCTTCCCTCCGTCGGGAGTGTTTCCTCCGGCCCTCTTTGCAGGCCGATCCGGAGGTGTGGCATTCCACCTGCCGGCGAGGGGCGGAACCTAGAAGCGCTCCCCTGACCTGTCAATATAGCAACGTCCGCCCGCGACCGGGAGTCCATCCTGGGAAGAAAGGCGATCAGAATGCGGCCGCCAGGGCCTTTGCGCGCCGGCGTTCAACCGAAGACGGGATCTTGAGCCCCTTGCGATACTTTGCGACGGTCCGCCGCGCGACATCGATCCCATCCCGCTGCAAAATCTCGACAATTGCATCATCCGACAGGATGTCGTTCGGTGGCTCCCCATCGATCATGGCCTTGATCCGGTGGCGCACCGCCTCGGCGCTGACAGTGTCGTCCGAGCCGACCGAATTGGTGAAGAAAAACTTCAGCTCAAAGATTCCGCGCTCGGTTGAAATGAACTTGTTCGAGGTGACTCTGCTTGCGGTTGATTCGTGGATGCTCACGGCATCCGCGACCATTTTCAGCGTCAGAGGTTTGAGTCGCGCGACCCCACCCTCGAAGAACGCTTCCTGACAGCGGACGATCTCGCCCGCGACTTTGAGGATCGTGCGGGCGCGTTGATCGAGGCTTTTGATCAGCCAATTGGCGGTCGCCTGACACTCGGCCACAAAGTTCTCGGCTTCGGGCCCGCCGGATCCGACCGTCAGGGCATAGCGTTGATCGACGAGCAGGCGCGGCAGGGTGTCGGGGTTCAACTCGACATGCCAACCGCCCCAGCTCGGCCTGGTCAGGAACACGTCGGGGATCAGGGTCTCCGCGATCTCCGGCAGAAAACCGGCCCCAGGGCGCGGGTCGAGGCATCGGAGCGCTGCGAGTTTCGTGCCGATCTCGGCCGGGGTCAGGCCCGTTGCGCGACAGAGAGCGTCCGGTCGGCCTTCGGTGAAAAGGGGCAGGGCGTCGAGCATGCGGGCGGTCGCTGCGTCGAGAGGGCCGCGCTCCTCCAACTGCAGCCGGAGGCAGTCAGCCAGATCGCGGGCGCCCACCCCGGTCGGTTCGCAAGATTGCACGAGGTCCAGCCCGGCCTCCGCCTCGGTCAGTGCGACGCCCAGACGGTCCGCAACCGCCTGCAGGTCGCCGCGATAGTAGCCGGCCTCGTCCAACTCCTCGATGATCAGTTGCGCGATCAGCCGGATCTGATGCGGCGCCCTGGACTGGCCGATCTGCGCGAGGAGATGGTCGCGCAGGCTCTCTGGCTGGCTGAGCCGGTCGGCCATGTCCTGAGCCTCGCCGTCAAAGCCGAGCCGCCCCCCCGCGCCGACACAGGCCCATCCGTCGGAGGGAGCCGGCCCCGGGCGGTCGATCGGTGGATCGTCGGCCAGGTTCTCGCTGCCTGTATCGAACGTCTCGGCAGGCAGGGTGAGATCCCCCTCCGCGGTCACCTTCTGGTCGAGCGTGACCTCCTCCTTGGCTTGGGCAGGTGCGGGCGCAGGTTCGAAATCGTCGAACTCCAGCAGCGGGTTGCGCTCGACCTCGCTGGCCACATACGCACACAGCTCGACATTGCTCATCTGCAACAGACGGATCGCCTGTTGCAGCTGCGGTGTCATCACCAACTGCTGCGATTGCTTTAGCTCTAGGCGGAGCCCCAGGCTCATCACTTCCCCGTTCCATGACCCCGGGGACAGAGTGGCGCGGCGGAGTTACTAAATCCGAAACCCTTCGCCCAGATAGACCCGGCGTACATTGGCATCCTGAACCACTTCGTCAGGAGTGCCGTTCATTAAAACCGCACCATCATGCAAGATGTATGCCCGGTCAATGATCTCAAGGGTTTCCCTTACGTTATGGTCGGTGATGAGCACGCCGATGCCACGCTCTTTCAGATGGCCCACAAGGTCGCGGATTTCGCCGACGGCAATCGGGTCGATGCCGGCGAAGGGTTCGTCGAGCAGCACGTAGGACGGGTTGGTGGCCAGGCAGCGGGCAATCTCGACCCGCCGCCGTTCTCCACCCGACAGCGCGGCCGCCCGGGTGCGGCGCAGATGGGTGATCGAGAACTCTCCCAACAGCGCATCCAGCCGGTTCGAGCGGGCAACCCGGTCCGGTTCGACCAGTTCCAGCACCGCCATGATGTTTTCTTCGACGCTGAGGCCGCGGAAGATCGAGGCCTCCTGCGGGAGATAGCCGAGGCCCAACCAGGCGCGGCGATACATCGGCAGGGTCGAGACATCGCGACCGTCGACCAGAATCGAGCCCGCGTCCGAGTTCACCAACCCGATAATCATGTAGAAGCACGTCGTCTTGCCCGCGCCGTTCGGGCCGAGCAGACCGACCGCCTCGCCGCGTTTCAGAACCATCGAGACATCGCGGACCACCGGGCGGCGGCGATAGCTTTTGCCCAGCCCGATGACGGTCAGACCGTCCTCGACCGCTTTCAGCGCCATACTCAGTTGCCGGAGGACGGCAAGAAGCTGGCGCCGACCCTGCCAACGATCCGACCGACCCCGGTGTTGAGGTCGATCTCCAACTGCTTGCCCGACACCGCGTTCTCGCCCTGTGTCAGAACCACATCCCCGGCCATGCTGACCTTGCCCTCGGCCACATCATAGGTGCCCTCGGCGCCGCGGGCGGTTTCGGAGCCGTTCGAGAGGAAGACATTTCCGCTGGCATCGAGCCGCTGGATCGCCCCAGTCTCGCCGCCTTCCGCCTCTTGGTCGTAATAGACCTCGACCCGGGACGCGGTCAGGCGCAGCGTGCCCTGGCCGGCGATCACATTGCCCTCGAAAATCGCCACCTGATCGGCCTGACGGACCTCGAGACTGTCGGCGGTGATTTCGATCGGTGCTGAACTGTCATGCTTGAAGCCGCCGAACGGGCCCTTCTCCTGGGCCGAGGCGGCGCTGGAGAGACAAAGCAGCGCCAAGGCGGTGGCGCGGATAAAGCTGGTCGACACTTGATCTTCTCCCGGCGAATTCTGGGCGAACCCTACCGCGCTTCGCCGGGAATGAAAACCACGGTAACGCCACCTTCGAAACGGATCACGGTGCCGCCCGACCATGGCTCTCGGGCGGGCACGTTTCGGGCGGCACGCATCAGACCGGCGGAGATCGACCCGGTCGGCCCGAAACCGTAGATCGCATTGGGCGCGAACACTGTCTTCTGGTCGAGATTGACAACCAGCTTCCCGGTCTCCGCCCGGTATCCGTCCGAGGAGTGGGCCTTCACCTTGCCGGTCAGGGTGAGGGTCTGCTCCGAGCGGCTGACCACCCCGCTGGTGGCGGTCATGGTCAATGTAAGGCCGTCGCTCAGCCCGATATCGCCCTCCGGCGCATCGAGTTCGATCAGATCCGGCACCGGCCCGTCAGGGAGGGCGCGGCGGGCGCTGATTGTAAAGGGTTCGCCAGCCTCGGTGACCCCGGCAAAGCGCGGATTTTCGAGCTGCATGCCCGCGCCGAGTTCTGCGGCCATGCCCGGGGGCAAGAAACTGTCCTCGTAATCCCGGTCGATCAGGAAAATCGCTCCAACCAACAGGACCGAGGCCAGCGGCAGGATCACCTTCGCCCAGCGCACCAGCCGCGAGTAGACGTCAACCTCTCGCCGTGGGCCGGGCGCCGCCATCCTCAGACCTCATCCACGCCGGCGCGCAAACAATCATGCATGTGGATGATGCCCAACGGCGTGCGGGGCCCGGTTTTTGACATGACGAAAAGAGTGGTGATCCGCGGCTCGCGCGCGTTCATCAGTGCCAGGGCCTCCTGCGCCAGGGCGTCCGGATGGATCGTGCGAGGGTTCGGGGTGGCGACCTCGTGCGCGGTCCGCTCGAGCAGGCCGTCCATATGGCGGCGCAGATCGCCATCGGTAATCACACCGGTGAGGCGTCCCGTGTCATCCACCGTGCCGGCAACGCCAAAGCCCTTTTTGCTCATGACCAGCAGGGCGTCCTTCATCGAGGCGCCCTCGGCGACCAGTGGCACATCCTCTCCGGTTGCCATCAGCCCGCCAACGGTGACCAGCGCCGCGCCAAGGCGCCCGCCGGGGTGGAACACGCCGAAATCCGCCCGGGTAAAGCGCCGCCGCTCCATCAGGGCGACGGCCAGCGCGTCGCCCAGTGCTAGGGTCATCGTCGTCGAGGTGGTCGGGGCCATGCCGACCGAGCAGGCCTCCTCCGCCGGTGGCAGGGTCAAAGCGATATCGGCATTGGTCAACAGGCTCGAGCCAGGACGGCCCGCGACGCCGATCAGAGGGATCTCGAAGCGCCGCGTATAGGAGACAATATCGGCCAACTCCCGTGTCTCGCCGGAATTCGACAGGACCATCACCACATCCTGGCGCGTTACCATGCCCAGATCGCCATGGCTGGCCTCGGCCGGGTGCACGAATTGCGCGGGCGTGCCCGTCGAGGCCAGGGTCGCTGCGATTTTCGCGCCGACATGGCCGGATTTGCCCATGCCCGAGACAATGACCCGGCCCGGTGCGCGCAGCATGGTCTCGACGGCATCGGCAAAGCTGTCGCCGAGCCAGTCGACATAAGCCGCCAGAGCTTCGGCCTCCAGCCGCAGGACCCGGCGCCCCGTATCCATGACGGCGGCGCGGTCGATCTCGGTCGATTGATCCACGATGTCTCGGCCTCGGGTTGCCCTTTGCGTCAATGCGCGAATATATCCAGCTCGGGCCAACCCTCAAGGTCCAAGACGGCCCGATCGGGCAGGAAGCCGAAACAGGCCTGGGCCAACGCCATCCGGCCTTCCCGCTCCAACCTGCGATCGAACTCGGCTTTGAGCTGGTGCAGATAGAGGACGTCGGAGGCGGCATAGGCCATCTGCGCCTCGGTCAGATCCGCAGCCCCCCAATCCGAACTCTGCTGATGTTTCGACAAATCGACCGAGAGCAATTCGTGGCAGAGGTTCTTCAATCCGTGCCGGTCGGTGAAGGTGCGAACCAGCTTCGAGGCGATCTTGGTGCAATAGACCGGCCGCGCCACCACGCCAAAGGCATGGGCCATGACGGCAATGTCGAAACGGCC
>JBCBIS010000018.1:0-32629 GCA_038524325.1 Pseudomonadota bacterium
TGCGCGGATTGGAACATCGGCGCGGGCCAAGGCCTGATCGAGTAACAGTTTCACATGCGCAAGCTGCCTCTGCCGGTCCGCGGCCGCCTGAGCGGTTGTTCGGTTCGTTTGAACAGCCTCGAGCCGCTGCAAAGGCAGATCTCACGCTCTAACGTGCCACACGCGATACTCGCGGGAGGGCCCCCGCCGCGTACCCAGTTTGACCTTTGGAGAACGGACCAGCAACCCGAAAGCACAAGGAGAAAAACGCGCATCAGGCGCCGCCATCCTCGATATCCTGAGGCGGCGAAACGGCTCTCAGAGATCTCCGTCGAGGAGGCGCTGGCGGCCACCAGAAGCCTTGAGGTCAGCACCAAGCCGGGGCCGGCGCGAGGCGGCTCCGCGTTTCTTGCCCGAACTGATCCACCTTATGCTGGAGGTCATGTCCACGGAGACGGCGCTGGCCAAGCGCGATCGTGCCGTGGTCGCCTCGCTGCTCCTGACGGGCATCCGCGATGGTGCGGTGACCGGCCTGCGCCTGCACCATGTCGCTCTCACCCAGCGCGCCGCCCGCCAGGATGCCCGCGAGATCCACACCAAGTCGCCAAGACCATGACGACCAGCTTTTTCCCCGTGGGCGGCGACATGGAGGCGGTTGGGAACGAGTGGTGCCGCTTCCTCCGCGAAGATCAACTCTTCAGATCAGAGTTTACCATGTCTCTCCGCCCCACACTATAACAAGCCATTGAAAAGTAATGTTCTTTGGGTTTGGCCATCGGAGGAAATCGGCTTTGGCGGCCCAACTTCAGGTTACCAGTTCCATGCCGCCCAAACGATCGCATCGAGATCATCCGACCGCAGCCGTCACGCTCCTTGCGATCGCAACTGAGCAAGTGCCTGGAGGAATTCGGTCGCGGTGATCGGTTTGGAGAGGCGGGGGGCTTGGTCCATTTGAGCTGCCATGAGGATGTCTTCGCCATAGCCGCTGACGAAGATTAAGGGCACGCCCAGTTTGGTGAGGTGTTCCGCCACCGGTTCGCTGGTCTGCTCGGCGCCGAGATTGACGTCGAGTACCGCGAAGCTGAGGGCACCGTCTTCCACGATCTCCATTGCGGCTTCGACCGACGCGGCGGTGCGGATGTCAGCGCACCCCAGATCGGCGAGTTGATCCGCCATTTCCTTGGCGATGATGAAATTGTCCTCCAACACCATAACCGTTCCCTGGTGCAGAAACTCGGGTATCTCCGAGACATCTTCGGGTTCGAAGCTGGATTGCTGATGGTGCGTCTCGACTGTGCCTTCTTGGGTAAAATGCCGCCCAGGCAGGGTAAAGATGGCGTGGACCCCCTCAGGCTCGAAACGGACATCGGCGGTGCCGCCGAGTTCGTGCGGCACCGCCTGTTCGATCATCGCCATACCGAAACCATGTTCGTTCGGATGGGTCACGGTCGGGCCATCGCTTTCCCGCCACACCACCGTCAGATCCGAACCCTCGGCCTTTAGGGTGACGGTGACCCGCCCCTCTGCGACCGAGAGCGCGCCATATTTTGCGGCGTTGGTGGTCAGCTCGTGGACGACAAGCGAGAAGATCGGCGCCATGTCGGGCTTGAGGCGCCAGTCCGGGCCGGTCACGGATGTCTGCTGGTCGGCAATCGTGCGAAACGGCTCGAATTCCGCCTGGATCAGGGCGTAGATCGGGACCGGGGTCAAGGACCGGCCGCCGCTCAGGTCATGGGCCGCCGCCAGGGCGCGGATCCGGTTCTCGATCGCGCTCGCATACGAGTTCAGAGAGCCATAGCGCCGGCGCGCCTGCCGCGAGACCGATCTGACCAGCGCCAGGATATTCCGCACCCGGTGCAGGATATTCCGCACCCGGTGATTGAGCTCTCCGATCATCAGAACCTGCTGACGGTGCAGCGTATCCATCATCGTCTGACGCTCGGCAGCGTGCAAAAGGGTTCGGAGATGGCGGATCAGGTAGATATCGTTCTCGGACCACGGGTCGCAGCGCCCACGCACCATCGAAAGGAAGGTCGCGAACGAGCCGCGGGGCGCAAGGCGCAGGCGCCCATCGACGTTCTCGGCGATCTTTTCCGGATTCCCCGCCCAGGCGACTTCGCGCTGGATCTCGTTGCGGAAGATGCAGATTGCCCGGTCCGGCAGCACGCCGATGGCCAGGGCACCGGCAGCGTCGCCAAACTTGCCAGCATATTCGGGAAACCGTTCGGCCAGCGACTCGATGACCACCACGCCCGTCGAGGCGATCGCCAGATCGGTCAGCGCCTGCAGCACCTCGGGCTCGGGCACATTGCCAGAGGTGACCGTCTCGTCGCGCGCCAGGGCAGCGAGCCCGTGGGCCTTCATCACATCCATCACCAAGGGCGCGGCTGAGGGGATCAGCGTCTGAACCGGCTGGGCCTCGGACCCCTGCCCCACAAAACCGTCGTCCAAGGCCTCGATCCGCTTCAGCGCCATTTGCTGCTGCAGCGCGAGATGCTTGCCGTTGAAGACGACGAGAAAATTCACGAGAACATCGCGCAGCCCCGGCGCCGGCACTTTCGGCCGGCTGTGGTGGAACGAGATGATCCCCCAAAGCTTCCCCTCGATCATGACCGAAAGCGTCATGGTCGCGGCAGAGCCCATATTGCGGAGATACTCCAAATGCACGGGCGAGACGCCGCGCGCATCGGCCAGCGTGATGTCCAGCGGCGGCGCATCGGCAGCGGCCAGGATGGGTACCGGAACCTGCTCGACATCTTGGATGAACCGCAGCGGCAGCTTCGCCATGATGGCGCGGGCCTGGGCGGGGATATCCCAATGCGGAAAGCGCAGTCCAAGAAAGCCCTCGAAGGACGCGCGCTTGACCTCGGCCAGAACCTCGCCATTGAACTCGGCATCGAACCGGTAGATCAACACGCGGTCATAGCCGGAGAGATGCTGCATCACTTCGCAGGTCAGATCGAAGAGCCGCTGCTCGGTCTCGCAGTTTTGGACCTGCGCCATCAGATAGGTCAGCGTGTTGAGCGCGTTGGCGCCGCTCAGCCCGGCCTCCATCGCCGGTTCGATCTCGATGACATGCATGTCGGCGCTGCGATGAACGCGGAGATTGTAGAACTTGCCGCAGACCTCATATTCGCCGACCGTGATCGCCTGTTTGTCGATCCCCACCCGGCCGGCCACATTCCGCACCCCATGCCACGCCTCGCGTCCGAGGACCGAGCGGGCGTCTTTGCCCAGAATCTCGGCAGCGGACTGGCCAAGAAATGCGCTGGCATTCTCGCTGGCATAGGCGATTTCATGCGTCGTGTGATGGGCGGCGATCAAACATCCAAAGGGCTGGATGACACCGGGAATATGGACCGGCTCGTCGGCGCAGCCCTTCAAGGCCTCGACAATCTCCGCATCAGACAGTGCAGTCGTCATATGCCTCACTCCTCTCTAGCATCCCGTGCTGCAGGATCGCCTCGAAGACGGAACGGGCGCCTGCTGCCGCAGCGGCTCGGTCGAGATCCTGTTGGTTGAGGGCACGGAAGAAGACGCCCAGCGCACCGGACCGCGCGTGATCGCGCATCAGGGTCAGGTAGACCGAAGGCCGGTTCTCCCCCGCCGCATGGGTCCTCAACAGCACCGTGGCGCCGAGCGCAGACCCGTTCAGGGCGTAGAGCACCCCCCAGGCCGCGTCGCGACAGGGACACACAGGCGCAGGACCCGAGAGCGCCACCGCAGAGCCCAGATCGTCGTCCAGCGCGTCAATCCGCTGCCGTTCGATCTCAACCGCTCCAGCGAATCCGCTGCGCTTTGCGGCAGGAAGGCCCATCCCGGTGTGCAGAGCGCGCATGACCGACAGGAAGTCGATGATGGGAAAGGCGGCCTCGCGCGCGTGCGACCAGGCCCGTTCGGCGCTCTCATGGGCGTTTTTCGTGGCAGAACGGAGCGCATGGCGATTGTCTCGCCCCTCGGGGTCGGTCGCGCTCCGACGCTTTTCAGCCTCGATCAACCGCAAAACGTCACTCCGGTTTAAATGATTCAACCTATCGGGTAACGTTAAGCCGAGAGAACGGAAAGGCAAAAGATGGCCCGAGTTTTACTAATGGACGATGACACGCCGTTGGGCCTGGAATTGGCGGCCGATCTGCGTAACGCGGGGCATGAGGTGGTGTTGACCGGGTCCGCCTCGGAAGCGCGCGAGGCTTTGTGGCATTGGGACTATGATCTGCTGATCACCGATATCGTGGTCCGCCGCGATGGCCGGCCTGTTGCCGATGGTGGCCTTGGCCTGATCAGTTGGGTGCGGCACAAGGCGACCATGACACCGGACCTGAGGAGCCTCCCGATCATTGCCATCTCGGGCGAGAGCACCCGGCGCGGCTTAGAATTCCTGTTGCCGACGGCCGACCGGATCGGGGCTGATCTGGTGCTGGAGAAACCTCTGGACCGGGACGAATTGTTGAAGCATGTCGACGCCCTGTCGACCCCAGGCGAGGGACAGGTGTTCGTCAACAAGGGGTGACTGCCGGCTGAACGGCGCCGCGGGCCCCGCAATCAACCCCTGAATGGCCCGCGGTCGCAGACACCATGCCACTAACTGGACGCGTTTGGTCAGCTCATCCGGGTCGAGAGGTCAGCGCACCCTCACTGAGGCCACAGAGCCGTTTCTGGATGAAATTGCGACCACGCGAACCAAAACGCCTGATGGCTGCCGAGATCCGCGCCCTCCGCATCCACGGCCCGAATTCCGCCGGCATCCAGTTGCAGCCGGACATTCTCGAAGCGGATCTCATCGCCCCGCTGCAGCGCCACGAAGGCCTTGCTGCGCTGGAAGGCCACCGGCGTTCCCGACGCCGCCACCACTCCGATGATGTCCTCATGCACCGGCAGCCGCGGGTCGACGTCACCGACCGGGAAAATCGGCCCGTTCGCGTCCCGCCCATTGCGAAAATCCGGATCGCGACCCAGGGCATAACGCTCCAGCAGCACCGTTGTTTCGGGATGCGCCTTCTTCCAAGTGCCCCAATCCGTGGTCACGACGCTGGCCTGTTGCAGTTGCAGACCCTTTTCGGCCAACGGCCCGGTGACGGCCGTGCCCAGAAATGTGTCGAAGACCGAGTAGGTCTCGATGTCATACATCACCTTGTTGGACCGGATCAGAAGGCCCGATGTCCGCAGGATCGGGCGCTTCACCCCCTCGGGCAATTGATCGGTGAAATAGGCCTGCGCGGCCCCGCAAAGCGTGCAGTATGGGATGCCAAGGTCGCGGCCACCGAGGGTGTCATTCACCATCTCGCGCACTTCCATGATGCGGCGCGGATAGGCCCGGAACGCGCCGTTCACCTCGACACCGAAGACGATATCGTCATCGTCGAGCCAGGTCGCCTCCTCGGCGCTGCTCACCTCGGGATTGTCGGCGGCGGGGATGCAGTTGCAGGTCTCGTCGGTGGTGTCATAGGCGCGGTCGTCGATCAGCACGCCACCCCAGGAAACCATGCGCCAGTCGATATCGCCCTCGACAAAGATCTGGTCCCAGCCGGGCAGGATACTGGTGAAAATGGTCCGCTTTACCTCGAGGTAATTGGGCGGCGCCGGGATCTCCCAGGCGATCAGGTGATCCGTGACCTCGCCCCAGCTGTTCGGGCTGACCAGGTTCTTGCCCAAGAGCTCAGATGCCGCGGCCGCAAGGCTGTCGCTCAGCCCGCGATCGGGGACGAAGCGCATCAGGTCGCTGATGATCCAGGCAAGCCGTGGGTCATTCGAGCCGGAGATCTCGATCAGCGCGCTGGTCTGCTCTTCGCCCCAGCTTCCCTGTTTCATGCTCTCGACGAAGGCCGTGTTCACCGCAGCTTCCAGATCGCTGGAGAGCGGACCTTCGGGGACCGCCGGCGGCGTGCCATAGGTCTCGATCACATAATCCGGCAGGATCTCGACCTGCTGGGCTTTCAGCATCCCTGGCGCCGAGAACCACGCGAGGGCGATGAGAGCGGCGCTCACCACGCGCAATGAGGTGTTCCAGTTCGAGATCATAGCGCCGTCTCCTCGCATCCAAATGCCCCGGAAGGGGCATGGCCCGTCGCAGCAATCGCGCGGCATGACGCCTTTTTACTTGCTGCCTGCGTGTCATCTCCAATCACGATTAGATCAGGGACCTTCTGGCGCAATCTGCCTGACGAGAACATGTGCAGCGCATCGAACCTCCAGATCAAAGCGATGTGACTGGCCGGGAGCGCTGCTGGCGGATAGGGCTCTGCCATGCGCTATGCTCTGGTCCTCGTCCTACTCTCGCTTCCTGCTGCCGCCGAAGAACGGCATGTGTTCCACGGGACATGGGGCACGCAAGCGCAGTGCGTCGGAGAGCCGATCAAGCCAGGCGGATCGGTCAAGGCGGCCCCTTATGTCATTGGCCCGGAATGGTTGCGCCATGGGCAGACCTGGTGCCGGCTGGACTGGTTTCCGATCGAGCCGCGCGAAGGCGGGCTCTTCTCGGGCGCGCATGCACATTGCGGGGAAGACGCCGTCCGCAGCTATCTTCTGGGCATGAACCTCGCCCGTGGTGAACTGACGCTGCGCTGGAACCTTTTCACCTCCGCGGGTCCGCTTTCGCGATGCCCGGCACGCTGAGCGGGTCATAGGGCGACGCAGCTGCCGGCCTCCACCCTTCTGGCAACCCGACCCCGCAGTTCTACCGCTGGCGCGCACCGGTGTTTTCCGTCAGGGTCCGGGCAGTTAAGAACTGGGCCGAGGAGACGTCATCATGCCATCCATTTCGTGGTCTTTGCGTTTGCGACCTCTGGTCGGTCTCTTGGCAGTTTTGGTGCTTTGCTCGGTGCCATTGTCCAATCCTGCTGGCGCGCAGACCCTGCTCGACCAACCTACCTCCACCGACGAGACCCCGGAGCTGCCAAGCCCCTTGACCGGCGAGACGGTCCGCGATCTCGTCTCAACGCTTTCCGATCAACAGGTCCGTGCGCTGCTGCTCGAGCGGCTCGACGCGGTGGCAGAGGAGGAAAGCGAAAAAGCGGCCAACGACCCTTCGGTGCTGTCGCTTCTCGAGACCTCGGCGCTCGAGACCGTAGACAGCGTCACAACCGCCGTGCTGCGCGTGCCCGAGATGCCGGCGGGGGTGTGGTCTGGCCTCACGCGCTTTTTCGAGCCGCGGGGGTGGCCGGGGATCGGCGCGATCCTCAGTGTCTTTGCATTGGCGATCTTGGCCGGTCTGGCGGCAGAACTGGCCGTCAACCACCTCGCCCGTAAGCGGCGCGATCGGATCCGCAACGAAGTGCCCGATGGCTTGGCCGCCACCCTCAGCCTGCTGCTGCGCCGGGCCGTTCTGGATGTGATCGGCCTGATCGCTTTTTATCTGGTGGCGAAGGAGGTGATCCTGGCGCTGCTCTCCTCCGAGCCGCCCGTTGCGGCCTCGGGCGCAAGGACATTTCCGGACACGGTGATCGTGATCGCCTTCCTCTGGTGGGTGGTGATGCTGCCACGGATGATGCGCACCCTGACCCGCTTTCTGATGGCGCCGCATGTGCCGGCGCTTCGGCTGGTGCATACCGATGACTGGTCCGCCCGCTTCATCCACCGCCAGCTGACCATCGTCTTTGCGCTTTGGGGGCTGATGAGCTTTGCCATCCCCTTCCTCGCCAGCCACGGCGCGCCGGTGGGGCAGTTGCGGGTCGGCTTCTGGCTGAACCTCGCCGCCTTCGCGACGCTGATCTACACGATCTGGACGGCCCGGCCTGGCCTGGTCATGATGATGATGGGCAAGGAGGGCGATGTCTCGCCGTTCGAGCGCCGTGTCGCACTGGCCTATCCGGGCCTCAGCATCGTTCTGGTGGCAGCCACCTGGATGCTGATCGAGGCCTTGGCCGCACAGCGGATGTGGGGGGCCACCAGCAGCGCGATCCTGACGATGGTCGTCCTGATTTTCACGCCGACTTTCGACACTGCCGTACGGGGTCTGGTGAAACATCTCGTCCGGCCGATGGAGGGCGAGGGCGCGGTTGCCGAGGCCGCCTATCTCTCGACAAAGCGCAGCTATGTCCGCATCGGCCGCGTTCTGATCTCGGTCGGGATCATCCTGTTCTTCGCCTGGCTCTGGGGGCTCAACCTGATCAACCTGGCAGCCGCGGGGGTGGGCGCCCAGATCGCGGGGCGGGCGGTCGAGGTTTCGATGGTCCTGCTGGCCGGGTTCCTGACCTGGGAACTCGTCTCGCTCTGGATCAATCGCAAGCTTGCGGCGGAGAACACCGCAGACCTCTCCACGAATGCCGAGGAGCCCGGCGGCGGTGAGGGGGGCGGCGCTGGCCGCTCCCGACTCGCGACCGTTCTGCCGCTGGTCCTAGGCAGTCTGAAGGCCGTTATCGCCATCGTCTTCGGGCTGATCGCGCTCGGGCATATCGGGATCAACATCACACCGCTGTTGGCCGGGGCCGGTGTGGTCGGCCTCGCCATCGGGTTCGGGGCGCAAAAGCTGGTCTCCGATGTCGTCTCGGGCATTTTCTTCCTGATCGACGACGCTTTCCGCGTGGGCGAATATGTCGAGGTCGAAGGCACTCGCGGGACGGTCGAGAAGATCTCCATCCGCTCGATGCAGCTGCGCCACCATCTGGGCCCGGTGCACACCATTCCCTTCGGCGAGATCCCCAAACTCTCGAACTATTCGCGGGACTGGGTGATCATGAAGCTCAAATTCACCGTCCCGTTCGAAACCGATCCCAACAAGGTCAAAAAGATCTTCAAACAGGTCGGCCGCGAAATGATGGAGGTGCCGGAATACGCCGAGGACCTGCTGGAGCCGTTCAAATCCCAGGGCGTCTATGACATCGACGATGTCGGCATGGTGATCCGCGGCAAGTTCATGGCAAAGCCGGGCCGGCAATGGGTGCTGCGCAAGGAGATTTATAACCGGGTCAAGAAAGCGCTGGAAGAAAATGGCATCCCCTTCGCACGGCGCGAGGTTCGGGTGGCGATCCCGGGGCTCGAGTCCCCCGACGCGCTGACCGATGCGCAAAAGACCGCCGTGGCCGAAGCTGCCGCCCAGGCCGACCAGGACGGGGCCAAGCGCGCGCAGGTGCCCGCCGCCGAGTGACCCGCAGCGGTTCGATGTGCTTGAACCGTCCTGGCCGTTGCGGTGTTCACAGGCGTCAGGCCGCTTACAGTCTCGACAACAACTCAGCCTTTTTGGTGGAGAATTCATCCTCCGACAGCGCCCCGGCATCGCGCAGCTTGGCCAGCCGTTCGATCGTGCCGAGGATGTCATCGGTCGTGCAGGGACGCTCCGCTGCCGGCGCGTCGATCGGAGCGGGTGCTTGTTCGACAAAGACCGGCTGCGCGACCGGCGCCGGATCTGGCGTACCGGACATCTCCGCCAGGGGGAAGGATGACAGCGCGAATTGCCCGAACTGGCTGGAGACGGAGACGCCCATGAAAGGATCGCCCGGGCCGGATTGCTGCTGACTGAACCCGCCGATCTGGTGCTCGCCAGTGTCGAGCAACACCAGGGGGCGGCCATCGCCATGGTCGAAGGCGAGCCTCCGCGCCTGGGGGAAATAGGCATACCGCGCCTGGTTCTGCCCGCCCGTGGCCGAGGGCATGCCAAGCTCTGCCGGCCAGGCGTTTTGGCTGGCCGGCATCTGCACCGGCTCGAAGAACAGGGTCGAGGCCATGGCGTTCGACAATTCTCCGCACAGATTGGCAACCGTGTTCTGCAGACCATGATTGAACATATCGCCGACCATGGTCATGCCGCCGGCCATCCACTGACCTCCTCCGCCGAGTTCCGGGATATTGAACTGCGCCATGGTGCCGCCGCCATTGGCCACGGCCCGCGCCATATGCTCGACTGCCGCGTCCGACAGGCCATAGCGGCGCGCGATATCGCTGATCGTGGCGCGCCCTGCTGCAGTGAGGTTCGACATGAGAGCGTCCTTCCGAGGTCTGGACAGCGTCTGGTGCTGGCCGCCCTAGTCGCGGAACGCAACTGCCCTGTCAATCCTGCCGCGGGCAAGCCGGCTATGCAGCGCGAGCATGGGCGCGCGCAGCAACCGGGGGGCCTCGCTCACGCCGCGCGCTGGCGGCGAGGACGTCGGCGCCGCGCCCCCGATGGCTTGGCCGTCGCCGGCGGTTTGCCAGAGCCTGGCCTCGCCTGTGGCCCGCGCCGCCGCCTGGCCGGGCCCCGCTCCTGCTCGGCGGGCGCATTGCCGCTGGCGACCGGGATCTCGATCTTCATCAGCTTCTCGATTTGCCGGAACAGACCCGCTTCCTCGGGCGCGCAAAACGCAATCGCCTCGCCTTCGCGTCCAGCCCGCGCCGTGCGGCCGATCCGGTGGACATAGTTCTCCGGCACCTCGGGAAGGTCATAGTTCACCACGCAGGCCACGCCGGGGAGGTCGATTCCCCGGGCCGCGACATCGGTGGCGACCAGGACCTTCACGGTACCGGCGCGCACTTCCTTGATCGCCCGGTCGCGCTGACCCTGGCTTTTGTTGCCATGGATCGAGGCCGCCTTGAACCCATCCGCCACCAGGCCCTTCATCAGTTTCTCGGCCCCGTGCTTGGTGCGGCTGAAGACCAGTGTCAGGCCGTCCGGATCGCGCAAGAGCACCTCGCGCAGCTTGGCCGGTTTGGCGCCTTTCTCGAGAAAATGGATCGATTGCGCGATCTTGTCCGCCGCCTGCCCCGGCGGTGCCACCTGGATGCGGTGCGGATTGGTCAGATAGGCTCTGCTCAACTCCTCCATCTGCTTGGGCATGGTGGCCGAGAACAGCATGGTCTGGCGCGGCGTCCCCAAAGCAGGCGCGATTTTGCGCAATGCGTGAATAAAACCGAGATCGAGCATCTGATCCGCCTCGTCCAGCACCAGATGGCGCACCTGGCCCAGATCGACCGCTTTGCGCTCCATCAGGTCGATCAGGCGCCCAGGCGTGGCGACCAGGATATCCGTTCCCCGCGCCAGCACGCCGATCTGCCGGCCGATGGATTGGCCGCCGACCACAGTGGTGACGCGAAGTTTGGTTTTTTTGGTCAGGTCGCGGAGGCTGTCCGCGATCTGATTGGTCAATTCGCGGGTCGGGGCCAGGACCAGAGCCTTGACTGTCTTCGGCGCCGGTTTGCCCGGCTGCGCCAGCAGATGGTCGATCAGCGGCAGCCCGAAGGCGAGCGTCTTGCCGGTCCCCGTCTGCGCGAGGCCGAGCACGTCATGGCCCTCCAGCGCCAGCGGGATCGCCCGGCTTTGGATCGGTGTCGGCTCGGTCAGCCCGTTGGCTGAAAGGGCCGCGTTGAGCGCTTGGTCGAGGCCAAGCATCGAAAAATCTGACAAATTCTGTCCTTCAGTAAGATCCCGCAATGGCCCGTGCCAAAGCGGGTGACCCCCCGCGTCATGCGAGGGGGCGCGCAGTGAAGCGCGACTGGAGTTCTGCGCGGCCATCGGATTACTGGGCGAGCCCCATACAATCTGGCCGTCAGCTCAGAACCCTGCGTGATGGGGAACTGTGTCGGAAGCTGCTCGCCATCGAGTGGCGCGTTTCAGTCACGCAGCAGCATCGTGGCGTTGACATGATCCCACGGGCCGGGATTGTCAAGGCACCCGTTCAAAGGCAGGAAAAAAGATGCATGCCGGATGGACGCGCCACCCGGCATGGTTTTGGCTCGCACGTGGGGTGGTCAGACCTCGACCACCACCTTCCCGATGGACTGTCCGCTCGCCAGCCTCGCATGGGCCGCGCCGATCTCGGCCAGGCCGAAGCGTGGCTCGTCCAGGATGGGCCGCAGCGCGCCTGCATCGGCGATCTCGGCCAGTTTGGTGAGGATCGCGCCATGCTCCTCGCGTTTGTGGTCATGCAGCATCGGGATCAGCATGAAGACCACATGCAGCGACAGACCCTTGAAATGCGCCTGCGTCAGATCGAGCTCCAACAGCGAGACCGTCGTCACCACATGCGCGTTCAATGCCGCCGCCTCGAAGGAGGTGGTCATGTTGGCGCCGCCCACGGAGTCGTAGACCACATCGAAACCCGCCCCTCCGGTATGACGGGCGACATAATCCGCAACCGCCTCTGCCCGGTAGTCAATCGGCGTGGCGCCCAGCGTGCCGATCGCATCGAGCTTTGCCGCTCCGCTGCCAGTTGCGAACACATCGGCCCCCATATGGCGCGCCAGTTGAGCCGCGATATGGCCAACACCGCCCGCCCCGCCATGGACCAGAACCTTTTGACCCGGCGTGACCCCGGCCCGCACAAGGCCCTCGAAGGCCGTGATCCCGACCAGGGGCAGCGCCGCCGCCTCGCGCATCGAGAGGCTTTTCGGTTTATGCGCGATCAGCCGCATATCCGCCGCGATCCGCTCCGCGAGCGTACCTGGCAGATCCGCCAGGCCGCCGGCGCAGCCATAGACCTCGTCGCCCGGGGCAAAGCCGGTCACGCCCTCGCCGATGGCTTCGACCGTTCCGGCGAAGTCCATGCCCAGCAGGGCGGGCAGATCGGGAGAGAGCGGCAGGTCCTTGCCCATCTGCCGGATCATCGTGTCGACGGTGTTCACACTGCTTGCGGCGATGCGGACCAGAACTTGGCCGGGTGCGGGCACAGGGTCTGGCAGGTCGGTCATCTGGAAGGGCGCATCGGCGCCATAGGCTGTCAGGGTCATCGCTTTCATCATAGTCTCCTAGTTTGACGTCTGGTTGAGGGTCGCGAGCGCATCCTCGATGCCCTGCATCACGTCCCGCACATGGTTTGGATCCTTGGCAGCTGCGTGTGGCGCCGCGAAATGACCGGAATCATTGTCGAAATACTGACCTGAGGCCCCGGCGAAACGGTCGCCCAACGCGGCGTCGCAGAGGATCCCGGCACCGATGCCGAGATCGTTGCCCGCGATGCCGAACCCCTCCTTGACCATTTTCGAGGCCAAGAGAGACCCCGGGTTGACCGCGATCACCGCCGGGCCCTGGCCCAGTGTCTTCGCCATTTCCTGGGTCCAGATCGTGATCGCCAGTTTGCTCTGAGAATAGGCCGCCATGTCGCCAAGAGAGGCCGCCCCAGCCATGGCCGCCGGATCGACCGGCGCCTGCGCGGCGGAGGAGACGTTGATGATCCGCCCGTCCCGAGGGATGATCGGCAGCAGGCCCCGGGTCAGCGCGACGGGGGCGAAGGTGTTCACCATGAAGCGGATGTCGAACCCCTCCGCCGTCTCAGCGCGCGGGGCCTTCAGAACACCGGCATTGTTGATGAGGATGTCGAGGCGGCCATGCGCCTTCGAGACAGCCGCGACCAGCCCGGCCACTTCGGACATTGCGGAGAGATCCGCAACGAAGCCCTCCGCCCCCGCGCCGACCCCGGCCAGCGCCGTATCGAGTTTCTGCCGGTTGCGGCCGTGGAGGAGGACCTTATGCCCCGCCTCCGCCAGCCTTTTCGCGGTCAGCAAACCGATCCCGTCGGTCGACCCGGTTATCAGGATTGTCTTTGTCATCATGGTCCTCGGTTGGAGAAATCGGGCAGCAGGCACTCGGCCAGCCGGTCGAGCGTTGGTTCAAGCTCCGCGCGGTTGAAGCGGATGTTCAGGGCGACATGGTTGACGCCGACTGTCTGGAGGTCGTGAAGATAAGCGCGCAGGAACCCGATGCCGGACTGAAAGCCCAGATGGATCGGGCGGGGCGGTGCGTCGTCATCGGGCAGCAGATCGATATAGAGCGACTGCATCACCGGCTTGTCCGCCGCGCCTGACCCGGCGATGCGGTCGCGATAATCGGCAATCACCCGCGCCTGCTCCGGCACCGTTCGGGGATAGGTGATCCAGCCATCGCCATGGCGCGCGACCCAGTCGGGCGCTTGCCGGCTGCCTCCGGTGATCAACAGGGGCAGGCGCCCCCCGGCCGGTTTCGGCAACAGATCGATCTGCCCGTCCAGCGCGCCATGGGAATTGCCGAAGCGCGGGCGGTCCTCGGCCATCGCCCGGATATAGGCGACGCTGTCGCGGAAACGATCCCCGCGCGTGGGGAAATCCATTGCCAGCTCCGGGTACTCCTCGGGCCGGTCGCCCGAGGCCACGCCCAACAGCACCCGTCCGTCCGAGAGAACATCCGCCGACGCCGCCGCTTTGGCCACATGCGCCGGGTGGCGGAGCGGCAGGATGACACTGGCAACGCCGAGAGCGATCCGCTGGGTCTGACCCGCGAGCAGCCCGAGATAGACGAACGGGTCATAGATCTGCCCCACATCGCCGAAGGAGGGCACGTCGAACGGCACGTCGCGCAGCCAGACCGCCGCGAACCCCAGATCCTCGGCATACCGGACCCGCGCAATGTGATCGGTCATCCCCGGCACCGCCCCGACCGCATAGCTGTCCAAGGGCAGCACCAGACCCAGGCTGAGCCGGCCCGGCTGGAAGACCGCGTTATAGGCCCTGTTGATCGGGTCGAATTGGGTCGGGCCGGTCCGCTCCAGCATGGCGCTCTCCATCAAAAGGGTTTGGCCGCAGTTCTGGACCAGCATGTGCGGGACGCACCCCCACGACGTCTGCCTCCGCCGGTCCGGGCCACCAGTCCGCTGAGGGCGGTCGAGGAGGCAGCGAAGCGATAATCTGTCATCTGGTCTCTCCCGTCCGGTCTGACCCTGAGATAAAGGTTTTCCCAGGCATAGAAATCGCTATTATTCAGCTTCAGAATTCGGATTTGAAAGATAATTGTATGGACACAGACAGCCTCCGCCTGTTCGTTCTCGCGGCTGAGAAACTGAACATCTCATCGGCTGGACGCGATTTGGGCCTTGCACCTGCGGTGGCGAGCGCCCGTTTGGCAAAGTTGGAGCGCTTGTTGGGGGCCGATCTGCTCCACCGCTCGACCCGGAAGGTTGCCCTGTCGCTGGAGGGGGCCGAGTTTCTACCCTTTGCGCGAGAAATCCTGGCCCAGGAGGATGCCGGTCTGGCAGCTCTAGGCCGGGGGCAAACGGCGGTGACGGGGATGCTGCGCTTCACCGCGCCCAGCAGTTTTGCGCAACTCTATATCGCGCCGATCCTGCCGGATTTCCTGGCCCGCCACCCTGGCGTGACGCTCGATCTGCGGCTCTCGGACACGTTGTTTGATCTGATCGAGGGGAGTTTTGATCTCGCCCTGCGGAACTCGCCGCTCGAGGACACGGCGATGATGGGGCGGAAGCTGGCGGACGACCGGCGGGTCCTCTGCGCCTCGCCAAGCTATCTTGGGCGGAGGCAGATGCCCGCGACACCAGAGGATCTGCCGGACCATGATGTGGTCGCGTTCAAGAACCAATCCCCGCGCCGCCTCTCCGCAAAGCACGGGCAGGAGGGGCAGTTCGACCCGCGCCGCGCCGGATGCCGTCTGATCGTGGACGATGGCATGGCGCTGAAACATGCGACCCTCGCAGGCGCGGGGATTTCGATGAACTCGCTGTGGAGCGTGCACCGGGAGCTGCGAGAAGGAACGCTGATCCGCGTTTTGCCGGAATTCGAGGTGGTCGATCACTCGGTCCTCTGGCTGCACTACCCAAAGGCGAATGTTCTTTCGGCCAAGGTGCGGGTGTTCATGGACTTCCTGCTGGAGCGGATCGGCCGCAACCCCGCTTGGGCGATGAAGTAGGACAGTTGGTGCCGCTAGGCCGCGTCATCGCGAGGCATTCGCTGCACCCCAGAAGCCAGACGAGCGCCCCGTTATCCGAAGTTTAAGCGCTGCGGTTTACCCCATCGCGTCGACGGTGAAACCTCGCGGATCTTCGCAATGCTGCCATCGAACCTAAAAATTCATCATAAACTGACATGTATTGTGCTCTTTCTCGTCGTCCCCATAGTCGTGTTCAAAGCCGTGGATCTGCATCAAGAGCTTGGACAGATCGAGCGGATCGACGCGACGCTCGAGGGTCTGGACGCGACGCAGACCGTCCTTGCAGCCGTCGAGTCCATCGCCGGTGACAAACCGCTCCAAACCGGTCGGCTTTTCCCAGACAACGCGCCTGCCTATCTGAACGACGAGACGGTCGAGCAGGTCACCGCAGACTGGGCCAGCGTTCAAGACCGATCAGCCTCTCAGACCAAACGATTCAGCGCGGCCCGGCGCGTGCTGGCCCAATTGGAGCGTTATCCCGCCCCCGCGCCGGACGGCGCCTTCGCCCTGCAAAAGATGGCCTCGGATCTGCTGCCTCACCTGACACAGAGGGTTGCCGCCGTTTCGAGAATTGCCACGCGGCTGTCGCAACGCGAGGAGCTGACCTCGGGCAATCGGATGAGCCTCCTCGTGAACGCAGGGCAGTTCAAGGTCCTGGCGGATACGATCTCGGCCATGACCAGATCGCAATTCTCCGATCTGCCGCCAGAATTTCAGGCGCGACTCGACACCCTCGCGCAGGCTTTCCGGGCCGATAACGTCGCGTTTCAGAAAGCCATGGCGAAGATGGCCAACGGCGTGAACAACCTTTCCTCGGGGGCTGATCTGCCGATCGCCCCGCTGACGGAGGCGCTGGGGTCATTCCTGCGATCCACAGACGCGCTCGCCCGGGCGACGCGCGATGTCAGCGAGGCCCTGTTTCGCGCCGAACGGGATCGCGTCTTTACCTATATGGTGGTGTCGAGCCTGCTGATCCTGGCAGTGATCGCTCTGGCGCTGACCGCGGCCTTCTTGAACAGACGCTCGATCCTGCACAGCATCGCAACCCTGAAGGCGGAGATCCACGACCTCGCTGCAGCCGATATCACCGCGCCGATGCTGACCGCCCGGCGGAGCGACGAGATTGGCGAGATCGCCAATGCCGTTGTCTATTTCCGCGATGCCACGGCCCAGAAAAGCGCTGAAGCCGCCTTGGAAGGGCAAAGAGCGATGGATGCCAGCCGGCGGGACATGATGCTGGAACTGCAATCGGCCTTTGGCGCTGTGGTCGCTGCGGCGATCGACGGCGATTTCTCGAAACGAGCGCCCTCGAATTTCGACGATCCAGAACTGAATGCCCTCGCCATCGGCCTCAACGACCTTCTGGCGGAGGTCCAGCAAGCGCTCTCGGCCACGGGGGAGACCCTGGCCCGGGTGGCCAATGGCGATCTGCAGCGCAGGTTGGAGGGCGAGATGAAGGGCGCCTTCGCGACGCTGCAACAGGATGTGAACGCGACCATCGATCAACTCTCGAGCCTGATCGCGGAAATCACCGCCACATCCGCGACGGTGTCGGAGGGGGCCGGCAGCATCACTTCGCAGGCCGGGGCGCTGGCCGACCGGACCGGTCAACAGGCCCAATCGCTGGGGCAGACCGAGGCGACCGTTCTCGAGATTTCGAACTCCATCCAGGCCAATGCCGAAAGCTCGGAGGAAGCAAAGCGCCTCGCAGCCTCCTCCGCTGCGCGTGCCAGCTCCGGTAAAGAGGTGATTCAGAAAGCGATCTCGGCAATGACCGAGATCGAAGGTGGTGCGGGACGAATCTCCGAGATCATCGCCGTCATCAATGGCATCGCCTTCCAGACCAATCTGCTCGCCCTGAACGCCGCGGTCGAAGCCGCCCGCGCGGGCGAGGCAGGCAAGGGCTTTGCCGTTGTCGCCTCCGAAGTCAGAAACCTGGCGCAGCGCTCGGCCGACGCGGCGAAGGACATTGCCGGGCTGATCGAGACAAGCGTGCATCAGGTCGAGGATGGCGTACGCCTGGTGACCGAGGCGGGCGAGTCGCTGGAGACAATCGTTCACTCCTTCGCGCAGGTCCAACACGCTGTCGAGGACATCGCCCGCGCAAGTACGGAACAATCCGCCGGGGTCAAACGGGTCTCCGATGCGTTCAAGGACATGGACGCCCTGACCCAGCAGAACACCAAAATGGCCGAGGACAGCTCCAACAATGCCCGGGGTCTCGAACAAAGCGCGGAAGGGTTGCGGCAGCTACTGTCCTTCTTCCAGAAACCCCCGGCGCAGGAAACCCGACGGTCAACGGCCGCCTAGCTGTGAACATCGGTCCGCTCGCCGCGAACTGAGTTGACACAGGCCGCCCGGCTTCGAACACTCTCCCTTCTTGCAGGACCGCAAGCGCCGCTTTGGCGGATCACCTAGGTCAATCCTCGGGGAGAATGGCAGTGTCGGGATCGAACATGCAGGCGGATGCGGCAGCGCTCCACAGTTCCGGCATCGCCGCCGTCAAACGCGGACAGTTGGCCGAGGGCCGGGCCATGCTGGAACGGGCCGCTCAGCAGCAACCCAACGTTTTGCAGTTCCAGGGAGATCTCGCACAGGTGCAACTGAT
Source organism: Pseudomonadota bacterium (assembly GCA_038524325.1). Classification (GTDB taxonomy): domain Bacteria; phylum Pseudomonadota; class Alphaproteobacteria; order Rhodobacterales; family Rhodobacteraceae; genus Thermohalobaculum. Next base: position 18,186 of record JBCBIS010000018.1, read on the forward strand.
GGCCGGCGATGAAGCGAGCGCCATCAAGACGCTCCAGATCTGTCTGAAGCTTAATCCTGGGCTGACCCCGTTCTGGCTCAATCTCGGGATCCTGCAGCTCCGGGCGGATCGGATCGACGAGGCGGGGGAGTGTTTTCAGAAGGCGATCGACGGAGATGCCAGATTGGCCGACGCGCATGGCGGCCTGGGCGTCGTGCGCCAGCGTCAAAAGCGGTTGCCGGAGGCGGCCGAGGCCTTTGAGAAAGCCGCCGCGCTGTCGCCGCAGGATGCTGAACTGCGCTCGAATCTGGCGGGAGCGTTGCAGGAAATCGGCGAGAACGACCGCGCGATCGCAGCCTTTGAAGAGGCCATCCGACTGGCCCCCGACCGTGCCGCCTTGCACACGCATCTGGGGGTGATCCTGCACGAGGTCCGCGGCGCCGAGGCCGGTCTGCCGCATTACGACCGGGCGCTCGGCCTGCATCCCGGCGATGCCAGGACCCTCGCCGCCAAACGCTCCGCCCTGGTCAGCTTGGGCCGTGACGAGGAGGCGGCGGCGATCTTCGATTTCGACGCGCTTATCACGACCGTGCAACTCGGCGCGGCGCCCGGCTATCGCGACATGGCGGCCTTCAACGAAGCGCTCGCCGCCCATGCCGTCTCGCATCCCTCGCTGATCTCCGACCCGCTGGGCCGCACGACACGGGGTGGCGGGCAGACCGGGCAATTGCTCGAAGGCGAGGCGGGCCCGGTCACGGCGCTGGAGGGCCTGCTTCGCCAGGAGGTCGATGCCTATTTCGCCGATCCGGCCCGCGCCCGGCACCCCTTTCGTCCGCACCGGCCCGCGACCGACCGGTTGGACGTTTGGGCAACGGTCCTGGACAGTGGCGGATATCAGGACCCCCATATTCACCCGAGCGGGGTTCTCAGCGGGGTCTACTATGTCCAACTGCCCGAAACGGGCGATGCGGGCGCGCTCGAGTTTGGCCGCCCGCCCGCGCCGTTCACCCTGCCGGATCCGGAGGTCATGGTGGTGCGGCCAGAGCCGGGTCTGCTGGTGCTGTTCCCATCCTTCTTCTGGCACCGGACAATCCCGTTTCCGGGGGAGGGCCGGCGCATCTCGATCGCATTCGATCTGACGCCGGCGGGGTAACCCAGCTCTCACAAATCGTAGAGCGCGCCGAATTTGGCTTCTAGATAGACGAGCAACGGTTCCGGCGTCGGCCTCTTGCCGGTAGCTTGTTCGATCAGCTGAGGCGCCGCGTAAAGCCGCCCCTGACTGTGGATCTTCTCCCGCATCCACGCAAGGATCGGCGCCATCTGTGCCGTTCGGATCAGCGCGTCGCGTTCAGGGAGGACTGCGCGCATCGCCTCGTCCAGACAGGCGGCATAGATATTGCCCAGGCTGTAGGTCGGAAAATATCCGAACAACCCGACCGACCAGTGGACATCCTGCAGAACCCCCAGGGTCGGGTCGGGCACTTCCAGCCCGAAATCGCGGAGGAACCGCGTGTTCCACGCCGCTTCCAGATCTTCGACTTCCAGATCCCCCGCGATCAGCTCCCGCTCCAACTCGAAGCGGAGCAGGATGTGAAGGTTGTAATGCACCTCATCGGCCTCGGTGCGGATGAAGCCGGTCTGAACCAGATTGACCGCGCGATAGAGCGGCTCCGGCCCCTCGAGGTTCATCGCGCCAAACGCCTCGCACATCGCCGGGTAGAGCCAATCCGCAAAGGGCCGCGAGCGGGCGATCTGGTTTTCCCAGAACCGCGATTGGCTCTCGTGCACGCCCATCGAGCAGTAATCAGCGGCAGGCAGGAACGGGTCCACGGCGCCAAGAGTATAGAGCGCGTGCCCAACCTCATGGATCGTCGAGTAGACGCAACCGAACGGGTCCGCCTCATCCGTGCGGGTCGTGATCCGCGCATCGCCGACGGCCCCGGAACTGAAGGGATGCGCCGCCTTGTCGAGCCGGCCGGCCTCGAAATCATAGCCAATCTGCCGGGCAATCTGCGCGGCCAGGCGCATCTGCGCCGCGGCCGGGAAGGCGCCCGTCAGGGCATCGGGCCGCGGCCGGTCCGCGATCTTCTCGCGCAAAGCTTTCAGGCGCGGGCGCATGCCCTCGAGCATAGGCCAAAGCTCGGCACTCCGCATCCCAGGCTCGAACTCGTCGAGCAAGGCGTCATAGGGCGCCGCACCCTCGACCGACAGGCAGGCAGCGCGTTCGCGGGCGAGGTCGATATTGCGCTTCAGCGCCGGGGCAAAGGCGGCGAAATCCCGCTCGGCCCGGGCCCGCGCCCAGATCCGCTGTCCTTCGGAGGCAGCGATCGCCGTCGCCTCGGCCAGCCGCGCCGGGATCCTGTTCGCCCGGTCATGGGCGCGGAGCGCTTCCTCGACATTGCGTCGGTCGAAGGCGGACAGCGTTGCGCGGTCGATCGTGGCGGCCCAATCGGCAATCCGCGGGTCCGCCTTGCGTTCATGGATCACATGCGCCAGAGCCCCTGCCTGCTCGGCCCGGATGGCGCCGCCTTTCGGTGGCATCATGGTCTCCTGATCCCAAGACAGAAGGCCCGCGGCCTGGGACAGGGCCGAGGTCTGTTTCAGGTGGTCGAGGAGCAATACGAGGGACATGGCATCAGCCTGTTTGAATTTCGAAAGGCCCTTCCTTCTATCGCAAAGGACCGCGTTGGGAAGCGCCTTGATCCGGGCGCCGTCGCCCCTTGACTCACCGCGCCCCGCAGACGAAACATAAAAATTGAATGTGTGAATGCGATCTGGGAGGCCAGCATGAAATGCATCATCCCACTGCTTCTCGCGCTGGGGCTCGGCGCACCGGTGATGGCGGATCAAAGCATTCCTGATCAGTACCCCGCCTCTCCGCTTTACCAGAAACCGGTCGAGGTGATCCCGCATGTCTGGTCGGCCATCGGCGCGACCGCGCCGCCGACTTATGAAAATGCAGGGCACAACAACAATCTGAGCTTTATCGTCACGTCGGAGGGCGTCGTCGTCGTGAATGCCGGCGGTGCCTATGTCTTGGCCGAAGCGCTCCACCAAGAGATCCAGCAGATCACAGACCAACCCGTGGTGCTGGTGATCAACGAAAACGGCCAGGGTCATGCGATGCTCGGCAACACATACTGGCAGGCGCAGGGCGTGCCGATACTGGCCCATGTGGATGCCGCTGCCGAGTTCAAGGAGCGCGGCTATGACATTCTGGAGCGGATGAAGACCATCAACCGTGACAAGGCCGAAGGCACCGAGGTGACCCTGCCCTCGCAGACATTCGAGGACCGCCATGACATCGTCCTGGGCGACACGCGGATCGAAGTGCTCTATACCGGACCAGCGCATTCCCCCGGCGATATCCAGGTCTGGCTGCCGGACGAGAAACTGGTCATCGCGGGCGACATGGCCTTCCACGAGCGGCTGTTGCCGATTTTCGACGAGACGGATACTGCCGCCTGGCTCGAAACATGGGAGACTGAATTCGAGGCGCTGGGGGCTGTTTATGTGATCCCGGGCCATGGCCATCCGACGAATATGGCGCAGGTCCGGCGCTATACCCGGGACTATCTGGTCCATCTCCGGTCGCAGATCCGGGCGCATCTGGACGAGGGCGGCGATCTGGCCACGGCGTATTATGTCGACCAGTCGGGTTTCGAACAGCTCGACACGTTCGAGGAACTCGCCACCCGGAATGCGGGCCGGGTCTATGAACAGATGGAGTTTGAATGATGCGCCTGGTTGGCCTGCTCGCTCTCCCCGTCTTGTGGCTGTTGACGTTCAGCGGGACTGCAGGGGCGGAGCCAAGCTTGCTCGCAGCCGATGAGGCCTTTGCGCTGTCCCAGCAGAACGACCTCATCATCGTCGATGTCAGAACGCCCGAGGAGTGGCGGCAGAGCGGTGTGGCGCAAGGCGCGGTGCCTCTGAGCCTGCAGGATCCCGAATTCGGGCCGAAACTGCGCGCGTTGTTCGATCAGAACCGGCAGACCCCGGTGGCGATGATCTGCGCGACGGGCGGGCGTTCGACCGCCGTAGTCAACCAATTGGCGTCCTATGGCATCACCGATGTAAGGAACATCTCCGAGGGGATGTTCGGGTCAAGCGCGGGCCCCGGCTGGCTGAAACGCGGGCTGCCCGTGGAACAGCCAGGAACGCGCGGCCAATAGCCCCCCTGACAGAGCAAGGAAACACCATGGCTTCACTCATCTCTTCGCGCCGCGGCTTCCTGCTGGGCGCCTCCGCCACTGGACTGCTGACATCTGCGCCGGTTCTGGGCGCCACATCCGCTCCCTTAGGAGAGCAGGCCGCCGGCTGGTACCGCTTCGCGTTGGGAGAGTTTGAGATCACGGTCCTGTCGGATGGCAATCTCGTGATCCCCGCCGCCGGGCTTGGCGCCAATCAGCCGCCTGAGACGGTCGCCGCATATCTCGAGACCCGGTTTCTCGATACCGAGCAGACCTATGCCCACACCAATCATGTGCTGATCGACACCGGAGCCGAGAAAGTTCTGGTGGATATCGGCTCTGGCGAACGGTTCATGCCCTCCGCCGGGCGCCTGAGCAGCAATCTGGACGCCGCAGGTATCGACCCCTCCGAGATCACCCATATCATCCTCACCCATGCCCATCCGGACCATTGCTGGGGTATGATCGACGATTTCGACGAGGTGCGGATGCCGGACGCGGCCTATGCGATATCGGCCGTCGAGTTCGATTGGTGGATGGCCGAAGATCGTGTCACCCAAGTGCCCGAGCCGATGCAAGCAATGGTGGTCGGGGCGCAGTCCTCGCTGCGTCCGGTGGCCGAGCAGACGATGATGATCACCGACGGGCAGGAGATCGTGCCGGGCGTGACCATGATCGCCACCCAAGGCCACACGCCGGGCCATATGTCGGTGCGGGTCGAGAGCGCGGGCGAGCGCCTGCTGGTCCTCGGTGATGCCATCAGCCACGCCCATGTCTCGTTCGAGCACCCGGATTGGCATGGCGGTTTCGATGTCGACGCCGAGATGGCCGCCGCGACGCGCAAGCGCCTGCTGGACATGGCCGCGACCGACCGTCTGACCATCGCGGGCTATCACCTGCCCTTCCCCGGGATCGGCCATGTGGTGCGCTCGGGCGGGGCCTATCGGTTTCTGCCGGATCTCTGGCGCTGGGGGGGCTGAGCGCCGCCTACCAGCGGAATGCGGCGCAGGGACATCCGGCGCTTGATAGGTCAGCCACAGATCGAGAATGCAATTCTAAGCACTCGATCATTGCCTCTGCTCTGCACTGGGTTTACCTCTCTCAGGGTTCACGCCCGGTACGAGTGGAGATGTGCCATGGGATCGTTCCTCACGATCTTCAATCTGCTGATCGATCTCGCGACATGGATCATCATTCTGCAGGCAATTCTGAGCTGGCTTGTCGCTTTCGAGGTGCTCAATCTGCGCCAGCCGCTGGTCTACCAGATCTGGTCGGCGCTGAACCGGCTGACAGACCCGATCTATCGGCCGTTGCGCCGGATGATCCCGGATCTGGGCGGGATCGACATCACGCCGATCTTCGCGTTCCTGATCCTGATCTTCCTGCAGGTCATCGTCTGCAACAATCTCGGACCGCATCCGAGCTGCCCGCTCTGGTAGTGATCTGCCCCTGGTCCGCATGATGGGGCGGCCAAGACCGCCATGACTATGCCCCGTCTGTCAAATCCCGATGCGCGCCGCCTGTTCCTGGCGCGCCATGGCCTGTGCGGCGGCCCCTCTGACACGATGGCGCTGATCGATCAGCTTGGTTTCGTGCAGGTCGACAGCATCAATATGGTCGAGCGCGCCCACCACATGATCCTCTCGGCCCGGATGAAGCGCTATCGCCCGCGCGACTTGATCCGTCTGTTGGAACGGGACCGTCAGCTCTTCGAACACTGGACGCATGACGCGGCGGTGATCCCGGTCGCCTTCTTTCCCTACTGGCGCTTGCGCTTTGCGCGCGACCGCCAGGATCTGATGGCAAAATGGAAAAACTGGCGGCGGGATGGCTTTGCCGAGAAGTTCGACGCCGTGCTCGAGCGGGTGCGCGACCATGGCCCGGTCATGGCGCGCGATGTCGGCGAGGACGAGCAGCGCAGTTCGGGCGGCTGGTGGGACTGGCACCCCTCGAAGACGGCGCTGGAGTTCCTCTGGCGGACCGGGCAGTTGGCTGTCTGCCGGCGCGAGGGGTTCCAGAAGGTCTTCGACCTGACCGAACGGGTGATCCCCGAACCCTATCTCAGCCGCGACCTGCCGGAGGCCGAGATTGTCGAATGGGCGGCGGCCAGCGCGCTCGACCGCCTCGGCTTTGCCACATCGGGCGAGATCGCGGCGTTTTGGGAGGCGATTTCCCCTGCCGAGGCAAAGGCCTGGTGCCAGCGCCATCTCGAACGGGAGCTGATCGAGATCGAGATCCTCCAGGCCGATGGCACGCCGCGCCGGGTCTATGCGCGCCCCGATGTCGAGGACGCCGCCGCGACCGCTCCACCGCCACCAGGTGGGATGCGGGTGTTGAGCCCGTTCGACCCCGCGCTGCGCGACCGCAAACGGGCAGAGCGGCTGTTCGGGTTCCACTATCGGATCGAGATCTTCGTTCCCGCGCCGCGGCGGCGTTATGGCTATTATGTCTTTCCCTTGTTGGAGGGGGATCGCCTTGTCGGGCGGATCGACATGAAACGGGACCCGGCGGAGGGGTGCCTCACGGTCCGTGCCCTTTGGCCCGAGTTCGGAGTCCGCTGGGGCAAGGGGCGTCAGGCGCGCCTGGAGGCAGAGCTGGCGCGCGTCGCCCGGGTCGCTGGTTGCTCCGACCCCCGCTTTGCCGATGGGTGGCTGCGTCAACCGTTGTGACGATGGTGCCGGGGGCGCGGGTCTTCCCGGCGCCTTCGCCGCTGGCCGCATTCAGTCTTGCTTGGACGCGCCCTCGCCAGCGGGGTGATCGTCATGCTCGCCGAACAGCGCCCGGTGCTGATCGCCCTCCAGATCGATGTACTGATCGGCCCGCAGCGACCAGATGAACGCGGCCAGGCCAAGGCCGCCGAGGAAGAGCGAGACGGGGATCAGAAATCCGATGACGGTCATGCGACATTCCTCAATCTCAAAGCATTGAGCACGACCAGGATCGAGGAGCCCGACATCGCTGCAGCAGCGATCAGCGGCGTGACCTGGCCAGATACTGCCAGTGGAATTGCAATGGCATTATACACGGCGGCGATCGCAAAACACTCCAATGTCCGGCGCCGTGCGGCCCGTGCGACCCGCAGCGCCAGGCCGACCGCGCCGAGTTGCTTGCCGGTGAACACCAGCCCTGCCGCGGCCTTCGCCACATCGACCGCCGCGGCGGGAGACATCGAGGCATGGGCCGCCGCCAGCGCCGGGCCGTCGTTCAGCCCGTCTCCCACCATTAGAACCTTTTGCCCCTGGTCGCGCATCTGGTCGAGCAGCGCCAGTTTGTCGCCCGGGTGCAGCCTTGCCTGCCAATGCGCGATGCCCGCCCGCCCGGCGGCGTCCGCCACCGATGCTGCGGCATCGCCCGACAGCAGGCAGAGCTTCAGATCCATCGCGGCCAGGGCTGTCACGGTCTCGGGCACATCAGGGCGCAGGGTATCGCTGAAGGTGAACCGCGCGGGCGCCGCACCGGAGATCGAGAGGAACACCCCGTCGCCGCTTTCCTCGCCATCCGTCACCCAATCGGGTCGGCCAAGGCGGATCTCCGCACCGTCGAACCTGCCCAGAACACCGCAACCCGGATGCTCCGAGACATCCTCGACCGGGGCTGGGGCGACACCGCGTTCCTCGGCCGCCTTGGCAATCGCCTGTGCGAGTGGATGGGTCGATGCGCGCGCCAGCGCCGCGGCCAGAGGCCAGGCGGGCGCGTCCCGCTCCGGCGCGGAACGCAGCAGCGGGGCGCCATCGGTCAGCGTGCCGGTCTTGTCGAAGGCCACCGTGTCGATCTGCGCCAGCCGCTCCAGCTCCGCCCCATCCTTCAGAAAAATCCCGGACCGGAAGAGGCGCGCCGAGGCCATGGTGTGGACGGTCGGCACGGCCAGCCCCAGGGCACAGGGGCAGGTGATGATCAGCACGGCCGTCGCGATGCCCAGTGCTGTGCCCGCATCGCCGCTGGCCCAAAGCCATCCGGCGAAGGCCGCGATGGCAATCACATGGACGCCCGGCGCATAGACCCGGGCCGCGATGTCGGCAAGACGGTCGAGCCGTCCGCGCCCGCGCTCGGCCGCCTCGACAAGACGCGCGATATCCGCCAGCAGCGTGCCATCGCCGACAGCGGTCACGCGCATTTCGAGCGGGCCAGTCAGGTTCATCATCCCGGCATGGATGGCTGCACCCGGCGCGATCGGCTCTGGCAGGCTCTCTCCGGTCACCAGCGAACGGTCGAGATCGCTCCGCCCGGCCAGAACAAGGCCATCCGCGGGCACCCGCTCGCCCGGCGCGACGGCGAGGCGCATGCCCTGGCGCAGGGTCTCGGTGGCGACGCTGTGGCGCGTGCCGTCCGGGCGGATCTCGACCGCGCTGCGGGCCGCCAACTGGCTGAGCTCCGCTGCCGCCGATCCGGCCACGGCGCGGGTCCTGTGGTCGAGATACCGCCCGATCAGCAGGAAAAAGATCAACATGATCCCAGCGTCGAAATACGCATGCGCGCCCTGCCCCACGGTCTCGATCAGCGAGCTTATGCCCGAGAGCAGGATCGCCAGCGAGATCGGCACATCCATGTTCAACCGGCGCGCAGCCAAGGCGCTGGCGGCACTGCGGAAGAAGGGCAGGCCCGAGAACGCCATGGCCGGCAACGCGATCAGGGCCGAGACCCAATGGAGCAGATCACGGGTCGCCGCCTCCGCCCCCGACCAGACCGAGATCGACAGAAGCATCACGTTCATCGCCGCAAATCCGGCGACGCCGAGGCGGAGCAGCAGGTCGCGCCCCTCCGGGTCGCGGCCGACTTGGCGCGGCAGACCGGCGGCGAGCGGGCGCGCCTCGTGTCCCGCGCGCGCCAACGCCGCGATCAACTGGTCGATATCTGCGCCCCCCGCTTCCGGATCGACCCGCACGCGCTTGTTCGACAGATTAACCCGGGCCGCGCGCACCCCTTCGACAGCGCAGAGCGCACGCTCGACCCCTGCGATGCAGCCGCCGCATTTCAGCGTGGGCAGCAGAAGCTCGATCGGCTCGGCAGGGGACCGGTCCAGTGGCATCAGCCGGCCTCCGGCACCACGAGCTGGGCGGAGGCGCGATAGGCCGGCCCGGAGGTGCTGACGATCTCGATCCGCCAGGCCCCGGGCTCGAGGGCGAGTGGCACCTCGCGCTGCCCGGGTGACAGGGTGATCCGTTGGTCATCGCGATCGCTACTGGGCCGCCCGATGGTCAGGTCGAAGGCGACGGCATCCGATCCCGGGCCGAGATCGACCTGCAGTGCCCCCTCGCGATAGGAGAAGCTGACAGTCCAGCCCAGCGCACGCTGCGCCTTGGCCCGATCGTTCCAGCCTTGTCCCTCGACATAAGCGTTTTTCACGACCAAACCCGGGAACGAGCCGGTCGCCGCCATCATCATGGTCATGTTGGCCGCGATCACGGTGGCGAAGGCCGCCAGCGCGATGAACAGCACCTTTCGGCCTGTCAGAGGTTTTGCGTCGCGCATCTGGTTACTCCCGTTGATCAGTTCGCGTCCGGCCCATGGAACCGCGTGGCGTAGGGGCTGCGTTCATGGGTGAAGAGATTTTCGATCCAGAGGGTCACGGGGACCTGCCCGGTCACCTCGCCCGGCGGCGCCGTCAGGAAAACGCGCAGCTTCCGGGTCGCATCGGGCGGGATCAGGATGGCGGTCGCGTCCTCGCCCTGGACGGTCAGGCGCAGATAGACATCGCCTTCGACCGTCGCTGACAGGCGGAACGGGTTCGGCTGCGGGTTGCGGTTCTGCACCCGCACCTCGAAGGCGTTCCGGACCGACCCGTCCGACAGAGTCACGAACAGGGGATTCCGGTCGCGCTCGACAGTGATATCGATCGTGTCGCGCAGGAAAAGCGAGACAACCATGGCAATCCCGATCCCGGCCCAGAGCATCGTATAGAGGATTGTGCGCGGCCGGATCGCGCGCTTCAATGCCGGGATCGGCGTGGCGCCGCCGCGTTCCAGCCGCTCATCGGCCAGCGAGCAGTAATCAATCAGGCCGCGCGGCTTGCCGATCTTGGCCATAATATCATCGCAGGCATCGATGCAGAGCGCGCAAGTGATGCAGCCGAGCTGCTGACCCTCGCGGATATCGACCCCGGTCGGGCAGACATTCACGCAGGCATTGCAATCGATGCAATCGCCGAGCCGGTCTTCCGGTCCTGTCTGCCCGGTCGCGCTGCGCTCGAGCCCCGGCATCGGGATGGTCGGCGCCCGGCCGCCGACCAGTGGCCCGGCGGCATCCGAGGCGGCCTCGGCTTCGGCATGGCGTTTGCGATGCTTGCCGCGCGGCTCTCCGCGCCAGTCTTTATAGGTGACGGTCAGCGAGTTCTCGTCGAGCATCGCCGCCTGGATGCGCGGCCAGGGGCACATGTAAAGGCAGACCTGCTCGCGCATGAAGCCGCCCAGAATGAAGGTCGTCGCCGTCAGGATCGCCACTGTCGTATACGCGATCGCGTTGGCCTGACCGGTGAAGAGGTCGACAAACAGCGTCGGCGCATCGGCGAAATAGAACACCCAGGCCCCGCCGGTGGCGACCGCGATCAGCAGCCAAACGGCCCATTTGAGCCCCCGGCGCGAGATCTTGTACCCGTCCCAGCGGCGTTTGAGCAGGCGGAACTGCGCGTTGCGGTCGCCGTCGATCCAGCGCTCGACATGCTGATAGAGATCGACCCAGACGGTCTGCGGACAAGCATAGCCGCACCAGACCCGTCCCAGGATCGAGGTGAACAGGAACAGCCCGATGCCCGCCATGATCAAAAGGCCGGCAACGTAGTAGAACTCCTGCGGCCAGATCTCGATCCAGAAGAAAAAGAAGCGCCGGTTGGCGAGATCCACCAGCACCGCCTGATCGGGCAAGTGCGCGCCACGGTCCCAGCGGATCCACGGGGTAATGTAGTAGATGCCCAGCGTCACCACCATCAGCGCCCATTTCAGGCGCCGGAAGGACCCGGAGACGGCCTTTGGAAACACCGGCTCGCGGGCGGCATAGAGGGCGGCGGGTTGTTGATCTGTCGGCACCGGGCGTGACCTTTCTCACCGAAGCTGATCGAGATGTTGCATTCCACCAGAAGGGGCCGCCTTGACCAGGATCAAGCGCATCGCCCGCATAAAAAGGGGCCCCCGCCTCTCTCTGGGAATCGAGGCGGGGGCAGTCATGGCCCAGGGAGGAAAGCCATGATCGGGGCCCGGGCGGTTACTCTCCACCGCCAAGGCTGTGCACATAATGGGCGACCTGCTTGATCTCGGCCTCGGTAAGGCGCGTGTTCCAGGCAGGCATGACCCCGGCGCGGGAGTAGGTGATGGTCTCGATCACCGTGTCGCGATCGCCGCCATAGAGCCAGATGGCATCGTTCAGGGTCGGTGCGCCCAGATCGGCCACCCCCTCGCCATTGTCGCCATGACAGGCCGCGCAGTTCTCTTCATAGAGCACCGCGCCATCTGCATTCGGCTCGGCCGCGCCCGAGAGCGAGAGGACATGGTCGGTCACCGCCTCGATCTCGGATTTTTCGAGAAGCTCGTCAGCGCCGAAAGCGGGCATCATGCTGATGCGGGTGTCCTCGTTCTCCTCCCATCGGATGCCGACCAGCAGGGTCTCGTAGATTGCCTCATGGGTGCCGCCCCAGAGCCAATCGTCATCCAGCAGGTTGGGATAGCCCTTGGCGCCCGCGGCACCAGCCCCGTGGCATTGCGAGCAATAGGTCCGGAAGATGGCCGCACCGCCGGCCTGGGCGAACCCATCCAATTCGGCGTTCGAGGCGATTTCGGTGAACTCCGCCTCGGCGATGCGGTTCATCATCGGGGCCAGGCTGGCCTCGTGATCCGCCACGATCTCGGTCAGTTCGCCCCGGGTCGAATAGCCCAGCACCCCGGCCGTGGCCGATGAGATCAGCGGCCATGCCGGATAAGCGATGGTGTAGAGCACACCCCAGACAATGGTCGCGTAGAAGGTCCACAGCCACCAGCGCGGCAGCGGGGTGTCAAGCTCCTTGATCCCGTCCCATTCATGGCCAGTGGTCTCGGTGCCGGTTTCCTGATCGGTTTCACGCTCGCTCATTGCGCGGCCTCCTTCTCGGTTTGGAGGAACTCCCACTCCTTACAGGCGCAGGCGTCACATTTGCCATCGCATTCGGTCTTCAACGTATCGTTGCGCAGCGGGATCGACGCGATATCGTCATGCACGGCCCGCGACCCCGGCCGGAGCGTGTAGAGCACCATGCCGATGAAGAAGAGCGTCATGGCCAGCAGCATCCAGCTGTCGGCAAAGGCGCGGAGGAGGGTGTAGGTGTCCATCTCGGGTCTCCCTCAGCGGTAATTGGCTTCGGCATCATAGGTGGAGAAATCCACCAGCGTGCCGAGCATCTGCAGATAGGCGATCATGGCATCGAGTTCGGTCAGCTCGGGCCGGCTGTCGAAATTGCGCACCTGAGCCTTTGGATAGCGCTCCATGAAGGCGTCGAACTCGTCGTGATCGGGATTGACCTGCACGGCCATATCGATCTGTGCGGTGGCGACCATCTCGTCGGTGTAGGGCACGCCGACCGCGCGATTGGCCCGCAGATGCGCCGCGGCGGTCGAGGGGTCGAGCCGCGTTTCGATCAGCCAAGGATAGCCGGGCATGATGCTCTCGGGCACCAGCTCGCGCGGGGCCTCCATATGCAGGATGTGCCAATCGTCCGAGTAGCGCCCGCCGACCCGGGCCAGATCCGGCCCGGTGCGTTTCGAGCCCCATTGGAACGGGTGGTCATACATCGACTCGGCGGCCAGCGAGTAATGGCCATAGCGCTCCACCTCATCCCGCATAGGGCGGATCATCTGGCTGTGACACACGTAACATCCCTCACGGATGTAGATCTGCCGCCCGGCCAGTTCGAGTGGGCTGTAAGGCCGCATCCCCTCGGCCTTTTCGATGGTGTTCTGCAGATAGAACAGCGGCGCGATCTCGACGATTCCGCCGATTGTGACCACGATGAAGGACAGCACCATCAGCAGGGTGGCGTTCTTCTCGATCTTGGCATGGCCAGCGAGAAGTTTCTGGGTGGTCGAGCTTTGCTTTGCCATCTCGCGCCCTCCTTATTCGGCTGCCACGGCGGCGGGGTTTGCCGTCGCTGGGGTCTCGACCGGGCGGACCCGGCCCTTGATGGTCATCCAGAGATTCCAGACCATGATGATCGCTCCGGTGAGATAGAGGGCCCCGCCAAGGCCGCGGACCAGGTACATCGGCATCTTGGCGCCCACGGTGTCGGCGAAGGAGTTCACCAGGAACCCGTTGGCGTCGGTCTCGCGCCACATCAGGCCCTCCATGATCCCGGTCACCCACATCGAGGCGGCGTAGAGCACGATGCCGATGGTCGCCAACCAGAAGTGCCAGGAGACCGCCGCGATCGAGTAGAGCCGCGCGCGATTCCAGAGCCGCGGCACCAGGAAGTAGAGCGCACCGAAGGTGATCATGCCATTCCAGCCCAGCGCACCGGAATGCACATGCCCGATGGTCCAGTCCGTATAGTGGCTAAGCGAGTTGACGGCCTTGATCGACATCATCGGCCCCTCGAAGGTCGCCATGCCGTAGAAGCCGATCGAGACCACAAGCATCCGCAGAACCGGGTCGGTCCGCAGCTTGTCCCACGCGCCTTGCAGGGTCAGCAGCCCGTTGATCATCCCGCCCCAGGACGGCATCCAGAGAATTATCGAGAACACCATCCCCAATGTCTGCGCCCAATCCGGCAGCGCGGTGTAATGCAGATGGTGCGGCCCCGCCCAGATATAGAGGAAGATCAGCGCCCAGAAGTGAATGATCGAGAGCTTATAGGAATAGACCGGCCGCTCCGCCTGCTTGGGGACGAAGTAATACATCATGCCCAGGAACCCGGCGGTCAGGAAAAATCCGACCGCGTTGTGGCCGTACCACCACTGCGTCAGCGCGTCCTGCACCCCGGCGAAGGCGGAATAGCTGGCCGAGCCCCAGATCGAGACCGGCACCGAGAGGTTCCGCACCACATGCAGCATCGCCACCGTGACGATGAAGGCCAGGAAGAACCAGTTGGCGACATAGATATGTGGCTCCTTGCGCTTAATCAGCGTGCCCAGAAATACCGCCAGATAGGCGACCCAGACCACGGTCAGCAGCAGATCGACATGCCAGGGCAGTTCGGCATACTCCTTGCCCTCGGACCCGCCAAAGACATAGGAGGTCGCCGCCAGCACGATCACCAGTTGATAGCCCCAGAACACGAACCAGGCGAGGTTGCCGCCCCACAGCCGCGCCGCACAGGTCCGC
>JBCBIS010000019.1:0-32223 GCA_038524325.1 Pseudomonadota bacterium
TTCAGTTTCGTCTCCTGAATCGCCGTAAGGGTCCGGCAGTGCGCGGGCCCCGGGCACAGTGTGATCGGGACCTGTACCGCAAACATATGCAGGCGGTTCTGATGAAGTGCTCAGGGCTTCAAATCGTGGAAGGCGAAGTGACGGATGTTGTCCTGCGCCAGGGTGCAGTTTCTGGAGTGGAACTGGCGTCTGGCGAGACCATTGACTGCGCCGCCATGGTTCTCACCACCGGCACCTTTCTGCGCGGTGTGATCCATTTGGGTCAGGAGCGATGGGAAGCTGGACGATTGAGCGATCCCGCCGCCAATCGCCTTGGCATGCGAATCGAGGAACTCGGCCTGCCGATGGGGCGTCTGAAGACGGGGACGCCACCGCGCCTCGCCCGGGAGAGCATCGATTATGCCCATCTGGAGTCACAGCACGGCGACGAGGATCCGGAGCTGTTCTCTTTCCTCTCGGAACAGGTCGAGGCCGAACAGGTGCTCTGCCACATCACTCATACCAACGAGGCGACTCATCAGATCATCCGTGACAATCTCGATCAGTCGGCGATGTATTCTGGCCGGATCGAGGGCGTCGGTCCGCGGTACTGCCCATCTATCGAAGACAAGATCGTTCGTTTCGCGGAAAAGACGAGCCATCAAATTTTCCTGGAGCCTGAAGGGGTCCTGTCCGATACGGTTTATCCGAACGGCATCTCCACATCTCTCCCGGCCGATGTTCAAGAACGGTATGTGCAGTCCATCGCCGGATTAGAGCATGCTGAAATTCTGAAACCTGGCTATGCGATCGAATACGATTACGTCGATCCGCGCGGTCTAGACCGCACACTGCAGGTGTTGGGTGTGCGTGGGTTGTTTCTCGCAGGCCAGATCAACGGAACAACTGGCTATGAGGAAGCTGCCGGCCAAGGGTTGATTGCTGGCGCGAATGCCGCCCTGCTGCAAAGTGAGCGCCGGTTTGTGCTCGATCGAGCAGATGCTTATCTGGGGGTGATGATCGATGACCTCGTGACACAGGGTGTCACCGAGCCGTATCGGATGTTCACGTCGCGGGCAGAGTATCGTTTACAATTGCGCGCCGACAATGCCGACCAGCGTCTGATAGAGAAAGGCATCGAGATCGGTCTCATCTCGCACGCGCGTCAAACGGCCTTTGAGACGAAGATGGAGCGTCTTTCCAACGCGCGTTCCGCCTTTGAGGACCGAACGATCACCCCGAAGATGGCGGAACTTGCCGGCGTTTACCTGAATGCGGATGGACGGAGGCGGAGCGCACTTGATTTGCTCGCTTTGGACCAGGTTGGTGTGGAGGGCGTGTTGGGTCTTTGGCCGGAATTGCAGGCGTTTGACGGTGCGAGCATCGAACAACTCTCCTTCGATGCCCGGTATGCGAGCTATATCGAACGACAGCTCCGTCAGATTGAGACGATGCGGGAGGAGGAAAACCGGCCCCTGCCCAGCGGATTGGATTATGGTGCGCTCTCGGGGATCTCGACAGAGCTTCGTGACAAACTCACCGCTGCGCGGCCGGAGACACTTGGCCAGGCCCGCCGGATCGAGGGGATGACACCCTCCGCATTGGCTCTGATCCTGTCCGTGGTTTTGTCGATGGAGAAGTCCCGGTCGAAAAAAACGGCATGATGGGCGCTGCTCGCCTCGCTGGCATCGATGTTTCACGTGAAACACTGGAGAAGCTCGACCACTTCGCGGCATTGCTTGCGAAGTGGACCAAACGCATCAATCTTATCGCCCCGAGTACGGTTGCAGACATTTGGCGGCGGCATATCGAAGACTCAGGGCAGATAGCCCATTTCATTCCCAGCAATGCGAAAATGCATATTGATCTCGGTTCCGGCGGAGGAATGCCCGGTATCGTACTCTCGATCCTGTCGCGTGATTTCCTGCCAAGCCTGACGACCCATCTTGTCGAATCGGATCACCGCAAGGCGGCCTTTCTGACAACCGCTATCCGAGACCTCGGTTTGCCTGCAAAAGTCCATGTCGCACGGGCCGAGACGCTTGATTTGCCGCCGTCAGACATGCTCACGGCCCGTGCCTTTGCGCCATTATCGCGATTGCTGACCATCTCTGAGCGATTCTGCGATGAAAATACGACGCTTGTTTTGCACAAGGGCAGTCGTATCGATTCCGAATTGACCGAGGCCCGCGTGGATTGGCATATAACTGCGCGAGCCGAGCCAAGCTTGACCGATCCCAATGCTGCCATCCTGGTGATTTCGCAGTTCGTACGCCGCAAAGGACACTCACTATGACCGCCCAGCTTCCGGGGCCCGTTATCATTGCGATTGCAAACCAGAAGGGTGGCGTGGGTAAGACAACCACGGCAATCAATCTTGGAGCTGCATTGGCCGAGATTGATCAGCAGGTGCTTGTGATCGATCTGGACCCGCAGGGAAATGCGTCCACCGGTCTCGGCCTGCCACCTGACATGCGGGGTCGGACGACATATGACGTGTTAACCGATGGTGTGCCCTTGGGGGAGGCTTTGCAAGAAAGCTGTGTGAGGAATCTCTGGGTTGCGCCCTCGACGGTCGATCTGTCGGGCGCGGATGTCGAGCTGGTCGATGATCCCGAGCGCGCCCAGAGGCTCAGCATCGCCTTGGACAGCCTGGTGGATGCGGGTACGCCGGGCCGTTTCGACTTCATCCTCATCGATTGTCCGCCCTCGCTGAACCTTCTCACCCTGAACGCGATGACCGCGGCGCATGCCGTCATTGTCCCGCTCCAATGTGAGTTCTTCGCGCTCGAAGGTCTTTCTCAGCTCCTGAACACGGTGAAGCTGGTGCAGCAGCGTTTGAACACCGATCTCAAGATTCATGGTATTGCGCTGACCATGTTCGATCAGCGCAACAACTTGTCCGGTCAGGTTGCGGACGATGTCCGCGAGACGCTGGGGGACCTGGTCTATCGCACTGTGATTCCAAGGAATGTTCGGCTTTCCGAAGCGCCGAGCCATGCGATGCCGGCGCTCCTCTATGACAGCGCCTGTGCCGGATCACAGGCTTATCGAAATCTCGCGCGCGAGGTATTCGACCGCGGTTTCCTCCCAAATCCCGCAGAGAGGGCTCTCGATGTCACGCAAGCCTGAGCGTAAGAAACTGGGCCGCGGCCTTTCAGCCCTGATTGGCGATATTCCAGACGCGCCCGTCGTACCTCAGCCTGCAGAGGAGCGCCCGGAGGCCAGAGATCGAGGACCCGTTGCCAGCCTCCCGATAGATCTTCTGCGGCCCAATCCGGAGCAACCGCGGCGCCACTTCGATGAAGCCGAGCTCTCTGAACTCAGCGATTCCATCCGGCAGAGGGGCGTGATCCAGCCCGTCATCGTGCGGCCCGATCCGGAAAATCCCGAGCTTTTCCAGATCGTTGCAGGCGAACGGCGTTGGCGGGCCGCGCAGCGGGCTCAATTGCATGAACTGCCTGTGGTCATTCGCCCGCTCACGGATCAAGAAGTTTTCGAGCTCGCGCTCATCGAAAATATCCAGAGGGCCGATCTCAACCCGTTAGAGGAAGCGCTGGCCTATTCGAAGTTGATCGAACGGCTTTCCTACACGCAAGAGGAGCTGGCACGGATCGTAGGGAAAAGTCGGCCGCATCTGGCGAATACGCTCCGACTCCTTACGCTTCCTCCCGGGATCCAGGAGTTCTTGCGCGCTGGAAAACTCACAGCGGGGCACGCCCGCGCCCTGATCGGTGCCGCCGATCCGGACGGGCTTGCGATGAAAGCAGTCAATGAGGGGCTGACTGTGCGGCAGGTCGAAGCTCTGGCCCGTAAACTGCCACCCAATGAGCAATCCAAACCCTCCCGTGCGCCCGCCCAGAAGGACGCCGATACCCGGTTGCTCGAAGGCGATCTGTCCGCTGCGATCGGCATGAAGGTGCGGATCGACCATGCTGCGGATGGCGGCGGCGAGGTTCGTATTCGGTACGGATCATTGGAAGATCTCGACCGGCTCTGCCAGGCCCTCGCGGACTAGACTGTCATCCAGCCTGTGCGACTAGCGGCTCTGCGCCGCGAGCATGGCAAGCCGGATCAGGCACCGCTCGGTCAAGGCCCGCTCTGGCTTTTCGCCAGACCGACGCAGTTGGCGTTCTGTCTCGAAAATCAAGCGCATCGCCGTTTCGATCCGCCCCTGCCAGATCACCGCCTGCCTCGCCAGCCGCGCCCGCCGGGGCCCGAAAACGGGTGGCCGAACCCTGCCGAGAGCCGCCTCGATACCGTCCTCCGCCCCCGTCAGTGCGAAGATCTGCCGGAAATGCCGGCTGAGGAAAATGAGAACGCGCGATGTCGCTCCGCTCGCCGTCAGAACACGGTTCAACAGGCGGCCGGTCTCATCCGGCCGACCTTCAGCCACGGCGTTGATCAGTGCATCAATGTCGGGATCGACGGTCGCGGGGCAGAGATGCACGATTTCCTCGATACTAGGCGGCTCGGTCCTGCCAACTAGAAAAAGAGAAATCTTTTCAATGAGTTGATGAAAGCTGCCAGGGTCCAGATCAGCCGCGATTGCGGCGAGATACGCCTCGATCTCCGGCCCAATCGCACCGGTCACGCCAGCCGAGGACAACATGCGAGACACCTCGGCCCCGTCCGGAGCATCCGGATAGAAAGCAGCGGCAACCAAACCCTCTCCTGTCTCGAAGAGTTTGCGCAAAGAGGACCGCCCCGTCAGACCGGTCGCCGTGACAATCAGAAAGGCATCTTCCTGATCGACCGAACTCAGGCTGTCACCGATCAGTTTCGTGAGGGAATCCTTCGCCTCCTCCAGCACAACGACACGCCGACCGGGAAAAAACCCCCGGCTCTTCAAACTCGTCTCCAGCTCAGCGGGATCCGAGCGGAGCGCTCCTGCGTCGAGACGGGTCACCCGGAGATCCTCATCATCGCACAGGCACGACGTCAGCTTCTGCCGTTGCAGTGCCAACAGACCGGGATCAGGCCCATAAAGGAGAGCCGCGCGCATGGCGAGGTCCGGCGCCGCACAGAACCGCCGCGCCCCAGCCCCGGACAGTTTCATGAGGCTCGGGCGATCTGCCTCGACCGAGCCAGGATTGCGCGGCTGATGCGCTCGCCCAGGTCGCGCGCCAGCCGTCTTTCGATGTCCAGCCGGGTTTGCCGCGTGGCGAACAAAGACCCTGTGGCGTTGTACCCGGATTGACTGACCTCGCGGTCGCGCAGAACTGGCTCGGTCCCATCGCGGAGATAAAGCGCCCAGGCTACCGTCGCGGTAACCGAAATTCGCGTCACGTCATTGTCCTGAGAGATTGCCAGCCCCCGATCCTCAGTCGAGATCGCAACATCCAGCCGGTACCGGTCACCCTCGGGTCGGCCCAGACGATCTTCAAGCGACTGATAGAGATAGTATCCCAGCCGCCCCTCGATATCCGGCAAAACGATCTGGCCGCGCAGGGCCGAGGCTTGGCCGTCCTCCGCCAGCATCGGGCGGAAGCAGCCGGAAAGCAAAAGCCCCGCTCCGAGGCTGGACAGAACATGGCGCCGATCAGACAACGACATTGACGATCCGCCCCGGCACCACGATCACCTTGCGCGCTTGTTTCCCCTCCATCGCCCGGATGATCGATGGATCTGCAAGGGCGAGCGCTTCGATCTCAGGCGCTGGCAGGTCGGGAGCGACCTCGATCTCCGCTCGGCGCTTCCCGTTGACTTGAACAGGCAGTGTGATGACGTCCTGACCGAGCAGCGTCTCATCCACTTCCGGCCAGGGCTGATCGACCACCAGACCGTCTTGGCCGAGCTTTTCCCAAACCGCTTCTGAGAAATGTGGCGTCATCGGTGCCATCAGTTGCGCCATCACCGTCATCGCTTCCCGCCGCGCATACCCGGCATCCTCGCCCTCACCGCTGCAGCGTCCGATCGCATTTGTCAACTCGTAGAGCCGGGCCACCGCTTTGTTGAAGGTGAAGCCCTCGATATCCGCTGTCACGCCCGCGATGGTCCGGTGCACCTGTTTTCTGAGGGTGATTGCGTCGGGAGAGAATGCTTGGGGCGCCTCGACAGGCGCGGTTTTCGCAATCTCCATAGCCATCCGCCAAATCCGCTGCAGATGCCGGCCGGCGCCATCAACACCCGAGGCCGTCCATTCGACGTCACGTTCGGGCGGACTGTCCGACAACATGAACCAGCGCGCCGTGTCTGCGCCGTGTTCGGCGATGATTCGCTCCGGATCGACCACGTTTTTCTTAGATTTCGACATTTTGGTCGACGGGCCAATCAGGATGCGTTCACCGGTTTCCTTATGCACCGGCTCCTGGCCACTGAAATCAATGTCATCGGGTGCGGTCCAGCAGGCGGGTTCGGGAACACCTTCGCGGGCATAGGTCTCGTGGCAGACCATGCCTTGCGTGAACAGGGCTTCAAAAGGCTCGTCGGCGCTTTGCGGCAGATGCCCTGTCCGATGCATTGCCCTGCACCAGAAGCGGGCATAGAGCAGGTGCAGGATCGCATGCTCCACTCCGCCGATATACTGATCCACATTCATCCAATAAGCGATATCCGCCGCATCGGTGGGTGTATCGGCCCTTGGAGAGGTAAAACGCGCGAAATACCACGAGGAATCCGCGAAGGTGTCCATCGTGTCGGTCTCACGCCGCGCCGCCTCCCCGCATTTCGGGCACGGCACCTGTGCCCAGTTCGGATGCCGCTCCAACGGGTTGCCAGGCTGATCGAAGTTCACATCCTCGGGCAGGCGAACCGGCAAGTCCTCCTTCGGCACCGGCACCGGCCCACAGGTCGCGCAATGGATGATCGGGATCGGACAGCCCCAATAGCGTTGCCGCGAGATCCCCCAATCGCGCAGCCGGAAGTTGACCTTGCGCCGCCCCATCCGCTCGGCAACCGCCGTTTTCGCCTCTTCGATGGTCATCCCGTCGAGGAAGCGGCTGTTCGCGATGCGTCCAGGCCCGGTATAGGCCTCGGCTCCGATCTCGAAATTTGCCGGGCCCTGATCCGAGGGGCAGACCACCGGCAGAACCGGCAAATCATACTTCCGAGCAAAGTCGAGATCGCGCTGATCATGCGCCGGGCAGCCGAAAATCGCGCCCGTGCCGTAATCCATCAGAATGAAGTTCGCGACATAGACCGGCAGTGTGAGGTCTGGATCCAGGGGGTGCACCACCCGCAACCCCGTGTCGAAGCCCTTCTTTTCGGCAGTCTCCAAGGCTTCCTCGGTCGTGTCCATCCGCCGGCACTCGGCCACGAACGCGTCTAAACCGGGAACTTTCGCGGCAATCTGATCGGCCAGCGGGTGATCGGGCGACATCGCGGCAAAGCTCGCACCGAAAATCGTGTCATGCCGGGTGGTGTATACAGTGAGGGCGGCGGCATCGGTCAGATCATTCGCCACCAGCTCGAATTCGAACTCCAACCCTTCTGAGCGGCCGATCCAGTTCGCCTGCATCAGACGC
The DNA here is from genome assembly GCA_038524325.1 of Pseudomonadota bacterium. Lineage (GTDB taxonomy): Bacteria > Pseudomonadota > Alphaproteobacteria > Rhodobacterales > Rhodobacteraceae > Thermohalobaculum. The sequence goes on from JBCBIS010000019.1 coordinate 7,446, forward strand.
ACCTTCTCGGGCCAGGCTTTCAGACCATCGATTGCGGCCAGAAGATCGTCTGCCATGTCCGAGATCCGGCAGAACCATTGCACCAGTTCGCGCCGCTCCACCGGAACGCCCGAGCGCCAGCCCTTGCCGTCGATCACCTGCTCATTCGCCAGAACCGTCTGATCCACCGGATCCCAGTTCACGATCGAGCTTTTGCGATAGATCAGCCCAGCTTCGAGGAAATCGAGGAACAGTGCCTGTTGCTGCGCATAGTATTCCGGGTCGCAAGTCGCGAATTCACGGCTCCAGTCCAGGCTCAGCCCCATCGCCTTCAGTTGCGTCCGCATCGCCGCGATGTTGCGATAGGTCCATTCGCCGGGATGGGTCTTGTTTTCCATCGCGGCGTTTTCCGCCGGCATCCCGAACGCGTCCCAACCCATCGGGTGTAGCACGTTGAAGCCCCGCGCCCGTTTGAAACGCGCCACCACATCGCCCATCGCATAGTTACGCACATGGCCCATGTGGATGCGGCCCGAGGGGTAAGGAAACATTTCGAGGACGTAGAACTTGGGGCGGCGCTCATCCCGCTCGGCGCGGAAACACCCGCGCTCATCCCAAACACCTTGCCATCTCGGCTCGGTCGCCCTCGCGTCGTAGCGGTCCATCGCGTCCTCGTCCGCTGTTGCCTGGGCAACGCCGATGCGTAGGCCCGGGAGTTCAAATCCCTGCCAGTGTTAGGACGGAGCCATCGCGAATTCAATCGGCGCGGAGACCCTTGGCGTGGCGAAGTGCTATGAGGCGGTGTCGGTATCCAGCGAGGCGACACGGATCTGGCGCGCGCGGACCAGGATTGCATCCTCCAGCTTCAGCGCCGTGTCAGGGCTGACCGGAGCGGGCACCCACAGACCTTCTTCATTCCGGGTCTCGCGATAGACCGCGACTTTCAGCGAAGACGCGGCCAGGTTCGGGTTGAGGACATAGGCCGTCACCTTGAACCGCTGCCCTGGCGCATCCGGGGTCGAGCCCCAATCCGTCGCAATCACGCCGGTGAACGGATCCGTCGAGCTCAGCGGCAAGAAAGACAATGTGTCGAGCGATGCCTGCCAGATGAACTTGTTGACCGGAAGTGCGTCGCCCTGCGCCCCGGGCTGACCCAACAATCCGCCCAGGCTGGTGCTGTTCACCGACCCGATGGTCACGCCGTCCTCACCGAAGAGCGTGTCGTTCGGGTCGCGGCGCTCCCGCTCCGGCCCGGACCGCACCACTTCATCGTCGTCCTTCGATGCGAGGTTTTTACCAGAGCAGCCAGCAACTCCAGACAGGGCCGCGACCAGAACCGCAGTCGTCACCAGCCGACCCGATGCGATCAACCTGAAATCTTTGCGCATACCCTTCTCCGTTCTGTCTCAACACGCGTGGCAGAGGCGGGCCGTCACGAGCATGGCACGCTCTTGAAGACCGCATTTCTCGAAGCACTAGCACAGCGCAGGAAAGCAGCCTATCCCCTTGATAGGCCACACTCCGGCGAAAACCGGGCCGAAATGTTGCGAAAATGCACCGTGGCTCCGGGTGGAGGATCAACCGCCAACACATGTGATTGACCGGTCGGGCAGCATCATTAACAACGGCGAGGTCGGGGCAGGATCCGTCCTGACGGTGTGCGGGAAAATGTTCCCCACCCAACACGGAAACACATGTGTGGAAACAAAGAGGGACACAATGAAAAAGGTTCTCCTTGGCACCAGCGCCATCGCGCTCGCCGCGGCGTACACCTCCTCGGCCAACGCTGCTGAATGGGAAGTCAAGATCGGCGGCTACATGGAGCAGTTCGTCGCTTTTGCAGACTCCGACGTTGATACTGTCGCAAACACTGACTTTGCCGGCGTTGACTCGAAGCAGGACGCTGAGATCAGCTTCAAGCCGTCGATCACGCTCGACAACGGCATCAAGATCGGTGTCGACGTCCAGCTCGAAGCAAACTCGACTGGCGACACGATCGATGAATCCTTCCTGTTCATCAGCGGTTCGTTCGGCCGGATCCAGCTTGGCTCGGAAAACTCGGCTCGCTACACGATGCAGTATGGCGCACCTGACGTGACCTTTATCAACGTCAACTCGGGCTCGCTGACTGCGTTCATCCCGTTCTCGGGTACGGCAGCAGGTGTGACCACCGGTGCAGACGTGTTCCGCGGAACGCTCGGCTCGACCTTCATCGAGAATGGTCGTAACAACGACGCTCAGCGGATCACTTACTTCACCCCGCGTTTTGCTGGTTTCCAGCTCGGCGTGTCCTATGCGCGTGATGGCAACCAAGACAGCAACTCTCAGTTGGACATTCAGGGCGAAGCACTCGCCAACATCGTCGACATCGGCGCTAACTACGTTAACTCCTTCGGTGATTTCGACGTCGCTGTTGCCGGTGGTTACGGTATTGCTTTCGGCGATGCCAATGACAACCCGCAGGTCTGGAACGCTGGTATCAACCTCGGCTTCGCCGGCGTGACCATCGGCGGCTCGTTCGCCGAGCAAAACAACGAAGGCAACGATGACGGCCGTGTCTTCGACGCTGGTATCTCCTATGAGACTGGTCCTTGGGGCTTCTCGTTCACCTATCTCAACGGTGAAAACGTCGATGACGAAGTCGGTGATACCGACATCGACGCAAACGGCGATGGCATCGCAGACAACCTCGGCCAATTTGGTAATGACGAGACGGCGCAGATGTTCCTGATCGGTGCCAAATACAAGCTGGCTAAAGGCGTCGACCTGAACGCTTTCGGTGCTTATGTCGACTTCGAAGAAGACACTGGCGACAGCGGCCTCGCACAAGGCGACGATGTCGACGGCTTCATCATCGGCACCGGGATCAAGGTCAAGTTCTGATCTCGACTGGTACCGCGAAGTCACGGACAGGGGGGGGTGACCTCCCCTGTTCTCTTTTAAGGCAGGATGATCTGGGCTAATCTCTGAAAATGTCCCCGCGAGCGACGCCAAAAACCGCTACACGCGCCCCGCAAAAAGCCAAAAAGAACATCGTCTGGCTCGCCTCCTACCCAAAATCCGGAAACACCTGGACCCGGGCGTTTCTGATCAATTACCTCCTCAATACCGAGCAGCCGGTTCCGATCAATCAAATCCACCGCCTCGGCATCGGCGACGCCGTCGTCAACGCCTATCGCATGGTTTCGAAGGGCCCTTTCGATCCCGAAGACCCTGCGGCTGCCACGCGGTTGCGGCCGCTCGTCCTGCGCGGCATCACCGGAAACGGCGCAGACATGAATTTCGTCAAGACGCATGCCATCAATGACACGGCACTGGGAGAGGCCCTGATCCCCGACCCGGTCACGCGCATGGCCGTCTACATCCTGCGGAACCCCCTTGACGTCGCGTTGTCCTATGCGCGCCATTACGCGACGACGGTCGATGGAGCGATTGATGCGCTCGCCCGCCCCGACCATACAACCAAGGGCAGTGAGCAGAGCATGGTACAGTTCCTCGGCACCTGGTCGGACCACGTGCGAAGCTGGGTCGACCGCGCGCCGTTCCCCGTCCATGTGATGCGGTACGAGGATATGATCGCAGATCCAAAGATGGCATTTTCCGGGTTGATCCAGGCGCTCGGCATCCCTGGCGATGATGACCGTCTCGCCCGCGCCATCCGCCATTCCTCGTTCTCGGAACTGAAATCGCAGGAGGACCGCGCGGGTTTCGTCGAACGCGCCCGCGATGGGCAGAGCTTTTTCCATACCGGAACCGCCGGACAGTGGGAGAGTGGGATGACCGACAGCCAGGTCGCCCGCATGCGTCAGGCCCACGGCGCGGTCATGGACCGGTTTGGATACACGAAATGAGCCTCCAGCGGATCATCTGGCTCGCTTCCTACCCGAAATCGGGTAACACATGGCTCCGCTATCTTCTTGCGCATTACTTCATGCCGAAGAATGAAGCGCCGGATATAAACAATATCAGAAAGTTCACGACGGCCGATATTCGGCAAGACTTTTTCGACAAGGCGGCTGGGAAACCCTATCAGGGTGCGTCGTTTGATGACTGGCTTGCGATCAGAACCCGAATGGTCGAGTTGATAGCCGCATCGCGCCCGGGCACGCATTTCGTCAAGACCCACAGCCAGATTCAGCGGATCGGATCGGTTGATCTGATCCCTCCGCATGTCACCGCGGCGGCGCTTTATCTTATCCGAAATCCGTTCGATGTCGTGCCTTCTTTTGCCCGGCATCTCGGGATCGATCTCGACGCGTCGATCGCTAAATTGTCTGATCCACAGTCGATCACGGCCACGCCGACTGGGATATTCGAGCTCCTGGGGCGCTGGGACGGCCATGTGAGCAGCTGGCTTGAAGCGCCCGGTCTCCCGCGGCATGTGATCCGATACGAAGATATGCAGAGCGACGCTGAAGGCACTGTCCGCGGTTTTCTGAACTTTCTGCAAGTCCCTGTTCATGATGGACAATTGCGCCGGGCGATCCGCGAGGCGAGCTTCTCGAATATGCGCAAGCAAGAGGCGGTCAAAGGGTTCCGCGAGCGTCCGCAGACGATGGAGCGCTTCTTCCACAGCGGGAAATCTGGGACCTGGCGGGATACACTCACCGCTGCGCAGGTCGCCTCGATCCGCGAGACATTCTTGCCGACCCTGGAACGCTTCTATCCCGAAATGCTTGACGACACCGCACAATTCAGCGGGGCAGCGTGAGTGCTCTCGCCGAGATAAATGCCCGCATCGCCAGTGCTGCGGACCAATCAGGCCGCTCGCCGGACGCCATCTCCCTCGTTGCCGTCTCCAAAGTTCAACCGCTGGAGCGCATCGAAGCTGTCTTGGGCGAGGGCCACCGCATTTTTGGCGAGAACCGGGTCCAGGAAGCGCAGTCGAAATGGCCAGACCTGCGGGAACGCTTTCCAGATCTCGAGCTGCACCTGATCGGGCCCCTGCAAACCAACAAGGCGCGCCAAGCCGTAGAGCTGTTCGATGTGATCGAGTCCGTCGATCGCCCGAAACTCGCGCGGCGCCTGGCAGATCTGTTCGACGAAACCGGCCGACAGCTTCCCTGTTATCTGCAGATCAACACGGGCGAGGAGCCGCAGAAGGCCGGTGTGCTGCCCGCCGATGCTGACGCCTTCGTTGCGGAGTGCCGGACCCTCGAGCTGCCGATTGCGGGACTGATGTGTATTCCGCCCTCGGAGGAGGCACCGTCGCTGCATTTCGCCCTATTGGCGGAAATTGCCAAGCGGAACGGGATTGATGGCTTGTCCATGGGGATGAGCGGGGATTTCGAGCAGGCTATCCCGCTCGGCGCCACAGTTGTCCGGGTCGGATCGGCCTTGTTTGGTGCACGTGTCCCGCCTGCGACCTGAGCGCTGAGCAAAAAAGAGCCCGGAGACAGCTCCGGGCCCAGGTTATGGCCGCCCCACTGGGACGGCCATCGGGGAAACGATCGTCAGATGAACTGCGAGCCCTTGCCGAACTCCGGATAGGCTTCCATGCCCAGTTCCGAGGCATCCAAGCCCGCCATCTCTTCCTCTTCCGACACGCGGATGCCCATCACCGTGTTCAAGACGACCCAGAGGACCATCGACACGGCAAAGACGAAGACACCCACCACGGCGATCGAGAAGAGCTGCACGAACAGGTTGGCATCGGGATTGGTCAGAACCACCGCAATGGTGCCCCAGATCCCGGCGAACAGGTGGACTGGAATGGCGCCGACCACATCGTCGATTTTCAGCTTGTCGAGCAGCGGCACGGTGAAGACCACGATCACGCCGCCCACGGCACCGATCAGCGTGGCCATGACGAGGCTGGGGGTCAGCGGCTCGGCGGTGATCGAGACCAGACCGGCCAGTGCGCCATTCAGCACCATGGTCAGATCGACCTTGCCATACAGGACTTGCGTGAGGATCAGCGCGGCCACGGCACCCCCGGCAGCGGCGGTGTTGGTGTTGGCGAAGATCCGGCTGACATCTGCCGCATCTCCCACCGAACCAAGTGCCAGCTGCGAGCCGCCGTTGAAGCCAAACCAACCCAGCCACAGGATGAAGGTTCCGAGCGTCGCCAGCGGCAGGCTCGACCCCGGCATCGGATTGACCATGCCGTCCTTGTATTTGCCAGCACGGGCGCCGAGGATGATTGCTCCAGCCAGGGCAGCCCAGCCTCCAACCGAATGCACCACCGTCGAACCGGCAAAATCGAGAAAGCCCATGCCGTCGAGCCAGCCGCCGCCCCATTTCCACGACGCCTGGATCGGATAGATGATCGCGGTCAGCACAAAGGTGAAGATCAGGAACGGCCACAGCTTGATCCGCTCGGCCAGCACACCCGACACGATCGAGGCAGTGGCCGCACAGAACATCAGCTGGAAGAAGAAATCCGACCCGGTCGAGGCATAGTCGAGCGCATCGGCCGCTTCCGGGGCGACCCCCACCGGCTCCAATGCAGCGATGCCGATCGCACCCAGATAGCCTTCAACCATCCAGCCATCGCCCGGATACATCAGCAGATAGCCGATGACGCCATAGCCCAGGGCGGCAATCGAGAACAGCGAGATATTCTTGGTACATTGCATCGCCACGTTCTTCGATCGCACCAGACCGGCCTCGAGCATCGCGAAGCCGGCCGCCATCCACATCACCAGGAAGCCGCCGATCAGGAACAGCAAGGTGTTGAATACGAACACAGAATGAGCCGGCACATCCACCGGGCCTTCCTGCGCGAAGGCCGGTGCCGCGGTCAGAGCCGCGATCGCGCTCAGGCCCAGAATTTTCGTCTTGGTTGTCATGGTCTTCCCTCTCTCCCGTCTCACAGCGCGTCTTCGTCGCGCTCGTCCGTGCGCACCCGCACGGCTTGATCCACATCCAGAACAAAGATCTTTCCGTCCCCGATTTTGCCCGTGCGGGCTGTGCTCGAGACGGTTTCGATCACTTTGCCCACCTGATCATCGGCGACGACCGCCTCGATCTTGATCTTGGGCACGAAGTTCACGACATATTCGGCACCGCGATAGATCTCGGTATGCCCGGCCTGCCGGCCATAGCCCTTCACCTCGGACACCATGAGGCCCTGCACACCGATGCCGGTGAGCGCCTCGCGGACTTCCTCCAGTTTGAAGGGTTTGATGACTGCAATGATCAGTTTCATGGTTCTCCCCGCGTCGACTGTCACTGGGCTGCAAGAGCCTGACAAACAACATTCAAGAACCATGCCAATCCAAGAATTTCTCGCAAATCATTGATTCAGTGAGGAATTTTTGATAGCGATTGGGGACCAACGCATCGGTACAGATCAAATGATCAAAAAATATGCAAAAATTGAAAGCTGATTAATCTATTGGAAAACTCCCGAGCACAACGCGATCTGCGACGACTGATCGATTTTTCGCCCAGGTTTCCATGCAGAGACAGGCGCGCAGGGGCTGATTGCATGGCAGCGACATGCTAGGGAAACGAGCGAACGGGATGAGAGGTCGTTTTGGCTAAGACTCGCCAAAAATCTTCGAAATCGAAGAAGTCAGCCACGCGAGGATCGTCCTTGAAAGGACCCGGCATGATCGGGCGTGCCGTGCGCGGCATCGTCTTCGGCTCGGTCCGTCTGGTCTGGCGGGTGACGTGGCCATTCGCGGCGGCGATTGCCATGATTATCGCGGGAACCACCGCTCTCTACTATGCCGAGCTGCCTTCACCCGACCGGTTGTTCGACGGGCGGGGCACCGGCTCGGTCACCATGCTGGATCGTGATGGCAATGTTTTTGCCTGGCGGGGCGAGCAGTACGGTGGCGAGGTCATGGCTGATGATGTCTCGCCCCACCTGATCCACGCGGTAATCGCGGCAGAAGACAAGCGCTACTGGCAGCATATCGGTCTCGACCCACGCGGCATTGCCCGCGCGATGTGGGAGAACTATAAGGCGGGCCGTCTGGTGCAGGGCGGCTCGACCCTGACACAGCAGGTCGCCAAGAACGTCTTCCTGACGGCCGAACGCAGCCTCGAGCGCAAGCTCAAAGAAGTACCGATGGCGCTGGCGCTGGAGCTGAAATACACCAAGGAAGAGATCCTCTCGATCTATCTCAACCGAGTTTATCTCGGCGCGGGCACCTATGGGTTCGAGGCGGCCTCACGACGCTATTTCGGTAAATCGGCCCGTGGCCTGAACCCGGCCGAGGCGGCGATGCTGGCGGGCCTGCTGCGTGCGCCTTCGCGTTACGCCCCGACGGCGGGGTTGGAGCGCAGCCAGGGCCGGGCGAGCGTTATCATTCGTCTGATGCAGGAGCAGGGGTATCTGACCGAACAGCAAACCTATCAAGCCCTGGCCACACCGGCCAAACTCTCCCAAGCCGCCGCGGCCAGGGTCGGTGGTGCGTTTGCCGATTGGGTGATGGAGACGGCGCCGGCCTATCTCGCCAAGGACACGACCGAAGACGTCACCATCGCCACAACGTTCGACCCCCGCGCCCAGCGGATGGCCGAGGAGGCGGTGGCCGATGTCTTCGCGCGCAAGGTCAAGAAAGGCTCGCGCGCGCAGGCGGCTGTCGTGGTGATGGACCCCTCCGGCGCGGTCCGGGCGGTTGTGGGCGGTCACGACGATGCCGCTGGCCAGTTCAACCGAGCGACCCATGCCCGTCGTCAAACGGGTTCGGCCTTCAAACCCATCGTCTATGCAGCGGCGATGGAGGCCGGTATGAGCCCGCGCGATGTGATGCGCGATGCGCCGCTGACCATCAAAGGGTGGAGCCCGAAAAACTATGGCGGGGGATATGCCGGCCCGGTCAGCCTGACCGATGCCTTGGCGCGGTCGATCAACACGGTTGCTGTGCGCCTCTCCGAGCAGGTCGGGCAGGACAAAGTCCGTGCCTTGGCAGGCGAGATGGGGGTTGTCTCAGACTTGGCGCCAGGGCCGGCGATTGCCCTCGGCACCTCGGAGGCGACGCTGATGGAGATGACCGGCGTCTATGCAACGATTGCCGATCGCGGCCGGCACAAGGCGCCCTATGGTCTGCGCGAGATCACGCTGCGCGGCGATGGCAGCCCGCTGCTCAGCCAGCCTCAAACCCCTGGCGTTGCGGTGCTCTCCCAGGACAGCGCCGGTCTTCTTGCCCATATGATGCAGCAAGTGGTGGCCGAGGGCACTGGAAAACGCGCCCGGATCGATGGCTGGCAGGTCGCGGGCAAGACCGGGACCACCCAGGCGGCGCGGGATGCCTGGTTCATCGGCTACACCTCTGCCTATGTCGTCGGGGTGTGGATGGGGAATGACGACAATACGCCGTTGACCGGTGTGACAGGCGGTGGCTTGCCTGCCGAGATCTGGCACGAGGTAATGAAACGGTTGGTCGAAGGACGCGCGCCGGAGCCGATTTTCTCGCAGGAGCCAAAGGCGCCTGTCTTGCCTCAAATCGAGGTCGTGGCCGATCTGCCGCGCCGGACAACCTCCTCACCCAGCGAGGACAGCGTGGTCGACAGCATCTTTCGCGATGTTCTGCGCAGCTTGGGCGGCGGCGAGGCGCCGTCTCAGTCGAGCGATGGGTCTCGTTTCGAAGGTCAATCGGGCAGAGATCGCTGAGCGAGGCCCCAGGATCAGGACGGCCGTGCGCTCCGTCCGCGGAAAAAATCTGGACGGTTGACCATCATCACGCCGAGCGTCGCGACGGCGAGTCCGGCGATTTCGATCACTCCCATCACCTCTCCGAACAGCAGCCAGGCAATAATGGCCGTTGAGGGAGGCACGAGGAAGAACAGGCTCGCGACCTGCGAGGCCGCCCCCCGCTGGATCAGGATGTAATAGAGCGTGACAGCCCCGAGCGAGAGCACGATCACCAGCCAGCCCAGGGCGAAAATAAACTCCTGAGTCCAGGTGACATCGCCGGTCTCGATCACGAGGGCCAGCGCGCCTGTCGCCAGCATCGCCGCGGCGAATTGGATGAGGTTGCCGCTGCGCATCGGCGTCTGGGCCGCCCGGGTTTTCTGCAGGATCGATGCAACAGAGATGGCCATCAGCGCGGCGATGCAAAGCAGCACCCCCCAGATATCGCCGATCCCAGCGTCCAGCTTGCGGAGCACGACCAGGCAGACCCCTGCAGTGCCCAGCAGCATGCCGATCTTTTCGACTGGGCTCAGCCGCTCGCCCAGGAACCGGCTGGCCAGCAGACAGGTCACCACCGGCTGTAACCCGACGATCAGGGCGGAGACGCCCGCCTCTGTCCCCCAGGCAATCGCCTGAAACACGCCGCCGAGATAGACGCCATGCACCAAAAGACCGATCAGCGCCGCATCGACCGTTTGCCGCCAGCTCGGCCAAGGCGCATTCGCCAGGCGGACCCACACCGCCAGCGCCATGACCGTCAGCGCAAAGCGCAGCGACAGGAAGGTCATCGGCTCGGCATGGGGAAGCCCCAGCTTGGCGCCGATGAAACCCGTGCTCCACATGACGACAAAGAGAGGAGCGATGGCGGTGGCAGGGAGCAAATTGCATCCAATCTTCGAGATTTGCCAAGTGGCAACGGGGCATGCTAGCCCTATCCTCACGTTCGACGCAAACAACAAGACCGCATGGCGGCGCCAAGGTGGATACTGACTTATGATGGACGTCCAAGGGGAAATTGGGGCAGATCCCTCGCTGATGATCGTCGATGACGACGCGCCTTTCCGCCAGAGGCTGGCGCGAGCGATGGAGAAGCGAGGCTTCGTTCCCGTCATGGCCGAAAGCGTCGCCGAGGGGCTGAGCCTGGCCCGTCAATCCCCCCCGGCCTTTGCCGTGGTCGATCTGCGACTGGAGGATGGCAACGGGCTGGATGTGGTCGAGACGATCCGGGATCTTCGCCCCGACAGCCGGGTCATCGTGCTGACCGGTTATGGCGCCATCGCGACCGCTGTGGCAGCCGTCAAGATCGGGGCCGTCGACTATCTCTCGAAACCCGCCGATGCGGACGATGTCGAGAAGGCGCTGCTGTCTGGTGGCGGCGAGAAACCCCCCCCGCCGGAGAACCCGATGTCGGCGGACCGGGTGCGTTGGGAGCATATCCAACGGGTGTTCGAGCTTTGCGACCGCAATGTCTCGGAAACAGCGCGCCGCTTGAACATGCATCGCCGCACCTTGCAGCGGATCCTGGCGAAACGCAGCCCGCGATAGGGCCGCTCCCGTCAGGTATCGGACAAGTTGACTTCGGGCAGATGTTCGAACGCTGCGCGGATGCCATCGGCCCAGCCCGCCGAAATGGCCTGCCAGTCGGCATCCTGTTCCTCGATCCGCCGCAGGGTCGAGAAACGGCACGCACCGACCGGAATCACTGCCAGATCCAGGGGCATCCCGACGCTGAGGTTTGAACGGATGGTCGAGTCCATCGACAGGAACACCGCCTTCAAAGCGCGGTCGATGGGGGTTTCCGGCGTAATCACCCGGTCGAGGATCGGCTTGCCGTATTTATGCTCGCCAATTTGAAGAAACGGCGTGTCGTCGGTGGCCTCGATGAAATTGCCTGCAGAATAGACCATGAAGACCCGGTGATCCCCGGTGCTGATCTGGCCTGAGACAAGGATCAGCGCATCCGCGCCGGCGCCTTGCTCGATCAGATTCTGCCTGTGGCGGTCCTGCATGGCCAGCATCGTATCGCCCACGATCTGGGCCACCCGGAACATGGTAGGCGCATTCAGGATGGTCTCGACATCCTCACCCGCCTCGGACCGTTTGATCGCGGCCGAAAGCCGGTTGATCACCCCTTGCGTGATCGAGAGATTGCCCGACGACATCGTGGCGATGACCCGCTCGCCCGGGATCTCCCAAGTATACATCTTGCGAAACCGAGAGATGTTGTCGACGCCCGCATTGGTCCGAGTGTCTGACAGCAGAACGAGGCCCTGATTGAGCTTGAGCGCGACGCAATAAGTCATGGGGTCCTCAGGATTGGGTTTGAGATTGCGATGGCAGGGCCGAGATCTCGACCACCACATCCATATCCTCTTCGCAGTCTCCGGTCACGTGGCCCCGGATCGGCGCTGCATCCGCGGCATCGAAGCCAGAGCACAGTCGGACATGCCGGTCGGACGGGCAAACCGCATGGGTGGGATCGAACCCGGTCCAGCCGAGCCCCTCCAAAAACACTTCCGCCCAGGCATGGGTGGCCAGGTCTTCCGGATCGCCCTCTTCGAGCAGGTATCCGGTCACATAACGGGCGGGAAGGCCCATGAGCCGGGCCGAGGCGATGAAGACATGCGACAGATCCTGACAGACCCCGGCGCCCAGGGCGAGGGTCTGCGCCGCGGTGGTGGAGGACTCGGTGGCCCCTTTGCGATAGCTGATCCCTTCGTGAACGCTTGCTGTCAGCGCATGCATCTGGTCGAGCGGCGTGGCCCCCTCGATGCTTGCCGCGAGGTCTTTCAGCGCGTCATCGGCGGCTGTCAGAGCGGTCTCTCGGCGAAAGACACCGGGGCGCGCGCGACCGAGTTTGCCCAGAACCCCCAATGTATCAGTCAGCGCCAGCCTGCCGTTGGCCTCGACCTCGATCCGTTCGACGGGACTGGACGAGAACCACATGGCCTCGCCCTCACCGAAAGGATTGCTCAGCATCGGGACGATGGCCTCGCCATTCACGGTCACCTCCCATCCCTCGACAATCTGCGCCGGAGTGGATTTGGGAAACAACTTCAGCCGCAATCCGACCCGGTTTGCCCCGGGCGCGTAGGTGTAGCTGGTTTGATGTCGGATCGAGAGGGTCATGTCAGAAGTGATAGGCCGCGTAGACTTCGCTCGACAAGCGGCGCGTCCGGCGGATGCTGTCATGGATGAATTCGTGCAGGCCTTCGCGGAACAGTTCTCCCATTTTGTGGCTTGCAAGGTCGCGGGTCATCTCTCCGGCTGTGACATGGCAGTCATGGGTGGCGCCATAGGCCTCACCCAACCGTTCGAGATAGCTGTTGATTTGATCGTAACAGAAGGCGATCGAACGCGGAAAGGTACGGTTCAAGATCAGGAAATCCGCGATTTTCCAGGGCGCGTAATCGCCTTTATACATCTGGTGATAGGCGCGCAGCGCGGATGTGGCGTGCAGCACGCTGGTCCATTGGTGATGGTCCCGCCCGCCGCCCACCACATCGGTCTCGGGCAGCAGAACCCAGTATTTGACGTCGAGGAGGCGCAGCGTCATATCAGCCCGCTCGATATGGCCGCCAAGGAACAGAAAGTCGAACCCGTCATTGCGCAGCATAGAGGTGGCGGCTGCGCCCCGGAAAAGCGCGGCCCGTGCCTTTACCCAGTCGAGGAGGGTTGGCAGGTCGCGATGGGCGGTGCGCGTGTCCACAGCCTCCAAGCGGCGCCAGCCCTCGTTGAGTGCCTCCCACATGTCCCGGGTCAGAGCGGTGCGCACGGCCCTGCCATTGGCCCGCGCCCGGTCGAGGCAGGCGCGGATCGAAGAGGGATTGTCCGGGTCGAGCATCAGCGCGGCCAGGATCTTCTCTTCGGTGATGACGGCTTCGTCCTCGAAGGCTTCAGCGGCACCACAGGCTTGGGCGACCGAGCGCCATTCGTCATGGTGATGGGCGCCGGGCAGCATGGTCATACGGCTGCCCATTTCGATCAGCCGGGCCGTGCACTCGGCGCGCTCCATGTAGCGCGCGGTCCAGAACAGATTCTCGGCGGTCCGGCTCAGCATCGCCCCGTCCCTCCCCGGCTGGCGTTGCACGGCTTGCCGATCTTGGTCTGCGCCCACCCACCCGGGACGGGGCGCGGATGGCGAGTGTCGGTCCCGACCGGTCGGGGTGCGGTGCCGTGGTGCGCGCCGTTCGTCATCGGGTGCAGCGGTGCCCCGTCCCGGGTGGGTGGGCGCAGACTGACATTTCTTGCGCAGGCAGACTTTTCCGGGGAGGGACGGGGCGCCGCCCCGCAGACAGACGCGAGGATCATTCGGAAAGCACCCATGTGTCCTTCACCCCGCCTCCTTGGCTGGAATTTACCACCAGGGAGCCTTCTTTAAGCGCCACCCGCGTCAGACCACCCGGCACCAGACGCACACTCTTTCCCACCAGACAATAGGGACGGAAATCCACATGCCGACCGGCAATGCCCGATGGCGCCAGAGTCGGCACCTCGGACAAGGCCAAGGTCGGCTGAGCGATGAAATCGGAAGGATCTGCCTGGATGCGCTTTGCATAGGCGGCGCGTTCCTCGGCAGTCGCTTTCGGCCCGATCAACATCCCGTAGCCGCCGGACCCGTGGACCTCCTTGACCACCAGGTCCTCGAGATTGCCCAGCACATGGGCGCAGGCATCGGGTTCGGCACAGCGCCATGTCGGCACATTCTCCAGGATCGCTGTCTCGCCCAGATAGAAGCGGATCATCTCTGGCACGAAGCAGTAAATCGCCTTGTCATCGGCCACACCAGCGCCGGGAGCCGAACACAGCGTGACCCCGCCCGCGCGATAGACATTGAAGATCCCCGGGACGCCCAGCATCGACTCGGGCCGGAAGGCCAGCGGATCGATGAAATCGTCATCGATCCGGCGATAGATCACGTCAACCCGCTCGGGCCCTTGGGTCGTGCGCATCCAGACCAGCCCGTCATCGACGAAAAGATCCGATGGTTCGACCAGCTCTGTTCCCATCAGATCCGCCAGGAACGAGTGTTCGTAATAGGCTGAGTTGTAGGATCCCGGGGTCAGGACCACGACATTCGGATCGCCCTTGCAGGCCGGGGGCGCCATCTCCTCCAGCGTTGCCCGCAGATGATCGGCGTAGTCATCCACCGGCATGACCCCGCCGCCTGAGAACAGGTCGGGGAACATCCGCATCATGATTTCTCGGTTCTCCAACATATACGACACGCCGGAGGGTGTGCGGCAATTGTCCTCCAGCACCTGGAAATCTGTCTCTCCGGTGCGGACGATATCGATGCCGACGATATGCGAATAGACGCGGCCCGGCGGTTCGACCCCGATCATCTCGGGCAGGAAGGCGTCGTTCTGATAGACCAGATCCTCGGGCACGATCCCGGCGCGCAGGATTTCTCCGCGGTGGTAGACGTCGTAGAGGAAGGCGTTCAGTGCTCGGGCGCGCTGCTCTATCCCGCGGCTCAGCCGAGCCCATTCGCGGGCGGCGAAAACCCGTGGGATCATGTCGAAGGGGATCAACCGCTCCGGGTCGCCGCCTTCGCCATAGACCGCGAAGGTGATCCCGATCCGGCGGAAAATCGCCTCGGCCTCGGCCGAACGCTGCCTCAGCCGGTCCTCGCCCGTCTCCTCGAGCCAGGCGGCGATTTGATCATAGGCGGCCCGTAATTGACCTGACTCGCCTGTCATTTCATTGAACATCGCCGGAGGTCCCTGCCCATGTTTGCATATCACGTTAGGATGAATTTTGCAGTGCGGGAAGACCAATACCGCGAGAAAGCCCCGCTGTGATCGCGGGGTCAGAACAGAAAGTCGCCGGGATCGGGCTCTGGCTCGGCCGCTCCGGCGAAAAGAACGGGCAGATCGCGGCCGGTTTCTTCCGGCCGATCGCCGCCCTCGCCGATCAGCAGCGCAGGTGTTGCAAGGAAGGGCCGCGCCGCTGGCAGGATCACATCGCCAAGGGTCCCATCGGCGCGGACCGAAAGCGCCACGCCCTGAAGCGCCGTGATGGCCAGCGATACCCCCTCGGCCGATAGCTGGATGGCCCGGCCTGAAGCGGCATCGGTGGTCGAGGCGGTTTGGGCGTCCTGCTCCGTTGCCATCTGAGCAAAAACAAACCGGTCGCCAATGAAGAATCGGGCCTCCTCGGTCGGGGCCAACCGGATGGTGAGGTCGGTGAGATCAACCTCGCTGGGCGTCTCCAGAAGCAGAAGATCGGCCTGACCCGGGGCGAAAGCGGCCACGTCGATTTCGACACTCGCGCCGGATTGAAGGGTGACCTCGTCCTGCAGCGTCTCCTCGGTGATCTTGCCGGGGGAAAGCGCGAGCGTCCCGTGCAGGGTCAAACTGCTGTCGAGATCGACCCCGTCGAACGCCACCCGCCCCTGAGCGCCGACAATGATGTCATCCGCAGTCAGACCAGCACCGGCGGAGACGGTCAGACGGCCCACCCCACCCGAGGTGACCAGAGCACCCGTCTCGTCGAGATCGGCACCGACCAGAAGCTGCGTGCCGCCATCGAAATGGCTCCCGGCGCCGGAGATATCGATCGATCCGGTCGACCCGGCCTCGGGCGCGATAAAGGTCACCCCGGCTGGCGCCAGGTTCTCGACGCGGGCACCATTGCGCAGGGTGATCGCGCCGGTGCTGCCGCTGCCATCGCCAATCAGGATCCGGGGTGCCAGTGGTCCCGTGCCGTCGCCGCTCAGCCGCAGGGTGGCATCGTCAAGGTCGAGTGTACCCGTCCCACCCTCGAGGCCGAGTTGGAGGTTGGGGCTGCCGCCCCCCGAACCGTCCAACTCGATCAATGCGCCATCATCGGCAGTCACCGTGCCGCTACTGCTGCGCCCGATGGCCATCAGAAGAGAGGCTGCGGGTCCCTCCTCTGGCAGCACGCTGGTCAGGCGCAACACAGTGTTGTCACCCTCAAGCGCCAGCGCCGCCGAGGCCCCGTTGCCGATCAGGATCGTGCCCGTGCCGGATTGCTGCGCATCAACCGTCACGGTGCCGCCCGAACTGATCGCCAGCCGGCTGGTCTTCTCGGTCACCGATTGGTCAGAGGGCGCTTGCGCAACGGCCAAGAGCGCATGATTGCCCACCAGCGCTACCGTGGCCGAGTCTCGGACTTCAAGCCGGCCTTCGCCCCCTTCCCCCACCGTCAGGACCGGGCCGAGATTTGTCACAACCTCGGGACCGGTTTGCGTGATCGAGAGGAGCGACCCTGCCCCGGTGACAACTCCGCTGCCATAAGACTGATCGTGCACGCCAAAGCGCAGGCGCGGCCCGGCATTGTAAGAGTCAGCGTTCAGGACTTGAACCTCGCCGCCATTCCGGACGGTGAGGTAGCCGCGGCCCTCGCCGACCAGGCCTGGATCGCTGCTGGACAGACCGAAGGCGGCCCCGCCAGAGAACGCCTGCTGGCTGGGGGCGATATGGGCGCCATAGGCCCCGCCAAGGGTCAGCCGACTGCCCGCTCCATCGACGGTGACATGGCCGGTGGTGGCCCCGGTACCCGGGGTTCCGAGCCCCGCCTCGAGCAGAAACGTGCCGGCCCGCCCGCCTTGAGCGAGATTAAGCGTCGCGTCGCCGCCCGCTCCCCCGATTCGGATCAGGGCGCCGGTGCCCCGCGCGGTCAGCAGCGCCTCGGACCCCGCGACCTCGACCTGCCCGGTGCCACCCACGCCGATCCCGGCATTCAAAGTGTTGTAGGCACCGCTGCTGCCAATGCCGGATGTGTAGATGGCCTGCGGCAGAAAGCTGAGCTGCGCCCCCGCCCCGATGCGCAGATGACCCTCGGCGGTATGTGCGCTGGAATAGGAGCGCCCGACCACGGCGCCGATCGGGAAGCCGCCGCTGGACACCTCGCCAAACAGGTCTTCGACCGTGACCAGCGCGTCATCGACGACATCGATCCGCGCGGTCACCGATGCAGGGCCCGCACCGCTGTTCACGGCCAGATCGAATGCAGCGAAACGGTAGAGGCCGACGCTGAGAGTCAGATCGCCATCGGCCAGATTACCCGCCTGGGCAATCAGACCGTCAAAGGCAAAAAAGTTCCCGTTCCCCGCAATCGCCATGGCCGAGACGGTTGCGTCAGCATGGTTAGAAAAGGCTTAAGCGGGCGGCACCTGATACGTTCAAGCACCGTTAAGTCCCTGCCGCCATAGTCAGCCCGGAACAGGCCCGCTCTGGAGGTTCAAGCAGCATGTCGATTTTTGACCGCCGGTCAGGAGTCTCGGTAAGCGTTGCGCGCGAGAAACATCTCGATAAAGACGCGCATCGCAAGCAGCTGCTTTTGGAGGCGATCCACAGTTCCGACAGCATGGCCTGTGTTTATGATGAAGACGATTGTCTGATTGCCTGGAATCCGGCCTATCGGAGGGCGCATCTGAAATCCTTCGAACTCCATGCGGCGCAGATTGAAGCGGGGCAGTTCACCTATGAGGATCTCATCCGGTGCTCGTTGCGACACGAATTGCCGGAGGATGAGGTCGAGGAAGCGGTTCGGAACCGGGTCGAGCGGCATTTGAAGGCGGATGGGAAACCGGTGGACAGGTTCTATCCGGGCCTCGGTTGGTATCGGATCACGAAACGCCGGACGCCCAGCGGGGCAGTCGCGGGGTTCTCGATCAATGTCGATCAACTCAAGGAGACCGAAGCCTCTCTCGTCACCGCCAATGCGCGGATCGAGGCGGAAAGCCGGTCAAAGTCGAAATTTCTCGCCCGGCTGAGCCACGAGATTCGCACACCGATGAACGGCATCCTTGGCCTCGCACATGCGTTGTCGAAGGATGGACTGACCTCCGAACAGCGCCGCTTGGTCGAGTTGATCCTGAAATCCGGCACCTTGCTGGTCGAGCAACTCAACGACACGCTGGACCTTGGCAAGGTCGAGAGCGGAAAAATCGACCCAAAGCGGGTCTCATTCTCGCCGCGTGGATTATGTGCGGATGTGGCCGACCTGTTCCGTGCAAGCGCTTCGGAGAAGCGGATCGTGATGGAGGTTGCGGTCTCTGAGGAGATCGAGGCAGACTATCTGGGTGATGAGGCACGGATCCGGCAGATCCTCTCGAACCTGATCGGGAATGCTGTGAAGTTTACGCCGAGTGGGCAGGTGACCGTGGGGGTCGAGCCGGTCGATGATGGCCGGCTCGCTTTTTTCGTCTCCGATACCGGGCCAGGCATCGACGAGGCCGAGGCGGCGGGAATCTTCGAAGAATATGCGCAGCTTGACAGTGCCGGGTCCTCCGCTGCGGGAACCGGGCTTGGCCTCACGATCTGCCGTGAGCTTGCCGTATGGATGGGCGGAGAGATCGATCTTATCTCGATCAAGGGAGAGGGCGCGACCTTTCGGGTCACCCTGCCATTGGAACCAGCGTCGGAGCGTCGGCAAAGCCCGGCTACAGAGGACACCGAAAGGGATGTAATGGGGGCCGTGAAGATACTCGCCGCCGATGATAATGAGGTGAACCGGTTCGTACTCAGCGCGTTTTTCGAGCAGCTCGAGGTCGAGTTGACCCTGGTCGAGAACGGGGCCGAGGCAGTCGCAGCCTTCAGCGAGAACAGCTATGACCTCGTCTTGCTGGATCAGCACATGCCGGTGATGGACGGCGTGACCGCCTGTCTCGAGATGCGGCGGATCGAGCGGGAGCGAGGGACCGGCCCGCATCGGATCTACAGTCTCTCGGCCGACACGATCCCGGAACATGTCGAGAAAGTGCTCGCTGCCGGGGCCGATGGCCATCTGTCGAAACCGATCGATTTCGACCAGTTGCGCGGGCTGATATGGCCTTGAAGGTGGCGCTCACTCGGCTGCAGCCGGTCTCCGCGCCAATTGACATTGCGACCAGAGCGATTCCAGCGCGCCGGTCAGATGCGCGATATCCGCATCCGTATGCAGGGGGGTCGGTGTGATCCGCAACCGTTCGGTCCCTTTGGGCACGGTCGGGTAATTGATTGGCTGGATATAGACCCCGTGCTCGGTCAGCAGTTTGTCCGAGATGAATTTGCATTTCACCGGGTCGCCGACCATCACCGGGATGATGTGGCTGGGGTTCGGCAGATGCGGAATGCCCAGATCATCCAGCGCCGCGCGGACCTTGGCCACCCGGTCACGCTGTGCCAGCCGCTCGGCTTCCGAGGTTTTGAGATGTCTGATCGATGCTGCCGCTCCGGCGGCCACATGCGGCGGAAGAGCGGTGGTGAAAATGAACCCGCTGGCGAAGGAGCGGACGAAATCGACCAGTGCCTGACTGGCTGTGATGTAGCCGCCGACAACGCCGAATGCCTTGCCCAGCGTCCCCTCGATCACGTCGATCCGGTGCATCAGTCCCTCGCGCTCGGCAATGCCACCGCCATGGGGGCCGTACATGCCAACCGCATGAACCTCGTCTATATAGGAGAGCGCGCCATGCGCCTCGCAGACATCGCAGATCTCGGCGATCGGAGCGATGTCGCCATCCATCGAATAGACGCTCTCGAACGCCACCAGTTTCGCCCGGTCAGGTCCGATCTCCGCCAGTTGGCGGTCGAGATCTTCGGGGTCGTTATGCTTCCAGATCCGCTTTTCGGCGCGGCTGTGGCGGATCCCCTCGATCATCGAGGCATGGTTCAGCGCGTCCGAGAGCACGACACAGTTTGGCAGCCGACTGGCCAGAGTGCCCAGCGCCGCCCAATTCGACACATAGCCCGAGGTGAACAGCAGCGCCCCCTCCTTGCCATGAAGATCGGCGAGTTCGCGCTCCAACAGGACATGCGCGTGGCTGGTGCCCGAGATGTTCCGCGTTCCCCCGGCCCCGGCGCCACAGCGGCTGATCGTCTCCTGCATCGCGGCGATGACATCGGCGTTCTGGCCCATGCCAAGATAATCGTTCGAGCACCAGACCGTGACATTCGGCTGCCCCTCGGCCCCGTGATAGGTGGCCCGGGGAAACTGCCCGCGCTGCCGCTCGAGATCGGCAAAAACGCGATAATTGCCTTCGTCCTTCAGCCCCCGCAGGGACCGTTCAAAGAAGCCGTCGTAGTCCATGCTCACCCTGCCTGCCGTACTTGATTCTCTACATTTTAAACTGCAACTCGCGCTCGCGTCATCTGTTGTGCTGTCACAGTCTCGTCGCACCCATCGCGCGGATCCCGATCGTCGTTAAGGGAACCATAAGTGGAAAGCATTAGCCCTGTTTGCGTGAGACGGGCGGGGTGCCCACACGCATTTTGAATCCTTTCCGGGCATCGCCGCGCGATGCCCGGGACCCTGCCCCGATGACACGGCGAAACAGAACCCGTTCGCCGGCCGAACCTCGCGTCCGGTGCCGCAAAGCGCTCCGGCCAGTCGGAACAGAACGGGTGCCGATATGTGTCATACCTGCGGGTTGATTGTCTCCGAAGATGCATGCAAGCCAGATTATGCTGTGATCGCCGAGGAAGCGCCTGCTGTCCCGGCGCTCGCGCAGATCCCCGCAGACACGTCGACCGATGCCGAGATCTCGGTCGGCGAAACCATCGCCGAAACGCTGGAGGTTGTGGGCGACAAGGACTGGTTCCGGATCGACCTGACCGAGGGCGAGACGATCCAGATTGATCTGATCGGCGTCGGGCTGAGCGAATTGCGCGACCCGCTGCTGCGGCTGCGCGATGATCAGGGGCGGATCCTGGCGCAAAATGACGACCGACGCTTTGCCGTCGAACTGGACAGCCGGATCACCTTTACCGTCGAGGTCGACGGCACCTATTTCATCGAGGCTGACAGCTATCTGTCGCGCTATACCGGCGATTACGAACTCAGCGTGTCTGCCTCGGCGCCACCGGGGCCGGTCGATGCGATCCGCGGCGTCAATGCGCTGGATGACAGCGACACCCTGCTGATCTATCTCGCCCGCGGCGGAGAGACCTATAACGAGCAATTCAACGGCCAGAACCAGAGTTTTACCGCCGCAGGGTTCAATGCCTATGAGCGCGAGCAGATCTTCGGCGCTTTCGAAGACATCGAGATCTTTGCAGATATCGAATTCGAGTTGACCGATAATCGGGCCGCGGCCGATCTGGAAGTCGCGTCCAGCAACCTGAACGGGGCAATCTCGGGCGGGACGCTGCTGGGGTATTTCTACTTCCCAACCAGCCGGGGTGATGGCGGCTATGGCCTTCTGAACAGCAGCTTTTCCGGTTGGGCGCGGGGCGAAGGAGGGGGCATGGACCGGGGCGGGTTCATGTATGGCGTCACCCTGCACGAGATTGGGCATGGTCTGGGCCTCGCGCATCCGCATGACAATGGAAACGGGTCCGAGGTGCTTTCGGGCGTGTCCTCTTCCGGCTCGCTTGGCAATTTTGACCTGAACCAGAGCGTTTTCACCACGCTGAGCTATAATGATGGCTTCGTGACCTCGCGCGACGGGTCCCCGGGCACCTATGACTACGGCTATGCGGCCAGTTTCGGCACGCTCGATATCGCCGCGCTGCAACAGCTCTATGGCGCGAACGAGACCCATGCGTCCGGCAATGATGTCTATCGCCTGGTCGACCGGAACGGGATTGGCACGGGCTATGAGGCGATCTGGGACACGGGCGGCACAGATTGGCTGGTCGCGCGGGGCCCGGCGGCGGCGAATATCGATCTGCGGGCCGCGACCCTGACGCTGAGCGCGGATGGCGCTGGGCATGTCTCGAGCATCGAGGCGATCCATGGCGGCTATACGATTGCGAACGGGGTCGTCATCGAACATGCGCGCGGCGGGGATGGCGCCGACACCATCACGGGCAACGACGTGCGGAATCTTCTGGTCGGAGGATCGGGCGCGGACCGTCTCGAGGGCATGGCGGGCGATGACGTCCTGACCGGCGGTGCGGGGGCCGACAAGCTGATCGGTGGGGCGGGGCGCGATACGGCCTCCTATACCAGCTCGGCCCATGGCGTGACGGTTGCCCTGGATGGCAGCGCTGGAGAAGGTGGCGATGCCTGGGGCGACCGGCTGACCTCGATCGAACGGATCTCGGGGTCTCAGCATCGCGATACGCTGACCGGGGCGTCGGGCGATGACACTCTGGACGGCAAGGATGGCAACGACCGTCTTTACGGCGGCGGTGGTGCTGATTTCCTGCGCGGGGCCGAGGGGAACGATCTGATCTCCGGCGGAGAGGGCGATGACACGTTGCGGGGGCATCAGGGCGATGACCGTCTCAACGGTGATGGTGGCGATGATGCGCTGACGGGCTCGGATGGCAGCGATACGCTGAATGGCGGGGCCGGCGATGATTGGATCCGGGGTGGCACTCGCTCCGACGCGCTGTTTGGCGGCAGCGGCGATGACCATATGCTGGGCGACTGGCATGACGACACGCTGGAGGGAGGCGCGGGCGACGACATCCTCTCGGGCGGCCACGGCTATGACCTGCTCGATGGCGGCTCCGGTGACGACCGTCTCGATGGCGGCATCGCCGGTGATCAGCTTTGGGGAGAAACCGGCGACGACAGGCTCCAGGGTGGGCGCGGGCATGACACGCTGTGGGGCGGAGAGGGGGCCGATACGCTGTTGGGTGGCGTCGGACGCGACATCCTCTGGGGCGGTGCTGGCGACGATGTCCTGATCGGCGGCGGCAGCATCGACCGGTTCGTCTTTACGGAGCCGGAGTTCGGCGATGACCGGGTCACCGATTTCCGGCCCTCCGAGACCATTGTTCTGACGGGCCATGCGACGTCATTCGCGGCGTTGGATCTGCGTCAGGCGGGCAGCCATGTCGTCATCACTCTGGAGGATGGCAGCATCCAGCTGGATCACACCAATCTCGCCATGCTGGGGGCGGATCAGTTCGAGTTCTGAGCCGCCTCAGCCCGGCGACAGCCCGCGCAGCCGTTCGGAGCGGCGGCGCAGCATCTCGACCGTGGCCAGAAGCGCGATCGAGATAATCACCAGGATCGTCGCCACCGCCAAAATGGTCGGCGAGATCTGCTCGCGAATGCCGCTGAACATCTGCCGCGGGATGGTCCTCTGCTGGACATCGGCCAATTGCAGCACGACCACCACCTCGTCAAAGGAGGTGATAAAGGCGAACAGCGCGCCCGAGATCACGCCGGGCAGGATCAGCGGCATCTGCACCTTGAAGAAAGTCTTCACCGGGTCGGCGCCGAGGCTGGCCGAGGCGCGCACCAGGCTTTGGTCGAACCCGACCAGCGTGGCGGTGACCGTGATGATGACAAAGGGCGTGCCCAGCACCGCATGCGCCAGGATCAGCCCGAAATAGGTTTTCGCCAGCCCCACGGCCGAGAACGCATAGAACAGGCCCGACGCGGTGATCACCAGTGGCACGATCATCGGCGAGATCAGGGCCGCCATGATCGGTCCTTTCAACGGCATCTCGGACCGGCTGAGCCCGATGGCCGCCAGTGTGCCCAAGGCCGTCGAGAGGATCGTCGCGAAGAACCCAATGAAGAACGAGTTCTTGATCGCCCGGATCCATTGCGCGTTCTGCCACATATCGGCCCACCAGCCCTCATCCGCATCGGGCGCGGCCATGCCGTTGCGCAGGATATCTGCATACCAGCGGGTCGAGAACGCCTGCGAATCGAAGGCCAGCATCCCCTCGGTAAAGCTGAAATACGGCTCGACGTTAAAGCTGAGCGGCACGACGATCAGGATCGGCGCGATCAGAAACAGAAAGATCAGGCCGCAGAGGAACCGGAAGCTGTAATACCAGACACGCTCGCCTGCGGTGGCATAGGGGGGAAGCGCCATGTCTCAGCCCAGCTTCATGTTGTCGATCCCGACCACACGGTCATAGATCCAATAGAGGAACAGGACGAAAACGAGCAGCACCAGCCCCAACGCCGCCGCCAGCGAGTAGTTCAGCGAACTGCGCATATGCGTGTCGATGATGTTCGAGATCATCACCCCATCCTGCCCGCCGACCAGCGCCGGGGTGATGTAGTAGCCAATCGCCAGGATGAAGACCAGGATCGCTCCGGCCCCGATGCCCGGCACGGTCTGCGGGAAATAGACCCGCCAGAACGCCGTCCAATTGCTCGCCCCCAGGGATTTCGCGGCACGCACATAGCTGGGTGGGATGGATTTCATGACCGAGTAGATCGGCAGAATCATGAAGGGCAGCAGGATGTGGATCATCGCGATCAGCGTGCCCAGCTTGTTATAGATCATACTGAAGCGCTGCTCGTCCGAGGTTATGCCCAGGAAGACGAAGATATCGTTCAGCG
>JBCBIS010000020.1:0-31042 GCA_038524325.1 Pseudomonadota bacterium
GGTAATCGCTCAGAAGGTCCTTGTTCGGCTGCGCGGGAAATCCGGCGCAATGCGTGAAAATCCTGATCAACTGCGCGTCGGCAATCTCGACCAAATCAGCCAGGAAATCGTCGGGCGCGCCGTCGAACGTGGCCTCCATCACCAGATAGGCGGGCAGATCCTCGACCGCGTCGAGGATGCAGAAACTGGCGAAGTGGAGATGGGGCAGCCTGTGAAATGCGAGGGCTTTTCCCGTGCTGGGGTCGATCTCGTCCTCCAGCAGACGCTCCAGCGCCGGTTGCTCATCACAGCGGATCTTGGCGACGATGGTGACGATGTTTGGCTCAAGCATGGTTGGTCACCACGAACCGATCCACCGCTGGGCCGTCATAGGCGATCCGACCCTGGCAGCCGCCCAACACCCGCAAGCCTGGATATCGGAACAGGCGGGCGAGGGTTTCCTCGAACTGGATCTCCGCCTGCCGCTTGCCGACGCATAGATGCGGGCCATGGCCGAAATGCAGATAGGCGCTTTCCTCTCGGCGGTCGGGCCGGAACGCGTCGGGGCAGCGGAACACGCAGGGATCGAACATGGCCGCGAGCGGCGAGGGGAGGACGACCTCGCCGCTCTTCACGATCATCCGCGCATCGGTGCCGAGGGACAGGGCAGTGTCGCGCAGGCAACTCCGTGCCCCCAGGATTGGCAGCATCGGGTTAAAGCGCAACCCTTCCAGCGCGATCATGCGCAGGGCGGTGCGGTGTTTGGCATTTTGCGGATCGGCGAGATAGGCGGCGGCGGCGTCCTCGGCAACCGCGCCTCCGTCCTTGCGTAGGATCCAATAGATCGACTGGGTCAGGGCCCGTGCAGTCGTGGCTGTGCCGAAAACCGCGAGGCTCGCCGCATTCCTTATGGCCCAGTCGCGCGTGTGCCAGGGTGGATTTGGGTTGTGGGCGGCGTGGAGGAGGTGGGCCAGCACCGTATCGGCGGGTCCGGGGGCCGGCGCAGCGGCTATACGGTTGGCTGAGGCCTCGGCCAGTTGGTGCAGATCCTGCTTCGCGAACTGCACCTCCCCTGCCTCAGCGGTGTCCGCCGGGGGGGCGCGGAAGATCTGGCTGGCGAGCCGGCGCAGGATATGGCGCAGGTGTTCGCGCTCCGCCCCTTGCTGGTGCCGGTCCCAGTCTCCGATGCCAAAATACCGGATGGCAACATCCAGGGCGACCTCCTCGGTCAGTGCGCTGGCGACATCGATTGTCACCTGGTCGCCGTCCGGCAGTTCACGGTCGAGCCGCTCGGTCACAATCGCGCGGAGATGCCCGTAATCGTCTTTGTTCGTGCAGGCAAAGGCGGCCTCGATCGCCTGGCGCTCGGCCCGGTGCCGGGCGGGCCAGTCGATCGCTTGCAGCATCGGACCCATCGGCAGGCGGGGCACCATCGCCTCGGCCGTGTTGAAATCCTGCGAGCGGGTCAGAGCCTCGCAGACATCGGCGTGCCGGGAGGGGATCACCAACCCGAAGATGCGCGAGATCGGGCGCCGCCGGCGGATCAGTGCAAAGACATAGCGCAAAACAAGAAGCCAGCCTGGCCGCGAGAGGACCCGAAACAGCAGGTGATAGCCAAGGCGCAGCCGGACCCAGGTGATCAGACCGTCGAGAAAAGCCAGCGGCGGGAAAGGGGCGTCACGCGGCGCGTGATAGTCTTTTTCCCGGTCGTCGAGAGCGCAATGATCCGGCATCTCAGCGCCCCGGTACCGAGGGGAGGAGGCCGGACCATACGGGCCACAAGGCCCATGTGGACAACTCGGAACGGCGGTTCAACGCAGACGCGCGCCTCATGGTTTCCCCCAAAACCAACGCAAAACCAAAATGCGGACCACCCACTAAGCGGGAGGCGCGCGCTCAAAAATGTGGGAAATGCCACAAACGCGAGAATTTCACACAGAATTCACCCTGCAAAGTTGGCGTTTTCAGCATTGCCTTCCGGCTTTCGTCTGGCTGCTGGCAAGAGGAGACTGTTACGGTCGGCGCACATATCAGGGGGGACGCCGCTTGTATGATTTTCTGGGCAGTCTGGACGACGGCGCTTTGACGGCTCTGGAGGAGCGGATGGTCACCTCGACTCTCACCCGGGACGAGGTCGTGATCGGACAGGAAGAGCAGAGCCAGGACATGTTCTTCGTCAGGGAAGGGGTTGCTCAGGTCACGGTCTATTCCGCGGACGGCCGTGAGGTGGCCTTCCGCACGATCCGGGCTGGCCAGGTGTTTGGCGAGTTGTCGGCCATCGATGCACGCCCCCGCTCGGCCAGTGTGGTCGCCATCTCGGACAGGCTGGTGGTTGGACGGCTGAAGGCGGCGTCGTTCCGCGTTCTGGTCGAAAAGAACCCGGATTTCATGTGGCGCCTGCTGGAACATCTCTCCTCGCAGGTCCGAGACATGACCGACCGGATCTATGAATACTCGACCAAGCTGGTCCGCGAGCGGCTGATCCTCGAGCTCCACCGCCTGGCCCTGGAGACCGGCAAAGGCGGCAACACGGCCGAGATCCGACCGGCGCCGACCCATCTCGACCTCTCCGCCCGGATCAGTTGCCATCGCGAGGCGGTCTCGCGCGAGATGAGCCGGCTGACCAAGAAGGGGTTGATCCGCAAGCGGGATGGCGCCTACACGGTCACTGATATCGAGGGCCTGCTGGAGCAGCTCCCGAAAGAGGACTGAGCCCGGTCAGGCGACCTCGAAAATCGCATCCACCTCGACTGCGACACCGAGCGGGAGTGCAGCCATGCCAACAGCGGCGCGCGCATGGCGACCGCGATCGCCCAGCACTTCCACCATCAGGTCCGACGCGCCATTGATCACCTGCGGATGCTGGGTGAATTCCGGCGTGCACGAGACGAAGCCGGTCAGCTTCACACAGCGCACGATCCGCTCGAGATCGCCCTCCAGCGCCGTCTTGACCTGGGCGAGGATGTTGATTGCGCATTGCCGAGCTGCCGCCTGACCCTGCTCGACCGTCACATCGCCGCCCAGATGCCCGGTGGCGACCATCGCACCGTCCTTCACCGGGATCTGCCCCGAGATATAGAGCATATTCCCGCTCAGCACCGCGGGTACGTAGTTCGCCGCCGGGGCCGGGGCGTCGGGCAATTCGATGCCCAGTTCCTTGAGTTTCGCGTCGATCATGGGGGTCTCCTCAATAGGTTGCGCGGCCGCCCGAGAGGTCGAAGACCCCGCCGGTGGTAAAGCTGTTCTCGGCGCTCGACAGCCAGGCGACCATGGCGGCGATCTCCTCGACCGTCACGAACCGGCCACGGGGGATTTTCGAGAGCATGTAGTCGATATGGGTTTGTGAGATCTGGTCGAAAATTGCGGTCTTGGCGGCGGCGGGCGTGATGCAGTTGACCGCGATGTCATGGGCGGCCAGCTCCTTGCCGAGCGATTTGGTCAGCGCGATCACCCCGGCTTTGGCCGCGGAGTAATGTGCTGCGTTGGGATTGCCCTCTTTCCCCGCAATCGACGCCGTGTTGACGATCCGGCCATACCCCTGCGCGACCATCATCGGCACAACGGCTTTGGCGCAGTAGAAGACACCGTTGAGGTCGAGGTCGATCACCCGGCGCCACTCGGCCGGGTCGGTATCGGCCACGGTCGCATTGGCTCCGGCGATGCCGGCATTGTTGATCAGGATGTCCACCCGCCCCATCTCGGCCTCGCTGCGCGCGGCGGCCGAACGCACCGCGTCCCAATCGGTCAGATCCACCGAGATGTGGGAACAGTTTTCCTCGCCCAAGCTTGCCACTGTCTGCTCGCTCAGCGCCCGGTCCACATCCCAGATCGTGACAAAGGCGCCCGAGGCGATGAACCGCTCCGCCACCGCCCGCCCAATGCCCTGGGCCCCGCCGGTGACAATGGCCTTCTGGCCCTGAAGATCGATTGTGTTCATGCCTCCCCCGGTCTTGTGTGTATTTTATCTCGTGCTGTTAAGCCGCAAAGCGCAGACGGGCTCAAGCAAAGAGTGCAGGGGGCCAGCCAAAGGAAGGGATGTCAGTCCTCCCCCTCCAGCACCTGATGCACCTCGATGATCGTGCCTGCGGGGTCGAGGAAGAAGATCTGGTGCCAGAACCGGGTGAAGGTGGTGCCGTAATCGGCATAGAGCACTCCCTGCGCATCCAGATGTGCTTTGAAGGCCGCGATATCGTCGGTGCGAAAGGCGATATGCCCGCGCTCCAGCGGGTTGATCGCCTTGCCATGGCGCAGCGAAAGGTCAAGGTCGGTGCCCGCCAGATGGATCTGCGTGTGCCCGTCGCTGCGAAACGCCACCGGGGCGCGCAGGGCGTCCTCGTCCAGCGTCGGCAAGGCGCGCATTTCGGGCACATCGCCAAGGCCCAGCACCTCGGCATAGAACCGGTCCAGCCCCGGTACGTCATGCCCGCAGATATTCACGTGATGCAGTGTGAGTTTCATCGGCTCTTCCGTTGCCGCCCTTCGGATCGGTGGCTAACGTGGCCCAACCGGGGCGGGAAGTCCACCGGATGGGAGGGATCATGGCCGACACCAAGAAGCGCCTGCGCAGCCAAGAATGGTTCGACAATCCGGACAATCCGGGGATGACCGCTCTCTATATCGAGCGGTATCTGAATTACTCCTATGCGCGGGAGGAGTTGCAGGGCGGCGCGCCGATCATCGGCATCGCGCAGACGGGCAGCGATCTGAGCCCCTGCAACAAGATCCACATGTTCCTGGCCGAACGGGTCAAGGCCGGCATCCGCGCCGCCGGGGGGGTGCCGCTGGAATTTCCCGTGCATCCGATCCAGGAGACGGGCAAGCGCCCCACCGCCAATCTCGACCGCAACCTCGCCTATCTGAGCCTGGTGGAGGTGCTGAATGGCTATCCGCTCGACGGCGTTGTCCTGACCACCGGCTGCGACAAGACCACTCCGGCGCAATTGATGGGGGCAGCCACGGTCGATATCCCCGCCATTGTCCTCAGCGGTGGTCCGATGCTGGACGGCTGGTGGAAGGGGGAACTCGCCGGCTCCGGCACCGTGGTGTGGGAGAGCCGCCGCCTGCTCGCCGCGGGCGAGATCGATTACGAGGAGTTCATGGCCCGGGTCTGCTCCTCGGCGCCGTCGCTGGGCCATTGCAACACGATGGGCACGGCGTCCACCATGAACTCGCTCGCCGAGGCCCTGGGCATGAGCCTGCCGGGCTGCGCCGCAATCCCGGCCCCCTATGCCGAACGCTCCGCCATGGCCTATGCCACCGGCAAGCGCGCGGTCGAGATCGTGCATGAGGACCTGCGCCCGTCGAAAATCCTGACCCGGGCTGCGTTCGAAAATGTCATCCGGGTCAACACCTGTATCGGCGGCTCGACCAACGCCCCGCCCCATATGGTCGCCATCGCGCGCCACGCCGGGGTCGAGCTGACGACCGAGGATTGGGAGAGCCAGGGCTACGACCTTCCTCTCCTGCTCGACATGCAGCCCGCGGGCCGGTTCCTGGGCGAAAGCTATCAGCGCGCCGGGGGCCTGCCCGCGTTGATGGGCGAGATGCTGGCCGCAGGGTGGCTCCACGCCGATGCGCTGACCATCAGCGGGAAAACCATCGCCGAAAACCTCACCGGTCAGCGCAGCCAGGATACCGAGGTGATCCGCACCGCCACCAACCCGATGCGCGAGCAGGCAGGGTTCCTGGTTCTGTCGGGCAATCTCTTCGACAACGCGCTGATGAAGACCTCGGTGATCTCGCAGGATTTCCGCCAGCGCTACCTCTCCGATCCGGGCCGCGAAGGCGTGCTCGAGGCCCGCGCCGTGGTCTTCGAAGGGCCCGAGGACTACCACGACCGCCTGAACGAACCGGGCCTGATTCCTGATGACCGCACCATCCTCTTCATCCGCAATGTCGGGCCCATCGGCTATCCCGGCGCGGCCGAGGTCGTGAACATGCAGCCCCCCGATCACCTGATCCAACAGGGCGTCCAACACCTGCCAACCGTGGGCGATGGCCGCCAATCCGGCACCTCCGAGAGCCCCTCGATCCTCAACGCCTCGCCCGAAGCGGCCATCGGCGGTGGCCTTGCCCTGATCCAGACCGGAGACACCGTCCGTCTGGATATCCCCAACCGCCGCCTCGACATGCTGGTCAGCGAGGTCGAGATCGCCGCCCGCCGCGCCGCCCACACCCCGCCAGAGCTGACCCACAACACCCCCTGGGAGGAGATCTACCGCGCCCATACCGGCCAGCTCGGCACCGGCGGCTGCCTCGACCTCGCCACCAAATACCGCCGCACCTCCGAGCGCCTGCCCCGGGACAACCACTGATGCCGCCGACATCAAGGGGCCGGCCGCTGTCCGGATCGGTCCATCATCCGGCTCGGAAGAGGCGGACAGGATCGTCGGAGCGTCATGGAGCATATCCGATCTGGCCCGCCTTCAGAAAACCCGAAAGCCCCCCACAGGAGCATCCCGATGAACAACAGAGCTTGGTCCGCAGCCCCCCCTCCCCCGGGCACGGGGGAGGGCTGGGGAGGGGGCTGATGCACAGGCGCATGCGGCGCCAGCCGCATTCCGCGTAACCCGAAGGAGCTCCAAATGCGCATCCTCATCCTCGGTGGTGCCGGTTTCCTCGGCCAGAAGCTGGCCAAGGCGCTCATCGCCCGCGGCCAACTCCAGGGCAAGGACATCGCCCAGATCACCCTGGCCGACCTGACCAGCCCGCCCGTCCTGCCCGCCGCTCTCCCCGTCACCACACTCCCGGTCGACATCACCGACCGGGCTCAGGTCGAGACCCTGATCGCCTCCGAAGCGTCCGGCGGCTGGGACGTCATCTACCACCTCGCGGCCGTGGTCTCCGGCCAGGCCGAGGCCGAATTCGACACCGGCATGGCGGTCAACCTTACGGGCTCGCTCCATGTCTTCGAAGCGGCCCGCAAGCTCGGCAGCTGCCCGACCCTGGTCTTCACCTCCTCCATCGCCGTCTATGGCGGCGAACTCCCGCCAGGCACGCTCGAGGATCACCACCTGCTCAACCCACAAACCTCCTATGGCGCGCAGAAAGCCGCCGCCGAGTTGATCCTCACCGACATGTCGCGCAAAGGCTTTCTCGACGGTCGCGGCCTGCGCCTGCCCACCATCTCGATCCGCCCGGGCAAACCCAATGCGGCGGCCTCCGGCTTCATGTCCTCGATCTTCCGTGAACCGCTCCAGGGGCAAGAGGCCCGCTGCCCTGTCTCCCCCGATTACCATCACTGGTATCTCTCGCCCCGCCGGGTGATCGACGCCCTGATCCATGCCGCCGAGATCGACGCAGACGCCCTCGGCCAGAACCGCTGTTTCGTGCTGCCAGGCCGCCTCCACCGCCTCGGCGACATGGTCGAGGAAATGCGCGCCATTGCCGGGGACGCCCCGTGCAACCTGATCCGCTGGGAGCGTGATCCCGAGGTCGAACGCATCGTCCTCGGCTGGCTGCAACAACCGGTCAACGCTGCCAAAGCCCTTCGCCTCGGCTTCCAGCCGGACGAGAGCTTCGCTGACAATATCCGCTATTTCCTCGAAGACGATATCGCCTTGCCCGCCTGAGCCCCCAACCCAAACCAAAACCCCAGTCAAAAGACCGACCCTCGACACGCGCGTCCCTCCCCCGGTCACGGGGGAGGTTAGGAGGGGGTTGATGCACAGGCGCATGCACCGCAAGGTGCATTCCGTTCAGGCCGAGGAGCCCACCATGACCCAGAACACCATTCTCGTCACCGGCGCCAGCCAGGGCATCGGCCTCGCCACCGCCAAGGTTTTTGTCGAGGCCGGGTGGCAGGTCGTCATGGCCGCGCGCAACCCGGACAAGATCGCCCAGCACGCCGCCGCGCTCGGAGCCACCGGCCTGCCCACGGATGTCGCCGATCCCGCCTCGGTCGAGGCGCTTTTCGCCGCCATTGCCGAGCGTCATGGCCGGCTCGACGCGGTCTTCAACAATGCTGGCGTCAATGTCCCGCCCTCGGATCCGGGGGAGTTGAGCTTCGAGGACTGGCGCTCGGTCGTCTCGGTCAATCTCGACGGCGCGTTCCTGATCGCCTCCCATGCCTTCAAGATGATGAAAGCGCAAAGTCCCCAGGGCGGGCGGATCATCAATAACGGCTCGATCTCGGCGCATGCGCCCCGGCCTGGCTCGGTCGCCTATACCGCCTCGAAACACGCCATCACCGGGCTGACCAAGACCATTGCGCTCGATGGCCGCCCCTATCGCATCGCCTGCGGGCAGATCGATATCGGCAATGCCCAATCCGACATGGCCGCGCGGATGGCCGAGGGCGTGCCCCAGGCCGATGGCTCGATCCGGCCGGAACCCTTGATGGATGTCACCCATGTCGCCCAGGCGGTGCTCTCCATGGCCGCGCTGCCGCTCGAGAGCAATGTGCTGTTCCAGACCATCATGGCCACTAATATGCCCTTCGCCGGGAGGGGGTGATGCGCTTCGACCATGTCAATCTGCGCACCAGCCGGCTGGCCGAGATGCGGGTCTGGTATGTCGAGGTGCTGGGGCTGACCGATGGCTGGCGCCCGGATTTCGCCTTCGACGGCGCCTGGCTCTATGCGGGAGAGATCGCCGTGGTCCATCTGATCGCGGTGGATGAGGAGCCGGGCAGCGACCCCGCCGACCTCAAGATCGAGCATTTCGCCTTCGCCGCCGACGACCTCGCTGGCTTCCGGCAGCGCCTTGCCGCGCAGAACATCGTACCGCGGGAGCGGCAGGTTCCCGGCACCGACATCCTTCAGTTCAATATCCACGATCCGGACGGCAACCACATCCATGTGGATTTTCGAACCGGATCTTCCAAGCCGTGAGTTAGCAATACGAGCAACATCGCCGTCGCCGGATCGCCTGGACGATCGGCGCCAAGCCATGGCCGCAACCACGTCCCACCGCCTCGTGGAGCCCCGCCTACCTGATCGCCCATGCGTGTTTTGCGTGCCGCAAAAGCTTCAAGATCCGCCCCGCATCCGACGATCGGGCGCCGATTTGCCCCGAGTGTGGGTCGACGCTCACCTTCATGGGTCGCAGTTTCAAACCGCCGAAGCGATCGGATCTCGAGCAATGGGAACTCGTCCGGCGCCTCAGCCGCGCCGGCTTCGACTTCCACCGCACCCGCAGCGGCCAGGATCTGGAGCCATTTCCAAAACGGTTGCGTGATTTGGAGGGCTTCCTCAGACGCAACAAGCCCAGACCCTAGACCACCGGGGTCAGCAGCGGGTCTCCGGCGAAATGAGCAGCGAGGTTGCGGACCACCAAGTCCCCCATCGCCGTCCGGGTCTTGTGAGTGGCCGAGCCTTGGTGGGGCGACAGGACGACATTGTCGAGCGATTTCAGCGCATCTGGCACCGAGGGTTCCGCATCGAACACGTCGAGGGCGGCGCCGCCCAGCGCGCCGCTGGCCAGCATCTCGACCATCACCGGCTCGTCCACCAGGCTGCCGCGGCCGACATTGACCAGATGCCCCTCGGGCCCCAGCGCCTCCAGCACGGCGCGGTCGACCATCCCGTTGGTCTGGGGCGAGCCCGGCACCACGCCGATCAGCCAATCGACATCCCGGGCCATCTTCAGCACGCTGGCATAATAGGGGAAGGGCTGGTCAGGCTGCCGGGTCCGCCCGCAATAGACCACCTGCATTTTCATTGCCTGAAGGCGCCGCGCGATCTCCTTGCCGATCCGGCCGAGGCCGAGGATGCCGGCGGTCTTGCCCGTCAACTCTCCCGTCAGGCCGAAATTCTTGCCCGGTTGCCAGCGGTCCTCGCGCACGAACCGGTCGGCGTGCGGCATGCGCCGGGCCAGGGCGATCATCAGGCCCACAGTGATCTCTGCCATCGCATCGTTCAGCACATCGGGTGTGTTGGTCACCTTGATCCCGCGCGCTTTGCAGCCGGCGATGTCCACCCCATCATAGCCGACGCCGAACGAGGAGACGACCTCGATCCCCGGGCAGGCGGCCATCACATCCGCTGGCACGCCGTTATGGCCGTCGGTTGCGATGCCGCGGATGCGCGGGCCGATCTCGGCCAGCAGCGCGGGTTTGTCCGCAGCTTCCCAATAACGGTGAACGGTATAGGCCGCCTCCAGCGCCTCCATGGCACTGGGAATCATGCGGCCGATCATCAGGATTTCGGGCTGGGTCATGTCTCTCCCTCGGTCAATTGCCGCTCGCGCAGCCAGATATAAAGTCCGCTCAACATCACGACGCTCGCGCCGACCAGCACCCAGACATCCGGCGCATCGCCGAAGATCCACCAGGACGAGGCGGTCATAAAGACGATCTGCAGATAGACGAAAGGCGCCAGAACACTGGCCGGAGCGAAGCGATGGGCAATGGTCAGGCATTGATGTCCCGCCCAGCCGAAAAAGCCGATCAGGGCAAAAGCGGTCCAACTCGCCGCATCCTGAGGCCAGGCCCAATCGGCCAGGGCAAAGGGCAGCATGCAGAGCGTGGCGATCCCGGCGGCATAGAATTGCTGCGTCTCGGTCGCGTCCACCCCGGCCATCTTCCGCGTCAGGACCATATAGACCGAGGCGCAGGTGGTCGCGGTCAGCGAGAAGATCACCGCCCAATGGACCTCTCCCAAACCGGGGCGGACGACGATCAGGATGCCGATAAAGCCCACCACGATGGCGGCCCAGCGGCGCCAGCCGACCGTCTCGCCCAGGATCGGGATCGACAGCGCGCAGATGATCAGGGGCGAGGCGAAGAAGATCGAGATGGTCAGCGTCAGCGGCAGGTATTGCAGGGCGGCAAAGTTGCATGCCGTCGAGAGCATCAGGAACACCGCCCGCCAGATCGACAGGCCCGGGCGGTGCGAGCGGAACAGGCCCGAGCCGTCTTGCGGCAGAAAGATCGCCAGCACCAGCGCCAGATGCCCCAGATAGCGGATAAAGACCACGGCGGGAGAGGGCATGCCGCCCTCGGTCACCAGCCATTTCGCCGTGGTGTCGATGCCGGTGAAACAGAGGAACGCCAGCACCATCAGGCCGATGGCGAACAGCCTGCGGTCCTCGACCGGGCGGACGGTGACGGCGGGCCTCAGAACTTGGCCTCGCGGGCGCGGACAATGGTGGTGACGGTCGTGTTCATCGGGGTTGGCACGCCCGCCTCGGCGCCTTTTACCGGGACCATGCCGTTGATCGCGTCGATCTCCGAGCGGCGGAGGTCGAGATGGTCGAGCAGCATCGATGGTCGCCCCTCAGGCATTTTGGCGGCGAATTCGGTGATGTAAGCCTCGGGATCGGGCACATCGATGGCGATGCCGAGCGCTTTGGCCACAGCCCAAGCCTCGGTGCCGCAGCCGAGGCTGAGGGCGCGGCTGCCGGGCTCGGCCATCATCTCACCGATGGTTCTATGGAAGACTGTGCAGGGCGCCGAGAAAGCGCAGTTGCAGATGAACTTCTCCCAGACCAGCTTGCCGATATCGTCATAGGCCTGGGCGGTGAAGCCCGCGCCCTGCCACAGCGCCTCGATCGCCTGCACCCGGTCCGAGAGCCCGCCGCCGGGCTCGCCGATCCGCACCAAGCTCATATTGTTGTGGTGGGCCTGGCCGGGGCCCTTCAGCGAGGCGCCAAAGGCTTGCGCCACGCCGATGACGATGCGGCCGGGATCCATATGTTCGGCGAGGCGTTCGGCCGCGCCCAGACCGTTCTGAATGGTCAGGACTGGCGTCCCCGGCCCCAGCAGAGGCGCCATCGCGGCGGCGGCGGGGGCAACGCCCGCGGCCTTGGTCGAGAGGATCACCAGATCGCACACGCCCGCCTCCGCCGGATCGGTCGCAGCATTGAGGCCGGTGATGGTGCGGTCGCCCGAGAACCCCTCCAACCGCAGGCCCTGGCGCAGCGCCGCGACATGCTCGGCCCAGCTGTCGATGCACCAGACCTCGTGCCCCGCCTCGGCGAAATGCGCGGCATAGACCGATCCCATGGCACCGCAGCCGACGATGGCGATCTTCTGGGGGGCAGGGGTCATGCCGGGGTCTCCCGCCTGTGGGCAAGCTTCGCGATATGCTCTGGCCCGATCACGCCGCCGCTGGCGATCTGCTGCGGGGCGGTTTTAGGTGCAGGGGTCATGCCGGGGCCTCCAGCCTGCTGGCAAGCTGCGCGACAGGTTCTGGGCCAGTTGCGCCGCCGCTGCCAATGATGGTGATCTGCTGCGGGGCGGTTTTAGGCAAAGGGATCATGCCGGGGTCTCCAGCCTGCGGGCAAGCTCTGCGATATGCTCCGGCCCGGTTTCGCAGCAGCCGCCGATGATGCTGGCCCCGGCGGCGACCCAGGCGAGGGCGTGGTCGGCATAGACCTCGGGCGTCAGATCGCGGCGCTTGCCCAGCGCCGCCACCCCATCCGCCAGCCGCCAGCCCTTTGGCACTGCCGAGAACGCATTGGCATAGCCGCCGAAGCGCGGGCCGAACCGGGCGAGCACCGGCATGGCGTCGGCCACCGCCTCGGGGCTGGTGCAGTTGACCAGCACGGCGTCGATCTCCAGCCCCTCCAGCGCCGCCCAAGCGGCACCGAGGCTCTCGCCCGAGCGCAGACGGGCGGGCGGCGCTTCCTCCAGCGTCCAACTGACCCAGACGGGTTTGCCCGCCGCCTGGGCCGCAGTGGCCGCGGCGCGAGCCTCCTCCGCAGTGGTCATGGTCTCGCAGAGCAGGATGTCGACATGCGGGCCCAGCACGCGGACATGCTCGTTATACGTGGCGAGGATCTGGTCATAGGCGCCCACCAGATCCGGGCGGTAGGAGCCGGCCAGCGGTGGCAGGCTGCCCAGCACCAGCGCCGCTCCCGCCGCCTGCCGGGCCAGCGCGCCGGCGCGGGTCAGCGCCTCCTCCCAATCCGCGCCGCGGCCCAGCAGGGTCTCCATCCGCTGGTCGGCCAGGGCATAGCTGTTGGTGGTGATCGCCTGCGCCCCGGCCTTCAGATAGGTGCGATGCGCCGCGACCACTGTCTCCGGCGCTTCGAACAGCACCTCGGCGGGCCAGAGGCGGCGGTCCTCCTCGGGCGCCGCCAACCGCAACAGGGTGCCGAGGCCGCCATCGATCAGCGTGACCCCGGCAGGCACACTCACTGCTCGACCACGCGCAGTGTCTGTTGACCGAGCCCGGCGATGCCCAGCTCCATCACATCGCCATTCTTCAGGAAGACCTGCGGGTTCATTCCCATGCCGACACCCGGAGGCGTGCCGGTGGGGATCACATCGCCCGGTTGCAGGCTCATATACTGCGAGATGTAATGCACCACGAAGGCCGGTTTGAAGATGAAGGTCTTGGTGTTGCCGGTCTGGCGCCGCGTGCCGCTGACATCCAGCCACATGTCGAGATCGTTGACATCGGCCACCTCGTCCTTGGTCACCATCCAGGGGCCTAGCGGGCCGAACGTGTCGTGGCTCTTGCCCTTCATCCACTGCCCGCCGCGCTTGGTCTGGAAGTCCCGCTCCGAGACATCGTTAAAGACGGCGAAGCCCGCGACATGGTCCATGGCGTCGGCCTCCGAGACATTCTTGGTCTCGCTGCCGATCACGATGGCCAGTTCGACCTCCCAATCCAGCATGGTCGATCCGCGGGGCATCTCGACATCGTCATTCGGCCCGCAGACCGAGCTGACCGCCTTGCCGAACAGCACCGGCTGGTCGGGGATCGGGTTGCCGGTCTCGATCGCGTGGTCGGAATAGTTCAGCCCCACACAGGCCAGCTTGCCAATCTGTCCCACACAGGGGCCGATGCGGGGGCTGCCCTCGACCACCGGCAGCGTGGCGGGGTCGAGTGCCGCCAGCTTGGCCAGGCTGTCGGGCGCCAGCGCCGCGCCGTCGATATCCTCGACATGGGCCGAGAGGTCGCGGATCGCCGCGCCATCCCACAGCCCCGGCTTCTCGGCGCCCTTGTCGCCATAGCGCAGAAGTTTCATCTCTCTCTCCCTTGGTCAGCGGATGGTCAGCTCCACCGCAGTGTCGTTGATGCTGTAGCGGGCGCTGAGCGGGCCCTTTGGATAGCGGGTCTTGATGACCGAGCCGGTGATGACGATCTCCCCCGCCTCGATCGTCTCGCCATGCCCGGTGACCAGATTGGCGACCCAGGCGAGCGAGCCGAGCGGGTCGGCATCTCCGCTGATCGCCTCGGCAGTCTCCTCGCCGCTCCACTCCAGCCGGCAGGGCAGGGCGGCGATGTCGAGATCCTGCCAATCAGGGATCGGGTCGCCCAGGATCACCCCGGCGCACCAGGCATTGTCGGCGATCATGGTGCGGGCATCGATGGTCTTGTAATTCGCCTCTCGGTCGATGATCAGCTCGAAGGCCGGGCGCAGGGCACCGATATGGGCGCGGATGCTGTCGGCGTCATGGCCGGGCCCGGTGATGTCGCGGCTGATCTCGACGGCCAGTTCAAACTCGACGCCCAGACCGTGATAGGAGGCCAGAGTGATCTCGGTCGGGCTCTCCTGGATCTCGGGGGCATAGATCCCGCCAGCGATCGGGTGGTCGATGCCGCAGAGCTGTTGTTGCACCGTCGAGGCCAGCGCGATCTTGCGCCCGCCCAGCGCCCCGCGGCCGCCACGTTCCTCCAGCCGGTGGAGCGCGAACTGCGCGGCATAGGCTTCGTCCAGATCACGCGGCGCCAGCCCGCCGGTCAGCGCATAGAAGCGGCGCCGTTCGCGATGCTGGGCGCGGATCTCATGCGCGATTTCGTCGGCCTTGTTCACGCGACGCTCCAGCCGCCATCGATGACATGGGCCTGGCCGGTCACGAAGGCGCTCTCGTCACTGGCCAGCCAGACCGCGAGATGGGCGATCTCCTGCGGCTCGGCGATCCGGCCCATGGGCTGGCGGGCGACAAAGGCACGGCGGGCGGCCTCGTAATCTCCGGTTGCACGCAGCCGTTCGTGCAGCGAGGGGCTCTCGACCGTGCCGGGGCAGATCGCATTGCAGCGGATCCCCTGGGTCACATAATCCACCGCCACCGATTTGGTCAGCCCGATCACCGCCGCCTTCGAGGCGCCATAGATGCAGCGGTTCGGCGCCCCGATGATCGAGGACACCGCCGAGGAGATGTTGATGATCGACCCGCCGCCCCGGCCCAACATGCCCGGCAGCGCCAGTTGCATCGATTTGAACATCGCCCGGACATTGAGGTTGAAGGCGAAGGCGAACTCGTCATCTGTCGCCTGCTCGATGGTGCCGTTATGGACGAACCCGGCGCAGTTGAAGAGGATATCGGGCGCGGACCGCTCGATCCCCATGGCCAGATCGTCATCGTTCAAGGCGTCGAGGCGGAAGCGCTCGACCCCCTCGGGCAGATCGTCCAGCAGGGCGTGGTCGAGATCGGTCGCGAAGACCTGCGCGCCTTCGGCATGGAATGCCTCGGCCGTTGCCCGGCCAATCCCTTGTCCCGCCGCCGTGATCAGCGCGCGTTTTCCGTCGAGTCGCATGACATCCTCCCCGAGATTTTTGCGCAGTCTGAGCATTGTTGACCGCCAATGTCCACGCCGCGTTCGCGCGGCTGGCGTGGGCGCTCACCGCATCAGTTGCGGGCGGAGCCTTATCCGGCTGCGGGACGCGGGGGCCAGATGGCGGTTCAGCCGGCGGTTGGCCAGGCCGAAAAGGGCAATGATCCCCATGGTCGCCAGGATGAAATAGACGGCGACGATGGGATAGGCGACGAACGGGTTGAAGGTCTTTTCGGCAAAGTAATTGGCATAGTAGAGCGCATCGCCCTGTTGCCGCCAGGCACCGAAACTGGCGAAGAACACCAGCGCCGTGGCGTGGAACAGAAAGATCGCCTCGTTGGTATAGCTGGGCCAGGCGAGGCGCAGCATAGTGGGCCAGACGATCCTGAGGAACCGCTTGCGCCCCGACATGCCGATGCTGGCCGCCGCCTCTATATCGCCCCGCGGCACGGCGCGCAGGGCGCCATAGAAGATCTCGGCCGAATAGGCGGTGGTGTTGAGGATCAGGACGATCAGCGCCCCGGCCCAGGCCTTGGTCAGCCAGCGCGTCTCGGCCGTGATGGTGGTCAGACCCAGCGGGATCTCGACCCCCTCGCGCGGCAACAGCACGAACAACTCATAGGCAAAGAAGAACTGCAAAAACAGCGGGGTGCCGCGGAAGAGATAGATGAACCCCCGGGCCGGCAGATGCAGCCAGGGCTGCGGCGCCGCCTTGCCCAGCGCCAGGAAGGTCGCCAGCACAAACCCGACGACCACGGCGACCGCGCCGAAATACAGGTTCCACAACATGCCCGAGCCGATCAGCACCACCTGCTCGCACAGTGTGATATCGGCCCGCGGCAACAGCCGCTCGCCATAGCCGATCGAGCGCAGGGCATAGGCCTGGAGCGCCTCGCCGCAGGTCATGCCCGCACCGTGCCGCGGCTGACCCGGGCGATCAGCCGGTCGAACGCCTCCTGACTGATCCAGGTGAGCGCCAGATAGAAGATCAGCAGCGCCCCGAAATACCAGGCCCGCCAATCGGGATGGGGATAGGCATAGGCATTGGTCTTCAACCCGCCCAGTTCCTTGGCCCAATAGACCACATCCTCGACGCCCAGCAGGAACAGGAGCGGGGTCGCCTTGATCAGGATCATCCAGAGGTTCGACAGACCCGGCAGGGCATAGATCCACATCTGTGGCAGGTGGATGCGGCGCAGGATCTGGCCCCGGCTCATGCCGATGGCGGCCCCTGCGTCCAACTGCCCTTTCGGCACCGCCCGCAGCGCGCCGTCGAGCACA
Organism: Pseudomonadota bacterium; assembly: GCA_038524325.1. GTDB lineage: Bacteria > Pseudomonadota > Alphaproteobacteria > Rhodobacterales > Rhodobacteraceae > Thermohalobaculum. The sequence continues at coordinate 16,710 of JBCBIS010000020.1, forward strand.
TTGGCGGCGAAGGCGCCGAAGACGATGGCATAGGCGAGCAGGGCCAAGAGGAACCCATAGAGGTCATGTACCCAGACCGGCGCGTCTCCCAAGGGCAGCTTGGCCGCCTGGCAGACGACGAAATCATTGCCGCGCCGGATCGGCTCGGTGACCTCGGGGCAGAGGATCTTGTGCCGCAGCCATTCCAGCCCCTGATCCATCGCGATGGGCACGAAGAGGAAGAAGACGATATCCGGGACCCCTCGCACCATCGCTGTGTACCCGTCCCCGATCCAGCGCAGCGGCAGCAGGCGCGCGCGTTTGGCAAACGCTCCGGCAAAGCCGAAGACCAGGATCAGCGGGGCGGCCAGCAGGATCAGGCTGATGACGGTGAGGAAACTCAGGTAAAAAGAGACATGCTTTGGCGTGGTCAGATAGCAGGCGAGCCAGCGGCTGCCTTCCAGTAGATCCGGCTCCGCGCAGAATCCGAACATCAGCAGCGCCCCGCTGTCGGACAGAGCGCCAAGGTACCGTCCAGCGCTGTTCCGGGCTTGACCCGGAACCTCCCGGAGCTGCTCGAGCCGTCTGAAACCGCTCGTCGAGGTCCCGGGTCGAGCCCGGGACCGCGCTTTGTGGCAGGCGTGGTATTGGCCATCCCGCGGCCTCGCCTGGTCAGAATGTCAGCGCGTCCTCGCCGAACCATTTCTTGATCATGGTGTTCAGCGTGCCATCGGCCTTCATCGAGGCGATGGCGGCGTCCATCTTGGCCTTCAGCTCCCCATCGCTCTCGCGCACGCCCATGCCGACGCCGCCGCCCAGCGGCACCGCGCCGATCATGGCCAATTCGCCGTTCGACTGCTCCACGATGGGTTTGAGGAAATCGTCATCCGCCAGCACCGCGTCGGCCTCGCCGTTTTTCACCGCGGCGATGGTCTCGTCCGGGGTGGCGAACTCCAACAGGGTGGCGCCGGAGGCGGCGATATGGCTGGCCTGGATCGTGTTGACCTGCGCGGTGATCACGCCGCCCTCGAGATCGACCTCGGTGCCGGCAAGCCCGACATAGAGCGACTCGGTTGGCGGAATGTAATTCTGGGTGAAATCAATCACTTCATCGCGCTCGGCGGTGATGCTCATGCCTGCGATGATCGTGTCGTAATTGCCCGAGACGAGGTTCGGGATGATCGAGTCCCAGGCATTGGTCACCCAGGTGCAGTCGAGGCTGGCGCGTTTGCACAGCTCGTCGCCCAATTCCCGCTCGAACCCGTCGACTTCGCCATTGTCGTTGATGAAATTGTACGGAGGATAGGCGCCCTCGGTGCCCATCCGTACGGCATGGTCATCGGCCAGGGCCGGCCCGGCCAGCAGCGCCAGGGCGGCGATCATCGCGTAGTGTTTCATTCTCTCTCTCCTGTCAGAGCGCGCTGGCCAGAAACGCCTTGCAGCGCGCGGATTGCGGGGTTTCGAACACCTCTTTGGGGGTGCCTTCCTCCTCCACCACCCCTTGATGGAGGAAAATCACGCGGTTCGAGACTTCGCGGGCAAAGCCCATCTCGTGGGTCACGACGATCATGGTGCGGCCTTCCTCGGCCAGCTCGCGCATGACGCGCAGCACCTCGCCCACCAGTTCGGGGTCGAGGCTGGAGGTCGGCTCGTCGAACAACAGCACCTCGGGGCGCATCGCCAGCGCCCGGGCGATGGCCACGCGCTGCTGCTGCCCGCCGGAAAGCTGGCTGGGATAATTCTCGGCCTTGGCGGCGATGCCAACTTTTTCGAGCACCGCCATCGCCTCGTCCTGCACCGCCGCCTTGTCGCCGCCCAGCACCTGGACCGGCCCCTCCATCACGTTTTGCAAGACGGTCATGTGCGACCAGAGGTTGAACTGCTGGAACACCATGCCCAGCTTCGCGCGCAGCCGGTTGATCTGGCGCGGATCGGCCCCCGCCCTGCGGCCCCTGCGGTCGGTGCGCACCCGCACCTCCTCGCCCCCCAAGACGATCCGCCCGCGATCCGGCGCGTCGAGAAAATTGATGCAGCGCAGAAATGTGGACTTGCCCGAGCCCGACGACCCCAGGATCGAGATCACATCCCCCTGATGGGCGGCGAGGTCGATCCCCTTCAGCACATGCAAGCTGCCGAAGCTCTTGTGGATATCTTCCGCGAGCAGCGTGGCCGTGGTGTCGTGCATCTCCCCTCCGTCTCCGGCACGCTGGCAAGTTTTGCTGCGCCGCGCAATCGCTTTGTTGCGGTTCGGTGACAAAGAGCGGAGGCGCGGGAAAGCACGCCCTGGCCCAGGCGTGCTTTGCGGCCTTTGCGGAGATCAGCCGGCGGGCTTGTTGCGCAGCATCTGCCGCTCGGCCCGGGTCGAGATCGCCTCGGTGATCATGTTGAAGCAGATCGTCGTCACCAGGCCCAGCAGAGGCGCCGTCAGCGGGGCGTCCATAACACCGTTCACGCTGGCATCGCCGATGCCGAAGACGATCCAGTCATGGCTGACCAGATAAAGCAGGATCGCCCAGGCCGCGAAGATAAAGACCCAGCGGCGCAGCGGGCTGAAACGGAACCGCGGATTGGACTGGAACTGCTCGAACCGAGGCTGAGCGCTTTCGCGCATGGCGGTGAAGATCTCGCCCAGCGCCAGGCCAACCCCGCCGTAAAAGAAGACGAAAAGGGTGGTCATCGCCGCGTTGATGTCGATCGGCGCCGGGTTGCCGCTGGCATCGACTGCCAGATCCAGCGGGGCGGTCATCAGCAAGGCGCTGGCGGCCGCAAGGCCCTCGGCGCTCCACTTGCCCCAGAGACCAATGACAGTGGCGGCCAGCGCCGAGATCGCCAGAACCCACAGGCTCGCCCGGTTGGTGCGTTTTGCAAACCCGTCGCGCGCCTTTTTCAGCCGAGAGTCGAGCCGGGTCTTGAACGCTTCCAGCTTGGCCAGGCCTTCCTGCGGATTGGCGGCGCGGCCTTGCAGGCCGAATTGCGCGATCTCGAGCAGTGCGCGGCGGTCCTTGGTCCGGGCGGCGGGATCGTTTACATGCTGATTGACCAGATGCAGCGCGTATTCGAGCTGTTCGCGCAGCGCCCGGCCCGCATCGCAGAGCCCCCAATACCGCGTCGCGGGGCGGTAGACAAAGGCGACATCGCGCTCGGGCGACAGGGTGTCGAGGTCGATATGGGCGTAGTAGCTCAGCAGAAGGCGCCCTTCCACGGCAGTTTGGGCCATGCTGGGCGCGTCCAGGGTCTCGGCCCTTGGATCGGTCATATCTGGCATCGGGTTCTCCTCTCGCATGCAGATCTGGGCAGCGTGATAGGAGACCCCTGTTCCGGTTTCTGTGGGCTGGCTCACACGTCAAAGATGTATTTCGCGCGGGGCCCGCTCAGGCGGCGGGCAATTGGGTGAGCACGGTGTTGAACCGCTCCAGCGCCCAATCCACCTGATCGGCGGTGATGACCAGGGGTGGAGCGATGCGGATGGAATGCTCATGGGTGTCTTTGGCGAGGATCCCCTGCGCCTTCAACGCCTCGCAATAGCGCCGTGCGCCGCCGGCTTCGGGGTGGAGTTCGACGGCCAGCATCAGGCCGCGGCCGCGCACCTCCTTGACCGCGTTGGAGCGGATCGCCTCGAGACCGGCCTTGAAGCGCGCGCCCATGGCGGCGGAATTCTCGATCATCCCCTCCTCGACCAGAACCCGCAGCGCCGCGCGGGCCACGGCGCAGGCCAGCGGATTGCCACCGAAGGTCGAGCCGTGCTGACCGGGGCGGAGAACGCCCAGAACCTCGGAATTCGAGAGCACGGCGGAAACCGGATAGAACCCGCCGGACAGCGCCTTGCCGACCAGGGTGACATCGGCCTCGATGCCCTCATGCTGCTCGGCCAGCAGCTTGCCCGTGCGTCCGAGCCCGCTTTGGATCTCGTCCAGGATCAGGGTGATGTTATGCTCGGTGCAGAGCTGGCGCACGCTGGGGAAGTAGTCCTCGGGCGGGATGATCACCCCGGCCTCGCCCTGGATCGGCTCAACCAAGAAGGCCACCGTGTTCGGCGTGATGGCCTCCTCGAAGGCGGCGAGGTCGCCAAAGGGCACGGTGCGGAAACCGGGCGCGAAGGGGCCGAAGCCGCCGCGGGCCACCGGATCGGTCGAAAAGCCGACCACACCCAGGGTGCGGCCGTGGAAATTCCCGGTGCAGACCAGGATCTCGGCCTGTCCCTCCGGCACGCCCTTGGTCTCGTAGCCCCATTTGCGCACGGCTTTGAGCGCGCTCTCCACCGCCTCGGCGCCGGAATTCATCGGCAGTACTTTGTGCGAACCGGTGAGAGTGGCGATCTCCTCGTAGAAGCCGGCGAGCTGGTCGTTGTGGAAGGCGCGGGAGGTGAGAGTGAGCTTGCCCGCCTGCTCCATCATCGCGGCCAGGATTTTCGGGTGGCAATGGCCCTGGTTGACCGCGGAATAGGCCGACAAACAGTCGAGATAGCGTGTTCCGTCGACATCCCAGACATGCACGCCCTCGCCGCGGCTGAGCACCACATCGAGCGGCTTGTAAGTATGGGCCCCGAGGCGGGTTTCGGTGGCAATCAGGTCTTGGGCTGTCATCTTTGTCTCCGGTTCTGCGGCGCGCCGGGGCGCCGTCGCTCCCGCCCGCCACCCCCCAGCCCCCCAGCCGCAGAACCGGGGGGCTGCGGTCAATAGGGTTTGGTCGGTCGATCCATCACTTTGCGGCCCATCAGGCTGGCCGTCAGATCTGCCATCAGGGTCGCCGTGCGGCCGCGCTCGTCCAGGAAGGGATTGAGCTCGACCAGGTCAAGCGAACGGACCCGGCCTGAATCGGCCAGCATTTCCATGATCAGATGCGCTTCGCGGAAGGTCGCTCCACCCGGCACGGTCGTCCCGACAGCGGGCGCGATTTCGGGGTCGAGAAAATCGACATCGAACGAGAGGTGGATGGTGCCGTCCGCCGCCGCCACCTCGGCCAGAAAGGCGCGGAGCAGGGGGGCGACCCCATCCTCGTCGATCCGGCGCATATCGTGGACGGTGATGCCGCCGACGATCAGGTGGTCATGTTCCGCCGGGTCGACCGAGCGGATCCCCATCATACAGATCCGCTCTGGCGCGACCTTCGCCGGCAGGCGCGGATAGATCCCGTCGAAGCCGGGCCGCCCTGTCAGATAGGCGATCGGCACGCCATGCAGATTGCCGCTGGCGGTGGTGGACAGATCGTGGATGTCGGGATGGGCATCGAGCCACAGCACGAAGAGGGGGCGTTCCTCCTCGGCCCGGCGCTGCGCGATCCCCGCGATGCTGCCCGCCGAGATCGAATGGTCGCCGCCGAGGAAGATCGGGAACCGGCCCTCGGCGCTGGCGGTATAGGCCGCCTCGCGCAGAGTCTCGACCCAGCCGATGGCGCTGGAGAGATTGCTGAGCGCGGGATTGGGATGCGCGGTCTCGGAAACGCTGCGGGCAGCGAGGTTGCCGAGATCCTCGACCCGATGACCGAGCGCCTGCAGTTGGGTGGCCAGACCAGCGGTGCGCAGCGCATCGGGGCCCATCAGGCAGCCGGGCTGGCTGGCGCCGGTTTCGGCAGGGGCGCCGATGAGGATACAAGTTTGAAATGTGGTCATGTCGCTGTCCTGACTCTAAGTGCCCCAGAGGATGTGCTCCTCTGATGGCAGTCGAAAGACTGGAATTTGCGCATTATGGCTGGTAATTCTTCCAATATGGCAGATAAAATTTCCGTTTTGCGAGATCGCCTCGATGACGACCTATTGCTGGCTCTCCGCCGCAATGCGCGGGCGAGCATCTCGGAGCTTGCGGCCACGCTGGGCGTTGCTCGGGCCACGGTGCGGGCGCGGATGGAGCGGTTGGAGCAGGCGGGGGAGATCCTGGGCTACACCGCCGTCACCCGTGCGGATGCGCAGGACAGTCCGGTGCGCGGCCTGATGTTGATCGCGATCGAGGGGCGCGGCGCCGAGCGGGTAATCGCCCGGCTGGGCCGGATCCCCGAGATCACGGCCATCCACACCACCAATGGCCGCTGGGACGTGATTGTCGAGCTGGGTACCGAGACGCTTGCCGCGCTGGACGTCGTGCTGCGCCAGATCCGCGAGGTCGAGGGGATTGCCGCCTCGGAGACCAATCTTTTGCTGGCGACCCGGCGCACCACGCGGGCGCAGCAGAGGGTCTAGGCCGCTCCTGCGCCCGCGTGGCGCGCCGGACGATGACTTTCTCTTGCCAAGGGCGTGTTGCGGCGCGAAGAGGGGGGATGGTCTCCCTCGGTATCCCCTCCACCCGGACAGCGTCGATCGCCGTCTTCGTCTGTGCCTCGGTCTGGGGGCTCTATTGGGTGCCCTTGCGGGTCTTCGAGGCTGGCGGGGTCGAGGGCGGCTGGTCCGTGACTCTGCTCAACCTGCCGCCGCTGGTCTTGCTGGTGCCCCTGATGCTGTTGCAGCGCCGCAGCACCGACACGCAGATGCGCAGGGCTCTGCTGATCGGCATCTTCGCCGGCGCAGGGCTCGCGCTTTATGCCTCGGGGCTGGTCTACTCGACCGTGCTGCGCGCGACGCTGTTGTTCTATCTCACGCCGGTGTGGTCCACGATTCTGGGGATGATCTGGCTGGGAGAGCGGGTGACGACTGGGCGCTGGGCGGCGATTGTCATCGGGCTGTTGGGAATGGGCCTGTTGCTTGGCGGTGGTCAGGGCGAGGAGATCGCGTTGAATATCGGCGATCTGCTGGCCTTTCTCTCTGGCATTGCCTGGGCAGTGGCTGCGACCCTGATCCGCCGGTTCGACGATGTGCCGCTGGCGCCGATGGCGACGTTTCAGTTCGCCTTTACGGCGGCGATTGCGGCCCTGGTCGCCCTTACCTTCGGGCCTGCCGAACTGCCCGCGCGGGGCGATGCCCTGGCCGCGCTGCCGCTGGCGGCGGCGGCCTCGGTCGGGCTGATCCTGCCGACGGTCTGGATCATCTTCTGGGCGCAGAAATTCCTGTTCCCGGGGCGGGCGGGCCTCTTGATGATGTCCGAAGCGCTGGTCGCCGTGATCACTGCCAGCATTTTCCTGCCCGAGGAGCAGATGGGGCTCGTGGAGTGGATCGGAGCCAGCATGATCATCGCCGCCTGCCTGATCGAGGTCGCCGCCAGCTCGGTCGAGGCGCCAGCACCCGCCGATGGGCGCGGCGGTCCGGCCTAGGCCGCGCGGCTCGGCCGCCCCGGCGCGAACAGCCTGCCGAGGCCCGGTACCCCATCCTCGCGTCCCGCCAGTCTGAGCGCATCCCACGCCAGCGCCTGGTTCGAGCTGAGGATCGGCAGGCCGATCTCGGCCTCCAGCGCGGCGATCTGATCGAGCATTCCGATGGCGGTGCACGAGACGAAAATCCCATCCGCCCCGGTCCCCGCCAATTGCCGCACCGCTGCGGCCAGGCTTTCGGGCGCGATCCGGGCAACGATCCGGTCATCGGGTTCTTCGAACGACGCGAAAGCGGCGATCTCCAACCCCGCCGCGATCAGGAAGTCCCGCACCACGCGATTGACCTCCGGTGCGTAGGGGGTCAGCACGGCCGGCCGACGGATGCCCAAGCGCTCCATCGCCGCGACCGCCGCCGTCGCCGGTGTGGTCACCGGCGTGTCCGGTTTCGCGGCCGAGATCGCGGCCGTCACGCTGTCCGGTCCCAGAACCATGGTCGCCGAGGTGCAACCATAAGCGATCGCGTCGAACCGCTCTCCCGGCAGCAGGGTGGCGGTGGTCTGGGTGATCCGCGGCCCCATCGCCGCGAGGGTTTCGGGAGAGATCACCGGATCGTTCGCAATCCGCGCCTGTAGCAGGCCGATCCCGCCCGGTGCAGCGGCCAGCACCGCCCGGAACTCGCGTTCGATCGTGGCATCGCTGGCGAGGCAGATCAGCCCGATCCGGATCTCGTTGGTCTCGACGGTCTCGAATGGCAGTGGGGATGCGATTTCGGCTTGCATGGGAACTCCTCTCTACCCCAGCTTGCGCTGCCCTGGGGCTTATGTCACTCCCTCAGACGGATCTGGCGAGAGGAGATTGCAGCATGACCGACCCGATTGTGATCGTCGGGGCCCAGCGAACGCCGATGGGCGGGTTTCAGGGCGCATTGTCGGGCGCGACGGCGTCTGAATTGGGAGGGGTCGCGATCAAGGCGGCGCTTGACCGTGCCGGTGTCGCTGCCGACCAGGTCGATGAGCTGTTGATGGGCTGCGTTCTGCCGGCGGGCCAGGGCCAGGCCCCGGCGCGACAGGCCGGGTTCCATGCCGGGTTGGGCGAGGATGTCCCTGCCACGACCCTCAACAAGATGTGCGGCTCGGGCATGAAGGCCGCCATGATGGCGCATGATGCGCTGCTGGCTGGCCAGGGCCGGGTGATTGTTGCAGGCGGGATGGAGAGCATGTCCAACGCCCCCTATCTGGCGCCGAAAATGCGCGGCGGCGCGCGGCTCGGCCATGCGGTGATGCAAGATCACATGTTCCTCGACGGGCTGGAGGACGCCTATGAGCCGGGCCGTCTGATGGGCACTTATGCCGAGGATTGCGCCGAGACCTATCAGTTCACCCGCGAGCGGCAGGATGCCTATGCGCTCGCGTCGTTGTCGGGCGCTTTGGCCGCGCAGAGCGAGGGGCGCTTTGCCGCCGAGATCGCGCCGGTCACGATGCAGGGGCGCAAACCCAAGACGGTTGTGGCCGAGGACGAGCAGCCGAAGACAGCGCGCCCGGACAAGATCCCGCATCTGAAACCGGCGTTCCGCGCCGGTGGGACGGTTACGCCGGCGAATTCCTCGTCGATCTCGGACGGGGCGGCGGCCCTGGTCCTGATGCGCGAAAGCGCGGCAGAGGCGGCGGGCCTGACCATCCGCGCCCGTATCCTGGGCCATGCCAGCCATGCCCAGGTGCCAGGGCTGTTCACGACCGCCCCGGTCCCCGCGGCGTGCAAGGTCCTGGAGAAGGCGGGCTGGGCCGTCGAGGATGTCGATCTCTGGGAGGTGAACGAGGCCTTCGCCGTGGTGCCGATGGCCTTCATGGCCGAGATGGGCGTGCCGCGTGAGAAGCTGAACGTGAACGGCGGCGCCTGTGCCCTGGGTCACCCGATCGGCGCGTCGGGTGCGCGGATCCTGGTGACATTGCTGCATGCGATGGAGGCGGCAGAACTGCACAAGGGTGTCGCCGCGATCTGCATCGGTGGCGGCGAGGGCACCGCGATCGCCCTGGAGCGCGGCTGAGATGGAGATCTCCGGCAAGATGGCCGCGGTGGTGACCGGCGGCGCCTCGGGCCTCGGCGAAGCGGTGGCGCGCCACCTGGCCGCGCTCGGGGCCCGGGTCGCGCTGTTCGATATGGACCGCGGACGGGGCGAGGCGGTGGCCGCCGGCATTGGCGGCGTGTTCGCTGCGGTCGATGTGTCCGATCCCCAGAGTGTGGCAAAGGGGTTTGCCATGGCGCGTGCTGCCCATGGCGGTGAGCGGATCTGTGTGAATTGCGCTGGCATCGCCCCGGCGTCGAAGACCGTCGGGAAGGGGCAGGCGCATGATCCGGATCTGTTCGCGAAGGTGATCGGGGTCAATCTGATCGGCACGTTCCATGTGGCCTCGCAAAGTGCTGCGGGGATGGTCGCTTTGGAGCCTGAGGGGCCGGATGGGGAACGCGGGGTGATCGTCAACACGGCGTCGGTCGCAGCCTGGGACGGGCAGATGGGACAGGCGGCCTATGCGGCCTCGAAAGCCGGGGTGGCCGGATTGAGCCTGCCGATGGCGCGGGACCTCGCACGCGAGGCGATCCGCGTTGTGGCTGTCGCGCCCGGTCTGTTCGGCACGCCGATGCTGCGGGGCTTGCCCGATGAGGTGCAGGAGAGCCTGGGCAATCAGGTGCCGTTTCCGCCGCGCCTGGGCCACCCGGAGGAATTCGCAGCCTTGGTTGGACACATCGTCGATAATCCGATGTTGAACGGCGAGTCGATCCGGCTCGACGGCGCGATCCGGATGGCGCCACGGTAGAGAGGGCGGACAGCGTTTCGCCGGGCGGGCGCCCAGCGTGCACGGCCCTAGCGGGCCGAGGCACGACTGCCCACCCACCCAGCCAAACGCTGTCCACGTGATGCGGTCTGGTGATCATTGGCGGTTATCACCGGGCGGTTAACACTGGGGACGGAAAAGGGAATGGCCGGGTGGGTGGGCAGCGGCGGCGCTCCGCAAGGAGCGGCACGGTGGTCCCCCCCCCGGCCATTCCGGCCAAAGGGTCACTCAGCGCGGTTCGGTCCCGAAGGTTTCGGTGGAGTAGCGCCAGACCTTCATATCAACGCTCCAATCGTCGACCGGCAAACCGGCCTTTTTCTTCAGTCCGTGCCAGAAGCTCTTCCTGTCTCGCAGGCTGGACCAGACCTTGGGCAGAAAGGTGCCCCTATGCGTCCCAGATTGGAGGATCAGGCCGTCCTCGCCCGGGCGCAATTGCTCCAGCAGATCGCCTTCTCCGGAGAATGCCATTGGGGCCGGGCGGCTGAGCAGGGCGATCTCGATCTCAGTTTCGGCGATTTCCTCGGTCGTCATCGCGCTGAAACGAGGGTCCTCGAAACCGGCTTTTGCCGCATTCATCACGATGTCCTGAATGGCGGGCTGGTGGGCTTTCAGCGACCCGATGCAGCCACGCAATTTGTCGGCTTTCGTGAGGGTGACAAAGCTGGCCGCCGTCGTTTGCAGCGGTTGAGCGAAACTTGAAAGTTGGATACCGGGCGTCTTGCCCCGCGCGGCCCGGCTGATCAGTGCTTTGCGGGCGATCTCGAGTGTCTCGAGCCGCAGGTCTTCCGCCAAAGTCTGCTGGCGCGGCCAATGCGCCATCCAGGCACCATACCCCACGACCCGCGCCAGGTCGCCCGTGGCCTTGCCCGAATGCGTCAGCGCCAGGCGGGTCACCCGCAGCCCGTGGCGATGGGCCAGGGTCAGAAAGGCGGCCAGGGGCCTCACGCCGCAGGCCTCGGCCGATGTCAGCCCCACGGGATCGGCCAGTTCGACCTTCCTGGCGGTTTGAAGATCGATCTCGCGGCAGGCTTCGGCCGTCAGAAAATGGGTGAGATCGGTGGAGATCACCACCAGCGTCTCGGCGCCGCCCCAGACGGCCTGGAGGATCTCGGCCAGGCGCTCGGTCTCGATCTTCCCGACCACCAGGGGGAGCACGGCAAATCCGCCGATCCTGGCCTGGAGGAGCGGAAGTTCCACCTCGATCGCATGTTCCCGGGAAAAAGCCTGCTCGACCACATTCACCTCCGGCAAGTCCAGCAAGGCGGCGGCGGCGGCATCGACTGGCAGGGTGCCGAGCGGGGTCTCCAACGCTTCCGCGGCGGGCAGCGCGATCCCCTCGAACCGGTGGTAATGCGAGGGGCCGAGGATCACGACCCGCTCGATACCCGCATCCGTTGCGAGGCGCGACACACCGGCAGCGGCGGCGGCCCCCGAGAATCGATAGCCGGCATGGGGCAGGATCAAGGCTTTGGGGGTTGGCACGACCCGACCCTCGCGCGCAGCGAGGAGTTCAGCTGTCATTCGATGCAAGGCTGCCGGTTCTGCTGGGTAGAAAGTGCCTGCAACCACAGGTTTTTGGATCCGCATGACTCTGGCCCCTTTGCGCGAACCAACCTACCATGGCCCCATCCGATTTGGCGAGCCGCGAGGAAGATCAATGGCGCTCGAAACCGACCCTGGCGTGGTGCCCGGCCGTCACTGGGAGAAGTTGGACGATGGTCGGATCGAATGTCAGGTCTGCCCGCGCCTTTGCCGCATGAAACCCGGCCAGCGTGGGATGTGTTTCGTGCGCGCCGCCGAGACCGAGGGCGTGGTCCTGACCTCCTATGGCCGCTCCTCGGGCTTCTGCATCGACCCGATCGAGAAAAAGCCGCTGAACCATTTCCTGCCGGGCACCCCGGTGCTGAGCTTTGGCACTGCGGGTTGCAACCTCGCCTGCAAGTTCTGCCAGAACCACGATATGTCGAAGAGCCGCGAGATGGACCGGCTGATGCAGCGCGCCAGCCCCGAGATGCTGGCGAACGCGGCCCGGAACGGCGGCTGCCGCTCGGTCGCCTTCACGTACAACGATCCGGTGATCTTTCTGGAATACGCCGTCGACACTGCCCGCGCCTGCCGGGCGCGGGGGATCAAATCGGTGGCGGTCACGGCGGGCTATATCTGCGAGGCGCCGCGGGCGGAGTTCTTCGAATTCATCGACGCGGCCAATGTCGATCTGAAGGCCTTTACCGAGCGGTTCTATCGCCAGATCACCGGCTCGCACCTGCAACCCGTGCTGGAGACGCTGGAATACCTCGTTCACCGCACCGATGTCTGGGTCGAGATCACCACGCTGTTGATCCCAGGTGAGAATGACGGGCCGGAGGAGATCCGCCGCCTCGCCGAATGGGTCGCCACCAGGCTGACGCCCGACGTGCCGGTGCATTTCAGCGCGTTCCACCCGGATTTCCGGATGCTCGACAAACCTCGCACCCCGCCGCAGACCCTGCTGGCGGCGCGCGATATCGCGCGCGAGGTCGGTCTCGCCCATGTCTATGTCGGCAATGTCCATCAGAAGGCGGCGCAATCCTCCTATTGCGCGAGATGTGGGGCGCGGGTGATCGGCCGGGACTGGTACGAGCTGTCGGATTGGCGGTTGGATGCCAGCGGGGCCTGCACCGAATGCGGCACGCCGCTGCCGGGGGTCTTTGACGGGCCGCCGGGCGATTGGGGCCGCAAGCGCCGCCCGGTGCGGATAGTGGGAGGACCGGCATGACCGCCGCTTTCATCGACCATTTGAGAGGCGAGTTGGACGGGCTGCGCGGCGCTGGCCTCTACAAGACCGAGCGGGTGATCACCTCGAAACAGGCCGGGGTGATCGCCACCGGCGGGGCGGAGGTGCTGAACCTCTGCGCCAACAACTATCTCGGGCTGGCGGACAATGCCGATCTGGGCGAGGCGGCGAAGCAGGCGCTGGACCGATATGGGTTCGGCATGGCCTCGGTCCGTTTCATCTGCGGCACGCAGGAGGAGCACAAGACGCTGGAGGACCGGATCAGCGCCTTTCTGGGCACCGAGGACACGATCCTCTATCCGTCGTGCTTCGACGCGAATGGCGGGTTGTTCGAAACAATCCTCGGGCCCGAGGATGCGGTGATTTCCGACGCGCTCAACCATGCCAGCATCATCGACGGCATCCGCCTCAGCAAGGCCCGCCGCCTGCGCTATGCCAACAACGACATGGCCGAGTTGGAAGCGCGGTTGAAGGAGGCCGCGGACGCCCGGTTCCGCCTGATCGCCACCGATGGGGTGTTCTCGATGGACGGTGTGATCGCGGATCTGGGCGCGATCTGCGACCTGGCCGAGCGGTATGACGCCATGGTCATGGTCGACGACTGCCACGCCACTGGTTTCCTGGGGGGCCACGGCCGCGGCACGCCGGAATATTGCGGGGTCGAGGGGCGGGTGGATGTCCTGACCGGGACACTTGGCAAAGCGCTGGGTGGCGCCTCGGGCGGCTACACTTCCGGCCGGCGCGAGGTGGTGGACTGGCTCCGCCAACGCTCGCGTCCCTATCTGTTTTCCAACACGCTGGCCCCGGTGATCGCCGCCACCTCGCTGCGGGTCTTTGACCTGGTCGCGGCGGGGGATGCGCTGCGCCAACAGCTTGCCGACAATGCCGCCCATTTCCGGCGCGAGATGACGGCGCTTGGCTTCACCCTGGCGGGCCGGGACCATCCGATCATCCCGGTCATGCTGGGAGATGCCGCCCTGGCCGCCGAATTCGCCGAGCGGATGCTGGCGAAAGGCGTCTACGTGATTGCCTTCTCCTATCCGGTGGTGCCCAAAGGCACTGCTCGCATCCGTACCCAAATGTCCGCCGCCCATTCCCGCACAGATATCGACCGCGCCCTCGCCGCCTTTGCCGAGACGGGGTGCGAGATGGGCGTCATCGCCTGACCGGAGCCGAGCATGTCCAACATGATGACCGCCCTGGTCAAAGCCGAACCACGTGAGGGCCTCTGGCTGCAACAGCTCCCGGTGCCCGAGCCCGGCCCACGCGAGGTCCTGATCCAAGTCCGGAAATCCGCCATCTGCGGGACCGATGTGCATATCTGGAACTGGGACGATTGGGCGGCCAAAACCGTGCCCATCGGCATCGCCACCGGCCATGAATTCTGCGGCGAGATCGCCGAGACCGGGGCGGCGGTCACGAAATACCAGATCGGGCAGCGCGTCTCGGCCGAGGGGCACATCACCTGCGGTGTCTGCCGCAACTGCCGCGCGGGTCGGGCGCATCTTTGCCGCAACACGTTGGGCCTCGGCGTCCACCGCGCGGGCAGCTTCGCTGAATTCGTGGTGGTGCCGGAG
>JBCBIS010000021.1:0-30874 GCA_038524325.1 Pseudomonadota bacterium
TCTCGATTGTCAGGCAGATCCGAGGCTTGAGCCGGGGAAAGTTTCCAAGGGCCCTATGACCTCTTCCGCGCACCCTTGGGACACATTCTCGGGCCGTCTTATAGACTTCGCAGGGGTCGACATAGGTCTCCCGGTCGGGGGTCTCGGCCCTTTGCAGAGCAGGCCCTTCGCCGCCCTGCTGCTGGAGCACATGGATGAGTTCATGGGCCAGAAGGCGGCGACCCTCCTGCGAGCCGGGGCGGAAGGCGCCCGGGGCAAAGGCGATATGGCTGCCATGGGTGAAGGCGCGGGCGTGGAGGCGGTTGGCCTGAGCCGCCGCCGCCATGCCATCATGGATCCGCACATGATCGAGCGGGGCGCCGAGCTGCCGCTCAAAAAAGCGTCGCTCGGCCCGGGCCAACGGCTGCCCGGGCCCGCCGAGGTCGATGCGGCTGGGGGAGGGGTTGCCTTTGCGCGCAACGCTGGCCGCGGGGGAGGGAAGCCTTTGGACCTGTGGCGCTGGCATCACCTTGCCTGCAGTGCTGGTGTCGGGACCATGCCACACCTTGCCGTCCATGCCGACGACACGGTTGGCGATCTCCTCCGCCTCCCGCTCGAACCGGTCGTCAGGGGTGCCCATGGTCAGGCCCATCGCCTCGGCCTCGCAACCTGCGCATCCGCCGCCACAACTGCACCCGGCCTTTCGCTGGATTTGGGGAGGGCGCACCGCGCTCGCCGGAGGCGGTATGGTCCGCCTTGTCGAGACGCTCCCGCTTTGCGTTCTGCCGGTGAGTCTGCGAGATATAGCCATAACCACCTCTTAGAGGAGGCATTATAGTGCCATATTCAAGTGGTCAGTGCAATTTCACGCGCCTTTCGATGCCGCGCGCATCTTGTTGATCTGCGCTTTCGAGTATCCCAGCGCGACCAGCAAGGCGACGACCCTGCCATATGCGAGGCCTGTCGACAGCATCTTGGTGAACGGGTCGGGGCTGGCGAGGGCCAGCAGAACCGTGGCCGCGACCGAGAGCGAGAGGCCGAGGATCCAGAGCGCCCAGAGCACCTGGCTCAGGCTCGGCACCCATTCCCAACCGGTCACCCGGCGATGGTTCCGCTTGTCCTCATAGGCGTCCTGCTTGACCCGGTCCTTCGCGGTCTGCGGCACGAAGACAACCGGTGGGGGCCTGCCCTTTGGCATGCAGCGGCAGCCGGCGCTGGTGTACTGGCAGGTGCCGGGCTGGCCGAGCATCGTCATGCAGGGGCGGGGGATCGTCTGAGCAAAGCCCAGCCGGGTCGTGAAGCCCCGGCACATGCCGCGGGTCTTGCCGAAGCGGGTGCAGGGATCGACCCAGGTGTCGTCGCCATCCCAGGTGTTCTGCCAGGCATCGTCGGGCATGCGTTGCAGCGCAGGCCCGCCTTTGCCCTGTTGCAGCACATGGACGAGTTCATGCGCCAACAGATGGCGCCCCTCCGCCGTGCCGGGTCGATAGGCGCCTGCGGCAAAAGCGATGTGGTTGCGATGCGTGAAGGCCGCGGCCTGGAACCGCTTGGCCTGCGATGCGGCTTTGGCGCCGTCATGCAGGCGGACATGGCCGAGCGGGGCGCCGAGGCGGCGCTCGAAGAAGCGCCGCTCGGTCCGGGGCAGGGGGCGGCCCGCGCCGCCGAGATCGAGGCGGCTCGCGGCTGCCGCTTGGGGCGCACCACCCGGTCTTGCTTTCGGCGGGGGTGCGGCGGGGTGCGGCTGGAACGAGGCTTGCAGATCCGGCGTGCCGGCCTCCTCAAGCGGAGGCGACGCCTGCATGTCGCCCGAAGCATCGTGGTCCAGGCGGTCCAGCGCGTCCTCGGGCATCCCCATGACCTTGGCGGCCACGCTGTCTGCCTGACGCTCGAACTGATCGCCGGGCTGGCCGATTGTCAGCCCGTCTTCTTTTGCCGCGCAGGTCGGGCAGAAGCCGCCACAACTGCAGCCGGGTTTGCGCTGGATCTGGGGCATGCAAGATGCTTGCGCTTGCCGCGCCGCAGGCCGGGCAGGGCGCGCTCGTCTCGCTGAGAGGATGGTCTTCGGGATACGCGCGAGGGCCATGGCGTGCCTCCTGATCGGCTCAGGTTACACGCTCGCGCAGACCCTCTCAATCGTCATGCCGCAACCTTACGACGATCCCTCCACGTCCTGCGGGTGTCAGAGGAGGAAGTCGTTGGCCGTAAGGTCCACCAATCCGGTCAGTTCGATCTGGAAATCCTGCACCCGGTCGCCGTCATGGTCGGCCTGAATCAGGGTGAACCCGTTATTGGCCGACTGGAAAAAGCGGATCTCGCCCGCCGTGCCCGAGAACCCTGCGCTGCCGATGAAATCGAAGGCCTGGTTGCCGCCGCGGGTGATGTCGGCGTCCAGCCGGAACAGCTCGATCCGGTCGTTCCCCTGGACGTCGAAATCGGTGATCACATCGCGATCGCGACCGCCCACGCGGCTGTCGCTGGCGGCGAAATAGATATAGCGGTCATTGCCCGCGCCGCCGGACATCTCGTCGGCCCCGGCATTGCCGTAGAGCACGTCGTTCAGCGTGCCTCCGATCAGGCTGTCATCGCCACCCCGGCCAAACAGCCGGTCCGAGCCATTCAGCCCGGTCAGCGTGTTGTCCTCGCTGTCGCCGCGCAGGCTGTCATTGCTGAGGCTGCCGATCAGATCCTCAATATCGGTGAGGATATCGCCACGCGCGTCATTGCCTCCGGTGAAGCGATTCTCGAGATCCGCCTGCACCCGCCGGTTGGTATCGGCATAGGAGGCCGTGTCGCGCCCGGCACCGCCATCCAAGAAATCCGCCCCGTTGCCGCCGATCAGGAGGTCGTTGCCCGAACCACCGAGCAGGGAGTCATTGCCCCCGCTGCCATCCAGCGTGTCATTCCCCGCGCCGCCGCTGAGGAAATCATCCCCCAACCGGCCAAAGATCTGATCATTGCCGCCCTTGCCATCGAACGCCTCATCCGTGGCATTGCCGCGCAAGACATCCGCCGCCTCGGTCCCCGCCTCGTTCTCGATGCCAAAGAAAAACGCCGCGGATCCCGGCGCATCCGGGGCGTCATCGGCGATGGGGGTGGAGGAGAGGGTGTAAGTTTCGACCTGACCGATCCGGCTGTTCGAGATGGCGATCTGGGCATAGATCGTCACGCCGGCTTGACCTGTCACCATCGTCTGCGCGAAGACCGAGCTGTCCGAGAAGGGGCGGGTCCCACCGTCCTCGTGCAGAAACACCACCTCTCCGGTGACATCGTCGACGGCATATATCTTCATGCTGGTGTCGAGCGAATTGGTGATCTGCAGCAAAACCGTCTCGCCGGGATCCACATCGATCCGCACCCAATCCTGGTCGTTGCCCGCTTCGTAGATGCCCAGAATGGTCGAATTCGGCGCAATGAAGCTGGTGGTCGAGGCATTGTCGGGCACATCGGCGATCACCTCGGCGGTTACCGCATATTCGCCGCTGGACCCGTTCCGGGCGGTGACGAGGTGGTAGGTGACCCCCTCCTCTGGCGTCAAAATGACCGTCCCGCTCGAGCCCAGACCGCTGCTGCCTTCGGTGTAGTCCAGACGGCCATCTCCCACTTCGCCAAATCGGACGAAAGGTGGCAGGAACGGCGTCGTCTCATCAATCGTGCGGCCAAAGCTGGACCCGAACTCCTCGGCGCTGGAGATGATCTCGAACGGAACCGGCGCTGTGTCGAAGATCGTCTCATCAAAAGAGCGACGCGCTTCGATCACATAGGACGCGCCGGGAGGCAGATCGAGGCGGATATAGTCGACATCCGACGCGCCCTCGCGTGAGGCGAATACCGGGCCATTGAGGTCGAGGACGACGGGCGTGGTGATATTGTCAGGCTCGTCGTCTTCGATCTCCGTCAGAGTGAAATCATAGAGCCCGGCGGCGTCCCCGCTGAAGGTCTGGATATAGTAATCGAACCCGATCTCCGGGCTGAAGGTCTGCGTGCGCGAGAAATTGATCGAAGGGTTCGAGGTGTCCAGCACCACGCCCGTTGCGGGATCGACCCGCAGGATCTGGAACGTCGTCTCGGCATCGATCCGGTAGGAATCGCCCGGGTCGACATCCAGCCGGATCCAGTCATTGTCCGCGGGGGTCTCATAGGCGATGGTCAGCGTCTCGCTGGCCGCCAGCTCCAGCGTGGTGGTCGTGTTGTTGGGCGCATCCCCCGGCAGCAGCGAGAGGTTCATTACCCATTCGAGCGTGTCGTTGAACGGCAATTGAGTGCCGAGATTGTTGACCACGGCGTAGTAGGTGATCCCCGCTTCGGCCGAGAAGTTAACCGTATCGGCTGGATTGTTGCTGCGGACCGGGAACAGGAAGGGCCCGCGGACCAGCTCTCCATTCGCGTCGAGGCCGATCACGCTCATCGTCGCCGAGATAAAGTTGAAGTTCGAGGTCAACCGATAGGATTGGCCGGGGTCCACATCCAGCAGCACCCAGTCGCGGTCGGTGACCGTCTCGAACCGGCCCGCTTCGCTTTCGCCCAGCGACAGGCTGAGCGTTGTCTTTGCGTTATCGGGCGCGTCGTCGGCAATTTCGTCGATGGCCAGCGTATACTCGGCGTCGGTGCCGGAATTTCCGGAGAAGGTGACGAAATAGGTCCGCCCCGGCAGCGTCGTGAAAGTCGCGGTGATGTCGCCCCGGTCAAAGCCCGAGGTGCCAAAGCCGGTATAGGGCAGGAACAGTTCCGAGATGCCACGTTCGTCGACGCTGTAGACCGTCAGGTCCTCGCTGATGATGTTTGGGTTCGAGAGCGAGCGAACCGTGTAGGTCGTGTCCGCATCCAGCACCAGACGGTACGTGTCCCGGTCGAAAGCGTTGCTGAGCGTTCCGGTAATCTCGGTCATACAGAAGTCCCCACCTGCCAAGCAAATTAATGCCGCAAACGTTAACGGCTGAATTTGGGGAGGTCCACCGGCAGACGCCCCGACTTGGCGGTGTTTACCATGTTTGGCAGCGCGGGGTTGCTCAGCCTGGCAGCCCTGTCTCCTGCAGGTAGCGCCAGGTGAGGGTGCTGCCGTCATCGGCGAACAGGACGGTCGAACGGCGGCGGTTCTCGGCCGCGGAATCGCGCGCGCCGGTCTGATACTCGACATAGCCCGCCAGGATCAGCCCGGGCCAGGAGCCGAGGATCCGTGGCTCCTCGATGGCGATTTCAAACTCGGGATTGGCGCCATGTCCCTTGCGGATCGCCTCGACCAGATCCGGCTTGGTCAGGACGCGGCCCGAGGGTTGGATATTCTCGAATTCCGGATCCATCCGGTCGGCGAAATCCGGCCCGAACCGGTCCGCCGCGATCTCTCCCTGGAACCAGCCCGAGAGGAAGTCATGCATCCGGACGATCTCGCCAAATGGGTCGCTCATGCCGTCATCGCGCAGAGCAGTTCGAACATGATGGTGGCGCCGTTCAACGCGGTGATGTTGGCGTGGTCGAAAGGGGGCGCGACCTCGACCATATCGGCGCCGCGAATATCGAGGCCGGCGAGCATCCGGCACATGCCTTGCCCCTCGCGCATTGTCAGCCCGCCCGCCTCGGGGGTGCCGGTTCCGGGGGCGAAGACCGGGTCGAGCGCGTCGATGTCGAAGCTGACATAGATCGGGCTGTCGCCGACGATCTGGCGGGCCTCTTCGATACAGGCCTTCCAGCCGCGCTCCTCGACCTCCTCGATCAGCATGACGCGCATGCCGGTATCGTAGGAGAATTTCCACATATCCATCGAATGGACGGACCCGCGAATGCCGATCTGCACCACGCGCTTCGGGTCAAGCAGCCCCTCATCCACCGCGATCTTGAAAGGGGCGCCGTGGTGGAACCGGCTGCCCATATAATCGTCGCCCGTATCCGCATGAGCATCGATATGGATCATGCCCAGCGGCTGCTCCTTGGCGATCGCGCGCAGGATCGGCAGTGAGATGGAATGATCCCCGCCGCAGGTCAGTGGCCGGATGCCGGCGGCATGGGCGCGGGCGAAAAAGGCCTCGATCTCGGCATGTGCGCCAGTGAGTTCATAGGGTTTGCGGATCCAGGCATCGCCGATATCCGCGACCCGCGCCGCGTCGAACGGACTGACGCCGGTTGCTTGGTTCATTCGGCGCAGGAAGCTGGACATGTTGCGCACCTCGCGCGGCCCGTGGCGGGTGCCGGTGCGGTTGGTCACGCCGCCATCAAAAGGCACGCCGCAGACCCCTATCTCGGGCGGATTGTCGGTGAAATTCTCGGCGTAGGGCAGGCGGAAGAAACTGGCGAGCCCGGTATAGCGCGGGCGCTGCATCGGGTCGGTGAAATCAAGCGTCTCGCCGTCGTTCGTGGTGTCGGTCACGGGAGCCCCCTTCGGCATGGTCATACTCGGGGTCCATCGTGCCCATCACCCGGTCCCAAATCGAGAAATAATTGCCGAAATTATAGCGAAACCGCGCGTGATGGACGTCGTGATAGCGCACCGCCACCATGGGCGAGGGGAACCGGGTCAGCGGTCCGCCGGCCCATTCATGACCGGAATGTCCGATCTGCCCGTTGATATGGTCGTAAAGGCGGTGGAGGATCAGCGCCGCCGGGGTGATCGGCAGCAGCAGGGTGGCCACCACCATGAAGCTCTGGATCAGGATGGTCTCGACCGCCGATTGGCTGTCGGCGCTCCACGGGGTCGGGGCGACCGATTTGTGATGCCAGGAATGGAAGCGGTAGAGCGCGTCCAGATGCAGCGCCCGGTGCGCCCAGTAGAACCAGGCGTCATAGCCGATCACCAGCAGGGGCAGGGCGATGAGGGTGGGGAGCAGCCCGTGGCTCTCCGCCGGCCACAGCCCCCAGCCGTTGAGCGAGAGGGTCAGCGCCAGGGCCAGGCAGGCGGAGGTCCAGGCGATCGATTGCAGGCTTTCGATGATCTCGGCCCGTGCGCGGGTCTCGCCATCGCGATTGGCCTGCAGCCGACGGTCGGGATGGGCGCGGTTGAGGCGGATCAGAGCCCAGCCCAGGCCGAAATAAAGCACCACATTCACGGCATAGGTGGCGGCGAAGAGGCTGAGAAGGGTCAGAAGCGGGCTCATTCGGTGGCCTTCGGCCGGGAGCTTTCCGGCAGCCCGCCCGCCTCCATCGCCCGCACGCGGGTGTCATACGACGGATGCATCGTGCCCATCCAGCGGTCCCACCACGAGAAGTAATTGCCATAGTTGAACCGGAACAGCTCGTGGTGCTGATCGTGGAAGGTGGTGCAGAGGCCCGGCCAGGGGCTGCGCGCCGTGGGGCCGGCGAAATACTCGAACCCCGCATGGCCGATCTGGCCATTGATATGATCGAGGAGGCGATGTGCGATCAAAACGGCGGGCGGAATCGGCAGCAGGAGCGGGGCGATCAGGAGGAACCCCTCATGCACGCTCGCATCCAACGGGTCGTCGGAATAGTTCGACCAGACTGTGGGGGCGAGGGAGCCATGGTGCACCCGGTGAAACCGATAGAGCGGGCGCCAGTGCATCAGTCTGTGCGCCCAATAGAACCACGCATCGTAGAGCAGGATGGTCACGCCGAACATGATCGCGGCGTTGAGCCAGGTCAGCTCGAGCGGCACGAACAGGCTGTAGCCATGCGCGGGCAGCCAAATGCCTCCGGCCATGAGCGCGGAGATCGGGATCAGGGAGAGGACCGAGCGGCGCATCTCCTCCCCGGCCCGCTCTTCACCGCGCCGATCTTTCTGGATCCGCCGATCGGGATGGCGGCGGTTCCACCAGACCAAAGCGCCGCCAAGGCCGAAATAGGCGAGCAGGTGGCTGCCATAGATCAGCGCGAAGAGGGCGGCGAAGTGGTCGGGCAGGGGCATTCGGGCTCCATTATTGTTGGAATGAAAAGGTAAGCCGTTGGTCTGCATGGGTCAACGCGGCGCTTTCGGCGCGCCTGGGCAAAGCCGCCACCGCCCCTCCACCCGCCCACCCACGGGTCGGTGGCGGCTTTGCCATGATGGCGCGCGCAGCACTGTGAATGGCGCGCGACTTGCCACAAAAGACAAAGCCACCGCCACCCCGCGGGTGGGTGGGTGGAGGGGTGGCGGTGGCTTTGTCAAGGCATGCCGCCTGGACCCAGATCTCGTATCCGCGCGAATCGGTGACACGAGGGCTTGGGAAAACTAGGATCTCCTGCATGACCACTCCCCGATTCATCCATCTCCGCTGCCACACCGCCTATTCCCTGCTGGAAGGCGCCATCCACGCCAAGAAGCTGCCCGGAATGGCCGCCGCGATGGACATGCCCGCCATCGCCATCTGCGACACCAACAACCTGTTTGGCGCTCTGGAATTCGCCGAGACGGCCGTCAAAACCGGTGTGCAGCCGATCATGGGGTTGCGACTCAGCCTTGCCTATTCCGAGACGGTGCCGGGCGAGAAGCCCGTCCCCCCCGCCCCCGTCGCCCTCTATGCCCAGAACGCGGCGGGGTGGGAGAACCTGATGGCGCTGTCCTCTACCGCCTATCTTGAGACCGATGCCGGCGCTTTGCCGCATGTGCCGCTTGCCCGGCTGCTCGCCCATGCCGAGGGGGTGATCTGCCTCACCGGCGGCGCCTCCGGCCCGTTGGGCGCGTTGGTCCAGCGGAACCGGGCCGAGCAGGCGTCGGCGCTCGCAACCCGCCTTGCCGAGACCTTCCGCGACCGCCTCTATATCGAGATTCAGCGCCATGGCGCCCCGCGCACCCCGGCTGAGGACGCCACCGAGGCCGCGCTGATTGACATCGCCTATGCCCAGGATTTGCCACTCACCGCCACCAACGACGTCTATTTCGCCGATCGCGAGATGTTCCAGGCCCATGACGCGTTCCTCTGCATTGGCGAGAGCCGCTATGTGAACGAGAGCGACCGGCGCATGTTGACGCCCGAGCACTACCTGAAGAC
Source organism: Pseudomonadota bacterium (assembly GCA_038524325.1). Lineage (GTDB taxonomy): Bacteria > Pseudomonadota > Alphaproteobacteria > Rhodobacterales > Rhodobacteraceae > Thermohalobaculum. Next base: position 8,892 of record JBCBIS010000021.1, read on the forward strand.
GCCGGACGAGATGTGTGCCCTCTTCGCCGATCTGCCCGAGGCGTTGGAGACCACGGTCGAGATCGCCCGGCGCTGCGCCGTCCGCCCCCGCTGCCACGACCCGATCCTGCCGAAATTCGCCGAGGACGAGGTCGAGGAGCTGCGCCGTCAGTCGCGCGAGGGCCTTGCCGCCCGCCTCGCCGTGATCCCCCATGCCGCCGAGGTCTCGGAGTATGAGGAGCGGCTGGAATTCGAGCTCGGCATCATCGAGCGCATGGGCTTCCCCGGCTATTTCCTGATCGTTGCCGATTTCATCAAATGGGCGAAGGAGCAGGACATCCCGGTGGGGCCAGGACGCGGCTCTGGTGCGGGCTCTCTGGTCGCCTATGCGCTGACGATCACGGATTTGGATCCATTGCGTTACAGCCTGCTGTTCGAGCGGTTCCTGAACCCCGAGCGGGTCTCGATGCCGGATTTCGACATCGACTTCTGCCAGGATCGGCGCGAGGAGGTCATCCACTACGTCCAACAGAAATACGGCCGAGACCGGGTCGCGCAGATCATCACCTTTGGCGGGTTGCTGTCCAAGGCAGCAGTGCGCGATGTGGGACGGGTGCTGCAGATGTCCTACTCCGCAGCCGACCGGATCTCGAAGCTGATCCCGGTTGAAGGTGTCAAACCCGTCTCGATCAAACAGGCCCGCAAGGACGAACCCCGGATCGAGGAGGAGGCGCGGCGCGAGGAAGTCGTCGCCACTATGCTGGATATTGCCGAAAAGGTGGAGGGGCTGCTGCGCAACGCTTCGACCCATGCCGCCGGCGTCGTGATCGGCGACCGGCCCTTGGTGGAGCTGGTGCCGCTCTACCAAGACCCGAAATCCGACATGCCGGCGACGCAATACAACATGAAATGGGTCGAGCCGGCAGGGCTGGTGAAATTCGATTTCCTCGGTCTGAAGACCCTGACGGTGATCCAGAACGCCGTCGATCTGCTGAAGCTGCGGGAGATTGACCTCGACATCTCGACCATTCCGCTGGATGACGAGGCGACCTATGCGCTCTATGGCCGGGCCGATACGGTCGGGGTATTCCAGGTGGAGAGCGCGGGCATGCGCGACGCGCTCCGCCAGATGCAGCCGACCTGCATCGAGGATATTGTGGCGCTGGTGGCGCTCTACCGCCCTGGCCCGATGGAGAACATCCCGAAATTCTGCAACGTCAAGAACGGGCGTGAGAAGCGGGACAATCTGCATCCTCTGATCGACCATATCCTGGACGAGACCCAAGGCATCATCGTCTATCAGGAACAGGTGATGCAGATCGCCCAGGTGATGGCGAAATACAGCCTCGGCGGCGCCGATATGCTCCGCCGCGCCATGGGGAAAAAGATCCAAGAGGCGATGGATGCTGAGAAACCGAAATTCCTGAAGGGCGCGGAGGAAAACGGCGTCGACAAGGCCAAGGCCAACGAGGTCTGGGACCTGCTGAACAAATTTGCCAATTACGGCTTCAACAAATCCCACGCCGCTGCCTATGCGCTGGTCAGTTATCAGACTGGCTGGCTGAAGGCGAACCATCCGGTCGAGTTCATGGCCGCCGTCATGAACCTCGATCTGCATCTGACCGACAAGCTGAACACCTATGTGCAGGAGTGCCGGAAGACGAAAATCCCGGTCGCCCCGCCTTGCGTTAACCGCTCCGAGGCGCGGTTTACGGTGAAACAGGGGGAAATCCTCTATGCGCTGGGCGCGCTGAAGAATGTGGGTGTCGAGGCGATGGGGCTGATCGTGGCGGCACGGGCGGACGGGCCGTTTGCCGATCTCTTCGATTTTGCCCGGCGCGTCGATCTGAAACTGGTCGGCAAGCGGCCGCTGGAGATGCTCGCCCGCTCTGGCGCCTTGGAATGCCTGACCAAGAACCGCCGACTGGTGTTCGAGAGCCTGGATGCGCTGGTCGATTATTCGGCGGCGGTGCATGCGGAGGCGCGGTCGTCGCAGGTCTCGCTGTTCGGGGGCTCGGACGAGGCGCTGCCACCGCCGCGCCTCCCGCGGGTCGAGGATTGGCTGCCGACCGAGCGGCTGCGTGAAGAGCATGCCGCCGTGGGGTTCTATCTCTCCGGCCACCCGCTGGAGGATTATGCCGGGCCGCTGAAACGCAAACGGGTGCTCAGCCATGCCGAGTTCATGGCACAGGCCGCGCGCGGAGGGGCGAAGGGACGGATCGCGGGGACACTCGCGGCGATCCAGTTCCGCAAATCGGCGCGGGGGACGCGCTTTGCCTTCATTCAGTTCTCGGACATGACGGGAGGCTATGAGTGCATGGCGTTCTCGGACACGCTGGCCGAGGCGGAGGCCTATCTGGAACCCGGCGCCAACCTGGTCCTGCATGTCGAGGCCGAGGCAGGCGAGGGCGGAGAGACCGGCCGCCTGATGCTCCGCGCCGTGCAGCGGGTCGAGGATGTGGTGATCGATGCCGGCACCATGGGCTTGAAGGTGTTTGTCGAGGACCCGGCGGCGCTGCCCCCTTCATCCCCGCCGCCTGCAGGCGGCGGGGATGAAGGGGGCCCAGGCCCGGCTGCGCGGTCAGGGGCCGGTGCATCTGGTCTTCGGCCTCGACGATCTGGGGCAGGAGGTGGAACTGGCCCTGCCAGGCACCTGGGCGCTGGGTCCCGAGATGAAGGGTGCGATCAAAGCCGCCCCCGGCGTCGCCCATGTCGAGGAGTTTTGAGGGCGCTTCCCGTTTGAGCGCCGCCCGCCTGCAACCCGGTCAAGCCGAAAGCGCCGGTCACGAGCGCCGCTCGGTCCCGCGCCCCCTCGGTCCCGCGCCGTGCCAACCTCGGACGGAGCGGCGGGCAAGAAAAGCAGGCACTGCAAGAAGAATGGTGAGCAGATCGGCTTCAAAACGCTGAACCGCGGGCTGGCGCGTGACCGGCTCCCGCGTGTTTCGTCTCGTTCGCCTGGCGTCGCAATGCGTGACTGGTGGCATTGGGACGCGATTTGGTCAGCGCATTCTTCTCCTGCCCGTCACACTCTCTTGACCGGCGCGTGATTGCGGCGGGGGCGGGGCGCTCCCACCTCGGTGTCATCGAACAACGCGGCCTCAGGGCCCCAGGATGGAGATGAGACCATGAAAACGCTGATGATCGCCGCCGCCCTCGCCACCGCCACCGCAGGTTTCGCCGCTGCCGAGAGCACCGTTGCCGAGAAGCGGGCCCAGCTCGACCGGATCTTTGCCGAGCAGCGCGCCGCTCAGGCCAGCGCCCAGGCCAGCACGACCGCCCAGCCGGGCTTCTTCGAGCGTCTGTTCGACACGGATGGCGTGCGGTTCGGCATCGTTGCTCCGGACACGGCCGAGCAGGGCGCTAATGTCCGCCGCTTTGGTGCGGGCGACCGCGGCCGCTGAGACGGGGCGTGACCCATGGCCTCGCGCCAGGTGTGGCGCAGGGCCCCAGGGCGCGGGCTTGCCCGTCAGGGCGCACAGAACTAAACCTTCCTGGTAGCAGACCGCTGCGGGAGGGTTTTTTCATGATCGGACGGTTGAACCATGTCGCCATCGCGGTGCCGGATCTGGCAGCGGCGACGGCGCTCTACCGTGACACATTGGGGGCGAAAGTCTCCGCGCCGCAGCAGGAGCCCGATCACGGCGTGACTGTGGTGTTCATCGAGTTGCCGAACACCAAGGTGGAATTGCTGGAACCGCTGGGCGAGGGCTCGCCGATTGCGGGGTTCCTCGAGAAATCGCCGAGTGGGGGCATCCACCATATCTGCTATGAGGTCGAGGATATCCTGGAGGCGCGCGACCGGCTGAAAGCGGAAGGGGCGCGGGTGCTGGGCGATGGGGCGCCGAAGATCGGTGCCCATGGCAAGCCGGTGCTGTTCCTGCACCCGAAAGATTTCAACGGGACCCTGGTCGAATTGGAACAGGTCTGATGTCGGTCGTATCGGGCATCGTTCTCTACGCCGTGATCTGGTCGGTCGTGTTCTTCATGTTCCTGCCGCTGTGGCAGAAGAGCCAGGCGGAAGATGGCAACGTGGTGCCGGGCACCCCGGCCAGCGCACCGGTCGATCCGAAGCTGCGGCTGAAGGCGGTTCTGACCACCTGTGTCAGCGCGGTGGTCTTTGCGCTGGTGGTCTCGGTGATCGAGTTTCGCCTGGTGGCTCTGGCCGATCTGACCTGGATGGTGCCGCCGAGTGAGCGGTGAGGTCCAGGCGAGGTGCAGCCAAACGGTGTCCGCCTGACGGCGGACGCGACATGCCCTCTCCAAAATCGTTTCGATTTTCTCGAGGCGGTGACGCCTGTGGCTAGGCCGAGCGCTGTACCAATCGGTGGTATTGGTGGCAGATCGTGGCGACCCCGAGCACCGGGATCAGCAGGTTTATGATCGGGATCGAGAGCGGCACGGCCATCAGCAGGCCGGCGAGCCAGATCCGGAGCAGATGCCTGCGGCGCAGCTGGCGGGCCTCGGCAGGGGCACTGTGGCGCAACGCGGTCATCTGAAAGAACTCGCGGCCCAGCAGATAGCCATTCAGCGCGTAGAAGATCAGCGGTGCGACGGGCGGGAGCAGGAGATACAGGATCAGGGCCAGGGCATTGGCCGCCACAAGCGTGAGGGCAAAGCCCAGGCCGTCGCGCAGCGCCTCGACCATGCCGGGGCGGCGCGTGTCTGGCAGGCCGGGATAGTGCCGGGCCTCAACCGCATCGGCGATCTGGTCGAGGAACAGGCCGAGGAAAATCGCCGCGACCGGGAACATCAGAAAGGCGGAGGCGACGAGCATGCCGCCCAGCGCCAGTCCCTGGGCGCCCAGCAACGGAACCGAGACGGGGCCGATCCAGGGCAGGGTGAAGAGCGGATCCGGCAGCAGGCCGACAGCCCAGACAGCGCCAGCCGTCATGGCGCCCAACAGGCCGAGTGTCAGGAGCAGGGCTTTGAGCACCACCCATTGGAAGCGGCGGTCGGTGGCGAGCTGGCCGAGCGCTTTGAGGAAATCGCCGATCAGGGCCATGGCGATCGAGCTCTCGTCGCGGCGTCAGGGAGGGTTCGTGAGGGCATCAGGAGGCCGCGTTTGGATATGTCGCAGCCTCGATCTCGCACCATTTTCGGTCGACGGACGGCCCAGTGCGCCGCGTCGAAACCGGTTCGAGGCAGGTCGGTTGAATGCAGGCAAGTCTGTGGTGGTGCCATATCTGCGAGACATGGCGCCGCATCTGCAGGGTCTGGGGGGCCGCTCTGGCCTGAGGGCAGGGGTCAAGGGTTGGACCCAATGCGTTCCCGAAAGTCTGTCGACCGAGCATCTCGTCGCCCGCTCAAAGCCAAGTTGTGAGGGCGGCCGCATCCGGGCGGTCGCGCTCGGCGGGCGTGATGCGGGGGGTGCCGAGATGGATAAAGCCGGGGGCCCATTCTCCCGGGGCGCATCCGAGGGTCTCTGCCAGGAACCCCTGGTCACGCGATAGCTTTCCGCTCAGCCAGTTCGCGCCCCATCCGGAGGCGAGGGCTGCATTGACCAAGGTGAGGCAGACGCATCCGGCGGCCAGTTCCTGCTCCCAAAGCGGGATCTTCGCACTCTCGCGCGGCGAGAAGATCACGGCCACGATGGTCGCGCCGGTGGCCCAAACGGCACGGGCCTTTTCGATGCTGGTGGCGTCTTCGCCGAGATCAGCAAGGCGGGTCAGCGCCGCCTCGGCGACGGTCCCGCGGCTGTCTCCGGTCACTGCCACGAACCGCCATGGGGCGAGCTTGCCATGGTCAGGCACCCGGCTGGCCAGGGTCAGCAGATCGGACAACGCTGCGCCCTCAGGCCCCGGGGCGGTCAGGGTCTTCGCGGCGGTCGAGCGACGGGTGGCGAGGAAGTCGAGCACCTCCAGTTTCGCGGGCAGAGGGGTCATCCGGTGGCCTTCAGCAAGGGGCGGGTCAGGGCGGAGAGGCACTGTCTCTGCTGCCCCTCGCCATCGAAATTATCCGCCGAGAGCCAGGTGTCAAACGCCTCCGCCAGTGCCGGCCAGTCGGCATCGGTGGCCGCGTACCAGGCGGTGTCCCGGTTATGACCCTTAACGACCTGGGCCTCGGCGAAGACGCCCTCGTAACTCAACCCCAGGCGTTGCGCGGCGCGTCGTGAGGGCAGGTTGCAGGCATTGCATTTCCACTCATAGCGGCGATAGCCCGCCGCGAAGGCGCCCCGCATCATCAGGGCCATCGCTTCGGTCGCTGCCGCGGTCCTCTGCAGCCGGGGCGAGAAGGTGATGTAGCCCACCTCGATCGTGCCATGCGCGGGCGCGATCCGCAGATAGGAGGCGGTGCCCACGGCCCGCCCTTCGATCAGGATCGCGAAGTGCATCGGGTCCATGGCGGTGCGGGCCGGGCGGAGCCAGGCGAGATAGCCATCGAGACTGTGGAAGGGGCCGTTCGGCATATAGGTGAAAACACGGCCCTCGCGGTCCTCGGCCAGCGCGTCGAACAGGGCGGGGGCGTGAAGCTCCTCCAGCGGTTCCAGGCGGCAGAACCTGCCTTCCATCGGCGTGCGTGGAGGCGGGGGCGGAGCGCTCCATCCCGACAGCTCGGGGCCGATCGGCTGGCCCAGAGCATTCAGCCGGCGCGAGGTTGCCGCCGGGGCCCGGGCACGCAGAACCGGCGCCGTCAGCGCGCTCAGGCTCTGGCGTTGCTGGCCGGTCTCGTCGAAATTGCCGGGGTTGAGCCAGGCGGCATAGGCGGTGCGCAGGGCCGGCCAATCGGCGTCTATGGCCGCGAAGATCGCCTTGTCGCGGTTGCGCCCCTTGGTGACATAGGCCTGTGCGAAGGTGGCTTCGTAGGAAAACCCTAGCCGCTCCGCCGCTGCGCAGGAGGCGGCGTTCAGCGGGTCGCAGGTCCATTGCACTCGGCGATAGCCCGCCTCGAAGGCCCAGCCGATCATCGCCGTCAGCGCTTCGGTGCCCATGGCGCTGCGTTGCAGGGCGCGGCTGAGGATGATGGCGCCGATCTCGATGACCCCATGGGCTCGGTCGATCTCCATGAACGCGCCCTTGCCCAGCGTCTGCCCGGTGGCGCGATTGACATAGGCGAAGAAACAGGGATCGGCGCGACCCTGGAGATCGCTCAGCCAGGCAGTCAGCGCCGCGGCATTCTCCGGCGGCTCCTGCATGCGATAGGTCCAATCGGCGCCCTGGGGATCGAGTTGCAGCGCGGCGAACAGGCTGGCGGCATGGCCGGGCGCGATCGGCTCCAACCGGACCAGCCGGCCCTCTATGGGCGTCTCGGGCGGGGCGGGCGGCGGTGTCCAGTCGGGGACCGGGGCTCCGATCGGCTCTCCCAATGGTGTGGTATGGCTGGCAGGCATCGGCGCGGCTCCTCTCCCCGCCGTCCTAGCCGGTTGCTTCAGGATTTGCCACCTGAGTGAGCGGGATGCTGGTATCCGGTGCCGCCGCTAGCCACCATCGAGGTTGGAAAACAACGGGCGCCCTATCCGCATCGCGGTGAGCGCCTTGCCCGATGGGCGCGGCACAACAACCGCCGGCACAGCAAACAGCCCCGTGCGGTTTCCTGCGGCAGGGCGGAACAGGGTAACGCCCGTGACCAGATAGCTGCCATACGGCACGCGGACATCGACGCTCTGGGTCAGAACGATCCGATTGGGTGCAGTCTCCTGCAACTCGGCCGTGCTTTCGATGACCTGATGCCCCGGCTCATCGGCGAGGATCCGCGACATGTAGGCCCGATAGGCCCGCGCATCCTGCAACTCGCGGGCGAAGCGGTCGTAGCCGGGTTGGAACAGGTCCTGTCCCGGCAGGGAATTGACGTAGTAGAGGGTCCTGGTTTCTCCATCTGCGGCCCGTCCCTGCACGGTGAAGCTTTGATCATTCGCAGGCGTGATCCGATCTGGGCAATAGAGCTTTGTCTCCACACCTCCAGCGCCGTGGCGGTAGAAGGTGATCCCGTCGACATGGCTCGGCCAGCGGGCAGGGTCGAGGCCGATGCGCCGATAGGCCCGTTCGGGAATGCGATAGGGAGGGCAGGCCAATTCCGTCGCCGGCTCGCCAAGCGCGGCGAGCTGTGTTGCCTGTCCCCTGGCCCCGCCAGTATCGAGCCGTTGTCTGGGGGGCTGGGGGATGGGTGGGCCCAACCGCGCCCGGCGCGTCCGGCGTTCGCCTGGCCCGGCATCGCGGCAGCCGGATTGGGTGCAGATGCTCTCCTGACCCGCGCTCACGGTGAACCGATTGGTGGTGCCGTTCGGGCTGATCTCTACCTCGCCCTCATCGACCCGGACGATCATGCCGAGCCCGTTGACAACCTCGGTCGTGAAGTCGGTGCCTCGGATGCCGATCGTGGCGACGGGAGTTCTGAGCCGATAGCGGTCCGAGCGCATCCGCCCGCTGATCATGCGCAGGGCACCGCGGGCCAGCGAGAAGACCGCTTGGCCAGAGGTACGGGCCGGATCATAGACGAAACGGTCGATCACGATCTCGGAATTGGGTGACAGGACGAGCTGCGAGCCGTCATCCATGGCCAGCGCCATCTCGCCGACATTGTCGGTCTCGAGCCGCGCATCGCGGACAATGTCGTCGCCGCGATCCAGCAAGGCGACACGTCCGCCATAGAGCTGCAAGGCAGATGCCCGGAGGTCGGCAACCTCGCCTGCCCGTTCAACAGATTGCGCGCTTGCGGGGCCGGATGGCGCGGCAAGGGCAACTGCCAGAGTAAAGGCGAGAGACAAACGGCTCCGACATGTCACGGCACGCTCCTGTGTCCGATGCAGCATGGGGATATCGTGGGGGCCGGAGCCTGAAATCCCGTTTGCAGAGCTGGTTACCAGTTGGTGAATTCGGGCAACCGCCCGTGCGCCAGCGCGTGGTCGGAGCGTGCGCGTGGAGAATTCTTCATTATTTTTGAGGAATTTAGCGGCTTACCCGCCCTTCTTCGGCATGGCTGCGGCACTTACCTGCGCCGTGGCGGATCGTATGAGCGGCTTGACCACCGCTCTACCGAAGGAGCCTCTAGGCCAAGATCCGTGGATCGGCGCCCATCTCCAGGCCGGGGAACACTGTTTTCTCGATATCCGATCCTGCCAACCCGAATTGCCCTGCCAACGCCCAGGCGCAATAGCGGCGGAGATCCTCGGTCGGCATCAGGTCGCGGTCTTCGTAGAGCTGGCCCTCGCCAAGCCCAGGCCAGCGGCCGAGCACCTTGCCGCCGCGGATGGCGCCTCCGGCCAGGACCATAGCGCCGCCGGTGCCGTGATCGGTGCCGGCCGAGCCGTTCTCCCGCGCTGTCCGCCCAAACTCAGTCACGGCCAGCACGGTGGTGTGGCGCCAATTGGCCGCCAGATCGGTTTTCAGGGTCAGAATGGCGCGCACCAGTTCCTTGCCAATGCGGGCGAACACCCGGTCCTGATTGCGATGGGTGTCCCAGCCGGTCAGCGAGAAGGCGGCGATCCGGCCCTCGCCGTTCAGCACCTCGGCGGCGAAGCTGGCCATGGACTGGCTGGTCTCGCGCCGGGCCGCCTTCGGGCCGAGCGTCGAGAGCCCCTCGGCCGAAGCCAGGGCTTCAGCGAACAGCGGGTCGCCGGCATAGATCATGCTGAGCAATTGCCGCTCGTCATCCTTCAGCAGAAGCTGATTGGTCGGCGACCAGGCCCCGGCCTTGTGCTTGCCATCCAGCAGGATCATATGCTCGCGCCCCACGGCGATGGCGGTCTTGGCCGTGGCGCCCGGGATCAGCCCCAGCGCCCGGTTCAGCCAGCCATCGCGGCTGCGGGTCATCGTGCCCTCGGGCGACGAGCCGCCATTCTCCAGAAAATCCTGCCCGTCGAAATGGCTGCGTTTGGCGCGATAGGGGGTCGAGACAGCCTGGACGAAGCCCAGCTCCCCCGCCTGCCACAGCGGCAGCAGAGGGTGGAAATCGCGATGCAGGCCGAAGAACCCGTCGAGATCGGCCAGATCCTCGCCTGTGCTCGCCAGCGTAGGGCGCATCTGCGCAAAGGTTCGGTCGCCATAGGGTTGCACCACGCCAATCCCGTCCATCGCACCGCGCAGCACGATGACGACCAGGCGGTTTTCTCCCGGCGTCGCGGCCCAGACCACCGGGTTGGCCAGCGGATGCGCCGCCACCGAACAGGCGGTGCCGAGCGAGGCGCGGAGCAGGGTGCGGCGGGTCAGGGTCATGGCGGGCTCCCTCAGCGGCGGTTGAATTCGGCGGAGGCGAAGAGGAGGGCGAACCCCTCCCAGCGCGCCTCGGCCCCGCCGATGGCAAAGGCGGTGGCAGGGGCAAGGGCGTCGCCCATCACCTCGCGGGCGAAGCTGGGCGGATCCAGATCGCGGTTGCGGGCCAGGCGCTGACCGGTTTTCGAAGCGATCTCGATCCGCGCCGCCAGGCCCTGGGGCGTGATCCACTCCGCCCCGGCCTCGGGCCAGCCATCCGGCCCCGGCGCCTGCCAGAGCGGCTGGTTCATGATCCGGAGCGCATAGCGGAGCTGGTTGCGCGGACCTTTCGCCATCGCATCCGGCCGCCAGCCCGTGGCGCGCAGGATCGAGGCGAGATAGTCGATCGGCTGCTTCACCTTCTGGCCGAAACTCTCCCAACTCGCCGGATGCTCCAACAGCGCGGCATAGACCGAGGGCAGATGCCCCTGGCCTTCCCGGAAAGCGGCTTCCAGATGGTTGACCAGCCCCGCATCGGGCGTGTCCGAGGTGAAATGCACGGCCAGTTTGCGGGCCAGATGGCGCAGCGTCTCCGGGTGCCGGGCGATGTCGCGCAGTGCGTCCTCGGCCTCGCCCGGATCGGGCTGTCCCTGGCCATAGGTCTGGCCCAGCACCGTCTCCGCCCCCGGCTCCGCCCGGTTCTCGACAAAGCGGAACGCGCCGCTTTCGCCGTGATAGGTGTAGCCGGTGAGCAGCTCCGCCAGCTCGCGCACATCGGTCTGGGTATAGGACGAGCCCACCCCCATCGTATGCAGCTCCAGGATCTCGCGGGCCAGATTCTCGTTCAGCCCTTTGCCTTGGCGCTTGCCGGCGCGGGAGTTCGGGCCGATCGAGACCCGCTGATCCAGATAGTCCAGCATCACCGGATGGCGGCTAACCGCAACCAGCATATCGGCGAAGTTGCCCATGATATGGGGGCGGATCGCCTCCGCCTCGAAGACCGGAACGAAGAGAACCCGGTTGAGTGATTTGCCGGTGACCGAGAAATGATCGCCCCAAAACGCCGCCATCCGTTCGAAAAATCCCTGTCCGAAGGCGCGGCGTTGCAGGTGGCCGGCGATATCGGTCAGGATCTGCTCGCGGTTCTGTTTGTTCAGCCGGTCGATCAGCGCCGGGTCGGTGTTGGCGCGCTTGGCCTTGCCGGCATCGCGGAGCATCTTTATTCGCGCCGGTAAATCTGGGCCGAGCGCGTGGTCGCCCGCCGCCCCGGCCGTTAGCTCACGGAACAGATCGCCGGCATTCGCCGGGTTCAACCGCCCCGGCGCCAGCCCATAGCCAAAGCGGATCGGGGCAATGGTGGCATGTGGCAAGCTCATCGCGCGCTCCCAGTCTCGGTTCGCTATTTTCTAGCACGAAGACAGCGCGAAAACCCGACGAAATGGCGGCGGGGATGTGGTTTTGGAGGGGGCTGTCTTTGCGTTTTCAGGCATGCGCCATTGCGGCAACCCGAAGACGCCTGACGCGCGCCTTCCCGGCCCCAAGGCGATCACCCGCATCCAGACCGTTTGCGGCGCATACGCTCGGCGCGCCTGCCGGTATCGGTGGCGGTTTCGCCTTGGATCGTGCCGGTCACTCCTGCGGGATCAGCCGCAGGCCCAGTTCGCGGAGCTGTTCGTTGGTCGGGTCCGAGGGGGCCGACATCATCAGATCCTCGGCGCGCTGGTTCATCGGGAACATGATGACCTCGCGGATATTGACCTCATCGGCCAGCAGCATGACCACCCGGTCGATCCCCATCGCACAGCCGCCATGGGGCGGGGCGCCGAATTTGAAGGCGTTGAGCAGGCCGCCAAAGCGGGTCTCGACTTCCTCTGGGCCGTAACCCGCCAGTTCGAAAGCCTTGAACATGATCTCGGGCTTGTGGTTCCGGATGGCGCCGGAGACGAGCTCGTAGCCATTGCAGGCGAGGTCGTACTGGTAACCGCGCACCTCAAGCGGATCGCCCTCCAGCGCCTCCATCCCGCCCTGCGGCATCGAGAACGGGTTGTGCTCGAAATCGATTTTGCCCTCGTCTTCCTTCTCATACATCGGGAAGTCGACGATCCAGGCAAAGGCGAACCGGTCCTTGTCGGTCAGGTTGAGTTCGTCGCCAATCACCACGCGCGCCCGACCCGCAACCGACTCGAACGCGCTGGGTTTGCCACCGAGGAAGAAGGCGGCATCGCCGACCTCAAGGCCAAGCTGCTGGCGGATGGCTTCAGTCCGCTCTGGTCCGATGTTCTTGGCTAACGGGCCTGCTGCCTCCTTCTGACGGTAGAGATTTTCAGCAGAAGCCCATGCTGCATCAAAGTCACCTTCGCGCATACGCATCAGCATAGCATCTAAAGCGCGCGATCCTTCTTCATGCTTGATCTTGGAAACAGTCACTTCCAATTCAGGTGGGATCTTTCTTGTGGTCACCGCTCTTTCGACCAGTTCTAGAACACGATCCCGTTGCTCATCGAATGCATGTCGCCAGAAGATATAGCCCATGCCAGGCAGGCCTTCCTTCTGGGCAAAGCTGTTCATCCGGTCGCAGAACTTGCGGGAACCGCCGCCGGGGGCAGGGATGGCGCGGACCTCGTTGCCCTCCTGCTCGAGCAGGCTGGCGAAGATCTTGAAGCCCGAGCCTTTGAAATGCTCGCTCACCACCTGCATCTTGATCGGGTTGCGCAGGTCGGGTTTGTCGGTGCCGTACCAGAGAGCCGCGTCCTTGTAGGAGACCTGCGGCCACTCGGCATCGACCTTGCGCCCGCCGCCGAACTCCTCGAACACACCGGCAATCACCGGCTGGACGGTGTCAAAGACATCCTGCTGTTCGACAAAGCTCATCTCGACATCGAGCTGATAGAAATCGGCGGGAGAGCGATCGGCCCTCGGGTCCTCGTCCCGGAAACAGGGCGCGATCTGGAAGTATTTGTCAAAGCCCGACACCATGATCAGCTGTTTGAACTGCTGCGGCGCCTGGGGCAGGGCATAAAACTTCCCCGGATGTAGACGGCTGGGCACCAGGAAATCCCGCGCGCCCTCGGGCGACGAGGCGGTGATGATCGGCGTCTGATACTCGGTAAACCCGATCTCCCACATGCGTTTGCGGATCGACTGCACGACATTCGAGCGCAGCATCATGTTGGCATGCAGCTTCTCGCGGCGCAGATCGAGAAAGCGATATTTCAGCCGCGTCTCCTCAGGGTAATCCAGATCGCCGAAGACGGGCAGGGGCAGTTCTTCGGCCTTCCCCAGCACTTCGAGGTCGCGAACGAACACCTCGATCTCGCCGGTGGGGAGTTTTGGGTTCACCAGCTCTGGGTCGCGGGCCTTCACCTCGCCATCGATACGGATAACCCATTCCGAACGGCAGGCCTCGACCGCGGCAAAAGCCGGGCTGTCCGGGTCTGCCAGCACCTGCGTGATGCCATAATGATCGCGCAGATCGATGAACAGGATCCCGCCATGGTCGCGCACCCGGTTGACCCAACCGGCCAGGCGGACAGTCTGGCCAACATGGGACGCGTTCAACTCGGCGCAGGTATGGCTGCGATAGGCATGCATGGCAGATCTCCCGGGAGGTTTCGCGGGCCCGGATAGACCGCCTCCTCCCGCCCCTGTCAAGAGGGGCCGCGGGTCCCAAGTTCCCTGGTGGCCAGCGGGATGGTAGAGGCCAGGGCGGGCCTGATGATCGCCGACGGCCTGTATGAGCCCCTTGGCTTCGCTCCATGACAGTGGCCATTCGGCCGGCCTCCGCGAAATCCACCGCTTTCCGGCTGGCGTGTTGCAGGTGCTGCAGGGGGCGCAGAGGTGATTGAGCTGTCGCAGACAAGCTCGCCAGGCTGATTGCCGTCGGAAAGCGGCTCTGCCCTGCGAAACCAGATCGGGTTGTCTCGCGGCGAGCGGGACGCGTGCGCGGTCAGCAGGGGGGCATACTCACGGCGTCGCCCCAATGACGCCATGATAGAAGAAAATGCCGAGGCCGGACGAGAACACGATCATCCCACCCAGGGAATGCAGCGCCCACGAGAGCCAGAGCGACCGGTCATAGAGATAGGCCCATCCGATCACCGCACCCGCCAGCCCGGTCATCGCGATCGTCACCCAATTCTGGAAGAAGAGATGTCCGAAGGCGAAGGCTGCTCCATTCACTGCGATTGCGACCGCTGCATTGGGGAACAGCCGCCCATAGCGCTCGAAGAACAGGGTGCGGAAGATCAGCTCCTGCGGCCAAGCGGAAACAGGCGGATAGAGCAGCATGATCATCACCCACAGCCCGGTGCGATGGAGCGGCAACTCGAACAACCGCTCTGGCACCAGCAGTAAGACGGTGCTGAGCGTCACCGCCAGAGTGGCCGCAGAGAACCCGAGCAGGGTCCACCAGCCACGGCGCGATATCGGACGCCAAAGATCCCCCCATTGAAACCCGGGTGTCATCCACAGCAGCAGCGCTGCGATAGCCGCGAGCATCCAGACGGTCAGGAACAGGCTGTACTGGCCCAGGAACGCCAGCATGAGGACCGGGACGCCGATGAACAGCACGCTCCACTCGATCCAGAGCTGGAGTTTGCCGGGGCTGGCGGTGGCGCGGGCAAGGTTCGTCTCGGTCATGCGGCGCGATATGGCCCCGGTCGGGATCGGGTCAACCGGTTCCGCCGTGGCGCGGACCTGCAGATGCGGCGCGGCGGTCACAATTGGATCAGGTGCGTATGGTCACCTTGGCTTCCCGCCAGCGGATTGGCAGATCAGGCCACACGGGCCTGATCTGGTCTCGAGGCCGCCTTACCCTTGGGTGGCTGGCGTGATCCGCAGCTCGACCCGGCGGTTCTGCTGGCGGCCTTCGGCGGTGGCGTTGTTCGCGACCGGCAGGGTCTCGCCCTGGCCAAAGGTCGCGATCCGCGCCGGGGCGACGCCGCGCGAGCGGAAGTAATTGCCGACCGACCCGGCCCGACGCTCGCTGAGTGCCTGATTGTACTCGTTCGAACCCTGGCTGTCCGTGTGGCCGACGATGTCCAGATAGCTCTCGGGATAGCGGTTCAGGGTGCCCGAAACCTCGTCCAGCGTGCTGTAGAACTGCGGGCTGATCTCGGCCGAATCAGTGGCGAAGGTCACATTGCCAGGGAAATTGACGAGAAGCTGATCTCCGTTGCGCTCCACTTCGGCCCCGGTGCCGGCCAGGCTCGACTCCAATTCGCGCTGCTGCTGGTCGAGATACTGGCCGACCGCAGCACCTGCCAGCAGGCCGATGCCGGCACCCACCAGAGCATTCCGCCGATCGTTGCCCCCCACCAGCGTGCCGGCGGCAGCGCCGATGGCGGCACCGACACCCGCGCCGATGGCGGTGTTCTGGTTGTTTTGCACGGTCTCGCACCCGATCAGGGCGGTGCAGCAGACGGCTGCGACCAGGGATTTCTTAAGCATTACTGCCTCCTGTCTGAGGTTTATCCGCCAAATCCACCCTGCTCCCATGGCAGGACTGGGGCTGGAATAGGGTAACTCGGGGCCATTCCTGGGCTGTTAGGCCCTGCCTGGTTAAGAATGGCCACAAGGCGCTATAACGCAAGCCATTGCGCTATCCGTCGAGCGCGTCGATCACCGGGGCCCATTGCGCCTTGACCGGGTCGAGCGATTTCAGCACACGATCATAGATCGCCAACCCCCCGGCGGCCAGGTCGCCATAGACGGCCCGATCGCTGATCGCGGCGATGGGTGTGCGACCGATCTCGGCAAAGAAACCCTCTAACCCCCTGGCGGCTCGACTGTTTGGGCGGCTGCGATTGGCAAGGAGATGGACCGCGACCTTGCCTTTTCGGATGCGCTTGATGTCTTCGATCTCCTCCAGAAACGCGGCGGTCGAGGCGCTGTCGAAGAACGAGGGTTGCACGGGGCAGATCACCGCCTTGGCCTCGGCAATCAGCGCCTCGGCCCGGTTGCCCTTGATCGAGCCTGGGGCGTCGATCACCAACCAGTCGATCTTTTTGGGCACCTCGCCGATATCCGAGCCCGAGGTCCAGTCGAGCCCCTGGATCGGCCGCGCTTCGGCCGGGCGCCGGTTCAGCCAGCCGATCGAGGAACGCTGTCGGTCAGCATCGGCGAGCGCAACCCGATGGCCGCGATTGGCCAAGGCACTGGCCAGAGTGACCGATGTCAGCGTCTTTCCCACGCCGCCTTTGCGATTGGCGATCAGCACCGTTTTCATGCCAGGCCCGTCCTCCCCGGATTTATTCTGGATATGTCATATATTCGTCATACTAAATCACAGGGTGATGGGAAACGGTTTCTCGCGAAAAGGGCGCGACAGGCCGGGGATCGAGCGCTAAACGAGGGGCGATGAAACTTCTGACCACGACTGACGAGCTTGCCGCCACCTGCCGGGCCTATGCCGCCGCCCCCTATGTGACGGTGGACACCGAGTTCATTCGCGAGCGGACCTATTGGTCGCAGCTTTGCCTCGTCCAGATGGCGCAGCCGGGCGAGAGCGATGCCGATGCGGTGCTGATCGACCCCTTGGCCGATGGCCTCTCGCTGGAGCCGCTGTTCGAGTTGATGGCGGATCAGAGCGTGACGAAGGTGTTCCACGCCGCCCGGCAGGATGTGGAGATCTTCCACCATCTCTCCGGCGCCATCCCGACCCCGCTGGTCGACACGCAGGTTGTGGCGATGGTCTGCGGGCATGGCGATCAGGTGGGCTATGAGACCATCGTGCGCCGCATCGCGAAGGCGCAGATCGACAAGTCGAGCCGGTTCACGGATTGGTCCCGCCGCCCGCTCAGCCAGAAGCAGCTCGCCTATGCGCTCGCCGATGTGACCCATCTGCGGGTGGTGCATGACGCGCTGCAGGAGGAGTTGACCCGCTCGAACCGCGCGCATTGGGTGGACGAGGAAATGGCGATCCTGACCAGCCCCGAGACCTATGTCACCGATCCGGACGAGGCCTGGCGCAAGGTCAAGGCCCGCTCGACCAATCCGCGGTTTCTGGCGATTGTCCGAGAGCTGGCAAAATGGCGCGAGATCACGGCGCAGGAGCGGGATATCCCGCGCAGCCGGGTGCTGAAAGATGATGCATTGCTGGAGATTGCGACGGCAAAACCTTCAAATCCCGAGGATTTCGGCAAGCTTCGACTGGTGCAGCGGGATCTGCGCAAGCCCCCGGTCACCGCCGAGATCCTTGCCGTCGTCGCCGCCGGACTGCATTGCCCCGAGGCACGGTTGCCGGAGATTGAGCCCGCGCCGCGGCGCAAGGAAGGGTCTGCCGCGGTGGCCGATATGCTGCGGGTGTTTCTGAAGGCGCGCTCCGATCAGCTTGGCGTGGCCGCGAAGCTGATCGCCTCCTCGGCGGATCTCGATGCGCTGGCGGGTGAAGACGATCCGGACCTCGCCGTGCTGAAGGGCTGGCGCCATGAGGCCTTTGGGGCAGATGCGCTGCGGATCTGCGCCGGAGAGATCGGACTGGCGGTTGGCCCGCAGGGCTTGCGCGTGATCGAGTTGACCTGACGGCCAGCCCGGCCTGACTGCGCCGCGCCTCAGAACTCCAGTTGCAATCCGCCCGCCAGCGCGTGGACACGGATTCCGGCGACATCGCGCAACTGGCTGGTTTTCAGCAGCACGTCGGCGCGCAGAGACCGGGCCTCCAAACTGCCTTGCCCCCGCTCCAAACCGATTTTCGGGGGCGAAGCGACAAAATCGTAATCGACAAACCCGTCTTGCCCGGGCTGACCGTCGCGCCGGGCGCGCAGCCGGGGCAGGGCCCAGCCCAGCTCGGGCGCAGTGCCGTAGGCCGTGATGACGAACCCGTCGCGGGTGCGGCCGATCTCGACCTCGCGCACAGCCTGGATCGGGACACCCCGGGTCGGGGCCAGGTCCTCTGCGGTTGGTGCCTCATCCGCAAGCTCGTCCTCGTCGTCCGAAAACAGGCCGCAGCCCGCAAGGCCGATGGTCAAAGCCGCCAGAACGCTTATGCCAACGCGCATATTACCCCTCCAAGTTCGTTTCCGACGCGCAACACGCCACATTGGCGGCGGAAAGAAAAGGAGAAACTATCCCTGCACCGCAACCGCCGCGTTGACTGGACGCGGGCTGGCGCCGGGATTAGATCACAGGCTCAACCCGAGGAGATCCGCCATGACACACCCCGCCTTCGAAGAGATTGTGGAGAATTTCGAGCTGTTCGACGCGTGGGAGGACCGCTATCGCTACATCATCGATCTGGGCCGCGAGATGCCGGAACTGCCGGAGGCGCGGCGCACCGATGCCGCCAAGGTCGAGGGCTGTGCCAGCCAGGTCTGGTTGGTGCCCGAGGTGCGGACCGAGGACGGTGCCGACCGGCTCTATTTCGACGGCGACAGCGATGCGACGATCGTTCGGGGTCTGATCGCGGTGCTGCGGACGCTGGTCTCGGGCCAGCGGGTGGCGGATATCCCGGGGCTCGACATCCAGGCCGAACTGAGCCGTCTGGGGCTGGAGCAGCATCTCTCCGGCCAACGCTCGAACGGTCTGGCGGCCATGGTGCAGCGGTTGAAGGATCTTGCAGGCCGCGCGGCGGCGGCTTAAGACGCTCACAATCTGGCGATGAAACGATTAACAGCGGTGGACTGTGGTTTGCTGCAGAGGAGGCCCCGATGGCCGATGCCCTGACCGAGTTACTGGCGGAACGCGACTGGCTTCTGCTGGATGGTGCAACGGGCACGAACCTGTTCGCTCTCGGGCTCGAGGCTGGCGACGCGCCCGAGCTTTGGAACACCGACGCCCCGGATAAAATCCGCGCCCTGCATGACGGGTTCATCGAGGCGGGCTCCGATATCATTCTCACCAACTCATTCGGCGGCAGTGCGTATCGTCTGAAGCTGCACAACGCGCAGGACCGGGTGGGAGAGCTGAACGAGGCCGCCGCCAGAATCGCGCGGGAACGGGCCGACAAAGCGGACCGCAAGGTGATCGTCGCAGGCTCGGTCGGGCCGACGGGCGAGATCCTGGAACCTGTGGGGAGCTTGACCCATGGCGATGCGGTCGCTGCGTTCGAGGCTCAGATCGATGGGCTCCTGGCCGGTGGGGCGGATGTGATCTGGGCCGAGACCATCTCCTCGGAGGAGGAACTACGCGCCGTGGCCGAAGCCGCCGCGAACAAGGGGGCCCCCTTCTGCGCGACCTTGAGCTTCGATACGGCGGGACGGACGATGATGGGCGTAACCTCCGAGGGTTATGCCGGAATGGCCAAGGCGTTGCCGACAGACCCGATTGCCATCGGGGCAAATTGCGGCACTGGCGCGCCGGATCTGTTGCGCACGGTGATGGGGCTGACCGAAGCCGACCCGGAGCGCGTGGTGATCGCCAAGGCGAATGCGGGCATACCGAAATATGTCGAGGGCGAGATCCTCTATGATGGCACGCCGGATCTGATGGCCGATTACGCCCGCTTGGCCCGCGATGCGGGGGCGCGGCTGATCGGCGGCTGCTGCGGGACCAAACCGAAACATCTGGTGGCGATGCGCGCTGCGTTGGAAGCACATGTTCTGGCGAACCGTCCAAGCTTGGACGACATCATCTCTCGCGTCGGCGCTTTCTCGTCGGATAGCGACGGAACCGGAGAGACCCAAGCTGCCGAGCGTCCACGCCGCCGGCGGAGAAGGTAGAGTCTCGCGCCCCCGATGCGGGCCGGTTCCTCGCCGAAGCGCCAGTTTGACCATCGGTCGGTTTAGCCCCGGGGAGCGACGATTTTCTCCTAGTCCGCCCCGCGATTTCGGCGCACGGTCGAATGAGATGACTCAGGTGCTGCTTGCACCCAGCGGGCGAAGGAACAGCGTATGTCCGAGGAAGAAGACGACATCGTCCTCAGCGAACTCAGCGATGACGAGCTGGTCGAACAGATGCATGACGACCTTTATGACGGTCTCAAGGAAGAGATCGTCGAGGGTGTCAATATCCTGCTCGAACGCGGCTGGACCCCTTATGACATCCTCACCAAGGCGCTGGTCGAGGGGATGCGGATCGTCGGCATCGACTTCCGCGACGGGATCCTGTTCGTGCCCGAGGTGCTGTTGGCCGCCAATGCGATGAAGTCCGGGATGGGGATCCTCAAACCGCTGCTGGTGGAGACCGGGGCACCCCGGCTCGGCACCATGGTGATCGGCACGGTGAAGGGCGACATCCACGATATCGGCAAGAACCTCGTCTCGATGATGATGGAGGGAGCTGGTTTCGAGGTCCACGATCTCGGCATCAACAACCCGGTCGAGAACTATCTAGACGCGATCGAGGAGCACAAGCCCGACATCCTCGGCATGTCCGCGCTCCTAACCACAACGATGCCTTACATGAAAGTCGTGATCGACGCGATGAAGGAGAAGGGTATCCGCGATGACCATGTGGTCCTGGTCGGCGGCGCCCCGCTGAACGAGGAGTTCGGCAAGGCCATCGGCGCCGATGCCTATTGCCGCGACGCCGCCGTGGCGGTCGAGACGGCCAAGGAGTTCATGGCCCGCAAGCATAACCAACTCGCCTCGGCCTGATGCTCGCAGACCGGGCGCTCACCGAGGAGGGGCTGGAGGCCACCGGCACCGGCCCCACCCTGGTGATCGCCTGCGGGGCGCTGGTCCGCGAGATCCTGGCGCTAAAGGCGGCGAACGGGTGGGACCACCTGACGCTCACCTGCCTGCCCGCCAAGCTGCATCTCTTCCCCGAGCAGATCCCCGATGCCGTCCGCGCCAAAGTGGCCGAGGCCCGCGGCACCTATGCCCATATCCTCGTCGCTTATGCTGATTGCGGCACCGGAGGGCTGCTCGACACCGTTTGCGACGAGCTGGGGGTCGAGCGCATCGCCGGCCCGCATTGCTACAGCTTCTTCGAGGGCAATGCCGCCTTTGCTGACCATCCCGACGAGATCACTGCCTTCTACCTCACCGATTTCCTGGTCAAACAGTTCGACGCCTTTGTCTGGCGGCCCATGGGCCTGGACCGGCATCCCGAGCTGCGCGACATGGTCTTCGGGAATTACGAGAAGCTGGTCTATCTGAGCCAGATCGAGGACCCCGCCCTGGTCGCCAAAGCCGCCGCCTGCGCCACCCGCCTGGGCCTGACCTTCGAGCACCGCCACACCGGCTATGGCGACCTGCCGGGCTTCCTGACCCCGCGCTAGATTTGCGCGGGCCGGGCATGGCATAGTGGAGCCATGCAAATTTCAGCCCCCGATTTCCTCCGCCGCCAAGCCCTGACCACCGCCGAACGAAAGCTGCTGCAGTGCGCGGCGAAGGGCGAGCTTTGCGATCTGGTGGATTTCGAGAAGCAAAAGGCCCGCTTGGTCGATTTGAAGAAGAAAGAGGCGGAGAAGGCGGCGGCGGCCAGCCGCTCAGGCCTTGTTCTCGCCAGCATCGCGCGGCTGCCGGAGCAGGGGGACCAGACCGCCCCGACCATCCGGGCCGCGCTGATCCGCTTCCTCGCCCGCGGCGGCAATGCCGACCACCCGGTCGACCCGCGCGGGGTGCGGCTGCGAGGCGCGCGGATCACGGGGGAGCTGAACCTCGAGGGCTGCCATCTGCCCGCCAACCTGACCCTCTTGTCCTGCGAGATTGAGGAGGCGATGCAGCTCCTCGGCGCCAACCTGCAATCCCTGATCCTCGACGGCAGCCGGATCTCGGGTGTCGACAACAGCGGCTCCCTCAACGCCGACCGCCTGACCGCGAAGGGCGGCGTGTTTCTGCGCAACGGGTTCGAGGCGCAGGGCACCGTCCGCCTGCTGGGCGCCGATCTGGGCGGGAACCTCGATTGCGAAGCCGGGCGGTTCGCGGCGGAGGGGGTGGCGCTCAACGCCGACGGCCTGACCGCGAAGGGCGGCGTGTACCTCCGCAACGGGTTCGAGGC
>JBCBIS010000022.1:0-30800 GCA_038524325.1 Pseudomonadota bacterium
ACCTCACCGAATCCGTTCTGTCCGCCTCGCGTCTGGACGAGGGGAAGATCGCCTATGCACCAGCCATGACCGACCTGGGAGCGATCCTGACGGAAGCGCGCGCAAACGCGGCGAGTTTCTATCCAGACCGGCACTTCGATTTGAAGATCGAGGGCGAGTTCTCCTCCACGTTTCTCGACGAGACCCTGATCCGGCAGGTGGTGAGCAATCTCCTGTCGAACGCGGGCAAGTACACGGATCCGGGCGGGCAGGTCGAAATCTCGCTGTCCCGCGATCCCGATCGAGGGCAGATCCTGATCGAGGTCTCAGACAATGGAATCGGCGTTTCGCCCAACGAACTGGACCGTCTGTCCGAGCGGTTCTTCAGAGCCAAATCTGGCGTCGGACGGCCTGGGACCGGAATTGGCCTCTATCTGATCGCACAGTTCCTCGGGCTGCATGGCGGCCGGCTGGAGATCGAGTCTGATTTGGGATTCGGGTCCAGGTTCCGCGCAATCCTGCCCGCTTCCGGCGAGATGCAGGCGCCCGCGCTCGCCAGCTAGCCGTGTTGGGCGGCCGGACTTTCCTCGGCAGTCTTTCGAACAAACGGCTCCAGCGCCTCGATCTCAAGCGGCTTGCGCACAAGGCCCGAGATTTCCGGGTGGGACTGTGTCCAGAATTCGTCACTGGGATCGACCGAGGATGTGAGGATCACCATCGGCATCTTCGCCTTCAATTCAGGGAAGAGCTTCCGATACTCCTCGGCGAACTGGTAGCCATCCATCCGAGGCATATTTATATCGACGATCAGCAGATCGACCGCAGGACGGTCCGGCGATCTCAGAAAGCGCAGGGCGTCTTCAGCGTATTCGAACTCGTTGACCGTGTCGGCGATACCGGCGCGCGCCAACATCCTGCGGTGGACGAAATTGTCCGGCGCATTGTCATCGACCAGGACAACGCATTTCAGCGGGTTGTTCGTCATGCCTGTGCCCCATTCTTGAGCGTGAAGACGAAGGCGCTGCCGCCCTCCTCACCATCTTCTATCCAGATCGACCCGCCATGTTTCGAGATGATTTTCTGACTCAAGGCGAGACCCAAACCAGTGCCTTCATACTCGGTCCGGATATGCAGCCGGGTAAATATTTCGAAGACCTGCTCGCGAAATTGCGGTTCGATCCCGATTCCATTGTCGGTGATGACATAGGCGGTATAGCCGCCGCGATGCGCCCGGCTGGTCACCGAAATCCGCGGCGCCACCTTGGGCCGGCGAAACTTCACCGCGTTCGAGAGGATGTTGACCACCACGCGTGAGATCAGCATCGGGCTGCCCAGCGCTGGCGTCAACTCGCCAAGGTGGATCTGCGCCCCCGCATCCTCGATCGCCCGCGAAAGGTCCGAGATGCAGGTTTGCGTGAGCGCCTTCATATCGATCGGCTGGAGCTCCAGCGTCTCGTCCTGCAGTTTGGCATATTCCAGCATGCTCTCGATCTGAGCACGCATCCGTCGGCCGGTCTCGGTGATGTGGTCCATGATCTGCAGCTTGTCGGCGTCGAGATCGGCACCCAGTTCTTCGCGAAGGAGGCGGATGAAGCCCTCGACCGTATTCATCGGCTCGCGCAGATCATGGGCTGAGATAAAGGTGAAACGCCGGATCTCCTTGGCGCGTCGAATGATTTCGCGCTCGCGGCTTTTGAGATGGGTGATGTCGAAATGGCAGCCGATCATGCGGATCGGGCGTCCGTCGGGGCTCCACTCCACCACGCGCCCGCGCCGCCAGACCCAGACCACGTCGCCATCGCGGTTCAGGCAGCGCAACTCCACATCATAGGGCTCGGCGCCCTTGCTGGAAATATGCGCATTGAGCGCTTCGGCCTCCATCGCACGGTCATCGGGGTGGAGCACCTCGCGCCAGCTGACCAGACAATCCTCGGTATCGTCGGCGGTGTACCCGAACATGCGCTGGAACCGCGGGCTGAGGAATTCCTGGCCCGTGGCTAGATCGGTTTCCCAATATCCTGCGGCCTCGCCCTCCAGCAGGCTTTCGAGCAGATCGCGGCGCATCTGCACTTCGAATTGCAGCGCTTTCAGCCGGGTGATATCGACAAAAGTCATGACGACACCGACCCGCTCTCCCGCCGTCGAGGTGAAGGGCCGGATCCGGGCCAGGTACCAGCTTCCGTTGATGCTGGAGACCTCATAGGTCTTGCTGTCACCCGTGTTCAGCGCAAGCTCGGCATCCGCCAAGAGGTGCCGGTTCGCCTCGGCTTCCAGCGACGAGGAGAAATGCGAGAGCGGACGGCCAATATCGTTCCGGTCGAGCTGGAAATGGGTTTTGATCGCCGAGGAGAAGCGGCGGATCCGCAGCCGGTCGTCGAGGAAAACCGTTGCCAGATCAGCATTTTCGAGCAGGTTCTCGATATCGGCATAGGCGGTCTCGAGCTCCGTGATCTTCTCGGCATGCTCGGCATTGACGGTGTGCAGTTCCTCGTTAACGCTCTGAATTTCCTCGTTGGTGGCTTGGAGTTCCTCATTGGTCGACATCAACTCCTCGTTCGAGGTCTGCAACTCCTCGTTCGAGACGCCAAGGTCCTCAACCGCCGCTTCCAGTGTCGCGCGGGTGGCTTCCAACTCGGTCTCCAACTCGACCAAATAGCGTGATTGCTCCTGGATCAGCTGCGGATCGCCCGAGGATGCCGGACCCTCGCTTTCCTCCTTGACCAGAGGGGTCTCCCCCAGATTGCGCAGCGTGATCGCGTAGGCGACCGAGCTGCCATCCCACAGCATCCGCCGCGCATGCGCCTCGATCTGCAGCACGACGTCACCATCCGGGATCCGGATCGCCGTCTGATGGGCCGAGCTTTCCCGCTGCGCCTTGCGGATCAGCAGGGCCAAGGCGCTGGTCAGCCTTTGCGGCACAAGGTCGAGAATGTTCGAGGAGAACCGCTCGTCCGGCATGCAGAGATGGCGGCGATAGTCGCCAAAGGTCTCGATCACCTGCATCCGCTCATCGACCACAATCACGCATGTGTCGAGATGTTCGAGCGTGGATTTGAAGACATCTCCGACGACACCGAAACCGCCTGCCGAAGCTGTCGCCCCGGAGCGTCGTGTCGGGCGGATGGGTTGCGCAAACATGGCCGCTGTGGCGTTCGTTGTGAATTCGCGCGAGGAGGCCTTTGCGACATTCCGGAAGATGCGCCATCGCGACGAGACCGGATGGAACCGGACCGTTCCCCGGTCGATCGACTCGCTGACGCCGAGGAAGAGATATCGGTTCGCCCGCAACGAATAGGAGAACATCGAGAGCAGCTGCGCCTGCACCGCCGGGTTCAGATATATCAGCATGTTCCGGCAGATCAGCAGATCAGTGTGGATGTAAGGCGGCACCTCGGACGCGTTATGGGCTGAGAAGATGACCTTCTTGCGGATGCCTTCCTTGATCCGGATCCCGCCGCGCATATAGGTCGTGTATTCGCGGGCATAGACTTCGGGGATGTCCTCGAGCGCGTCTTCGGGGAAGATCCCGTCCTTGGCGATCGAGATGGCCGCCTCGTTCACATCGGTGGCGAAGACCCGGAATTCCCGGCTCAACCCGTTCTCGCGGCGATAGGTCTCGAGGATCATGGCGATCGTGTAGGCCTCTTCCCCGGTCGAGCAGCCGACGCACCAGATCTTGAGCGGGTCCCCGGTGTCATCGGTCCCGAACAGGTCCGGCAGGACCTCGGCCTTGAGCACCTCCCAGGCGGGCAGGTCCCGGAAGAAATGCGTGACCCCGACAAGGAAGCCGCGGCAAAGAACGGCGATCTCGTTTGGGTCATTCTTGCAGAGCGCCAGATACTCCTCGACCGTTGAGCATTTCTGGATGCCCATGCGCCGGGCGATGCGCCGTTTGAGCGTGGGTTCCTTGTATTGCGAGAAGTCGATCTGGGCATCCTCGCCCGCCAGTTCCAGCAGCTCCCGCAGGGTCTCGCCGGACCGTGAGAAGAGCGCTTCGATGTTGACGATGCCGGTCTGGCGCAACTCGAAATAGCGGTGCAACTCGCCGACGATCTCGTCCGGGGGCAGCACAAGATCGACGATCCGCGTCGCCACCGCCGCCCGCGGCATGCCGTCGAAACCCGCGGTCTCCGGGTCCTGCGCCACGACAAGGCCATCGGCGTCCTTGATCGACCGCAAACCGCGGCTGCCATCGGAGCCCGTGCCCGAAAGGATGACTGCGACCGAGCGATCGCCGACCGCTTCGGCCAGCGATTGAAAGAACAGGTCGATCGGCAAGTTGAGCTGGGGATGCGGCGCCCGGTCGATCAGCGAGAAGCGCAGGCCGACATCGTCGCCGCGGACGGGGCCGCCTTCCTCGAGCGCCCGCTCCTCGTCGAAGTCTTGGCGTCTCGGCGTGGGATCGGTGCCTTGGATGATGATGTTTGCCTTCGGCGGGATGACATAGACATGGCCCGGCTTGACCTCCATGTCGTCCTGGACCTCGCAGACCGTCAAGGAAGTTTCGCGCCGCAACAACTCGCCCATCAGAGACTTATAGTCAGGCGAGATATGCTGGATGAATACAAGCGAATGCGGGTAGTCGTCCGGGATCTGGCTGATCAGGGTCCGGATCGCCTCAAGCCCCCCGGCAGATGCCCCCACCCCGATCAGGTAGAAAGAAGTATCGACTTGACCCAGGGACGCGCTGCCCCCGGACCGCACCGCAGACCTTTCCTCGGTCGCGCTGTCATTGACGTCCAATTCCATAGCCATCCGATCGCGAGCTGCTCTTTAATCTCGGCAGAGTTTATTCAAGGTTGAAGTAAACTTTAAACACTATCGTTAACATTGTCTAAATGTCTCGTTATCAAGACAGAGCGAGGCTTCTCCACCAGACGAAAGTCTTTCCCAAAATTACCGAAATCTGCGCTCGATCAAATCTCCATCCGCACCCCCCACTGATCCGCGCCCGCGAGCCCTGAAACCCGCGCGGAGATATGGATTAACAGACGCTTGGACGTCCTTCACCGTTTCGAATCGAGGCCACAATTGCTATCGTTCCAACAGGCGATCACCGTTGGTTTTCAGCGTCTATTTTCTGTGCATGCGGGTCGGTTTCTGGGGACGAAACTGGGCGTTGCAGCGTCCCAGCTTCAAGCTGGTAAATTCACCTGTCTGCTTCGACGGAGGCCGAGAAAACAGGCGTTAAGTGTGGAGTGCTTGGGTTCACTCGGTAAGACAATTCACGTGCTCGATCTAGCTTGACGCGCCAAAAATTGGGCGTGTGTGTGAACGCCGCGTAGCGGTTTCGGCGACATCCGATCGAAACGACACGCAGGAACTGGGGAGTCCTCCCGCCCGATTTAACCCATCATCCATGCGACCAGCCGGGCTCGTCTGCCGCCTCCGAAGGCGCAACAGCGGCGCGGTCGCTCACGTCTCTCGGAGCGATTTGACATGATCACCAACAACAACGCCTTCCTGATGGCGCGCGGCGCGGGCAGCCGGATCGAGATCCACGCCGCCGATGCCGAGAAGGGAAGCTGGACCCAACTCGACGCCACCGCCCAGGAGGGCGCGACGCAGATCCGCCTCGCCGACGCACAGGGCTGGCAGGTCGGCGATGTGATCGCCATCGCCTCGACCGATTTCGATCTGAACCAGGCAGAGGAGCGCGTGATCACCTCGGTCTCGCCCGATGGCCGCACCATCGGCTTCGAGGAGCCGCTAGAGTTCATGCACTATGGCGAGATCGAGACCTATGACGACGGCTCGGATGTCCATCAGCTCGACATGCGGGCCGAGGTTGGACTGCTCAGCCGCAATGTCACGATCCAGGGGGACGAGGATGCCGCCGAGGATCAGTTCGGCGGCCATACGATGGTGATGATGGGGGCCGAGATGTACATCTCAGGTGCCGAATTCTTCCAGATGGGTCAGGCCGGACTCCTGGGCCGCTATGCCACCCATTGGCATTTGGTGGGCGATGCGGCCGGTCAGTACATCACCAACTCCTCCTATCACCAGACCTATAACAAGGGCATGACCATCCACGGCACCGACAATACGACGGTGACCGACAACGTGATCTTTGAGACCATCGGCCACAGCTATTTCTTCGAGGACGGAACCGAGACGGGCAACGTCCTGACCGGCAATCTGGGTTTCAACACCCGCAGCGCAGACCCGGACAATGCGGTGATCCGCAGCGATGTGGGCCAGGTTTCGACCTTTTGGGTCGAAAATGGCGACAACCACCTGATCAGCAACCATGCCGGCGGGTCCGAGAGCAGCGGGTTCTGGTTCGAGCTGACCCGCGATCACCAGCGCGACATGGGGGTCTTCCTCGACAACGCGACCCATTCCAATGACGACCACGGCTATCGCCTGAACCATGGCGGGCTGATCCAGGACGGCGCCCCGTTCGGCAGTGCCGAGGCACCGCAGAAGGTCGACGACTGGCTGATCGACGGCTTCACCGTCTACAAGACCGATCTGGGTGCCTATATCCGCGGGGTGGAGGGGACCTTTGTGAACTCGGCCTTTGCCGAGTTGGACAATAACGCGCGGTTCCGCCTGAACCAGACCATCGAGGACAGCCTGATCGTCGGGCGCACCGGCAATCTCGGCACCCCGGACAGCGCGGCGGAGCGTGCGGCCGGCCGCTCTCTGCCCGACGACGACAACGATCTGAACGGCTTCCAGTTCTATGACGGGCCGGGCGCGCTCAAGAACGTCCATTTCGACGGATTCGAAGGCGATGACGAGGCAATCTATCTCTCGAACGCGATCCACAAGACCGTGGCCTTCGGGTTCGAGGAGGTCACCTTCGGCGACAATGTCGACGAGAGCCAGAAGCTCTCGATCAGCGGCGGCGGGCGGTCGATCAGCAATGACAGCTGGGCGCGCGGTTTTGTCGATGTCGACGGCTCGATCACCGGCACCCCCGGCGCCGTGGTACGCCAGCTCGACGGGCGCGGGAACCTGTTCAACGCGGGCGCAGATTTCGAGATTCGCGACGATTGGGGCGCCGTTATCTCCTATGGCACCACGCCGGGCACGTTGACCATCGATGACAGGGGCAACGCAGAAGACAACGATGGCAAGAACAACGGCTGGAACGCGGACAACAAGGCGGTCACCCGCTCGGACGGGGTCCGGGCCGAGGATCTGCGCGAGCAGATCCCCGTCTTCACCGATGGCAGCTTCACCTATGAGCTGGATTTCGACCGGGGGCCGGATCAATTCCGGCTCTATCTCCACGACACCGGCTGGGGCGAAAGCGTGATCTTCAATCTCGGCCCGGTGCCCGAGACTTCCTCCTTCACGGTCGACGATCCCTATTCCGATGCGGCCCGCCCGGCCCGCGAGGTCAGCTCGATGGCGATGCTCGAAGCCTCGCCCGACACGGCGGTGTTCCGCGATGCCAGCGGCGAGGTCCATATCAAACTGGTCGCCGAGATGGCGCATGGCTATCTATGGCCCCAGCCCGGCACGAGTTTCCAGGACAAGCTGTTGGGCGGGGTCACCGTGCTGGTGGATCAGGAGGCCGATCTCGACCTGACCACGCTGACCTATGACGACCCGCGCCCCGGCGACACGCTGGGCCCGCCGCCGCTGGCCGAAGCGCCCGATGTCGCGACGCTGGAAGACGTGCTCACCCATGTCCAGGGCAATCGCGACGCCGGCATCGATACGGGCGGCCTGCCCCGCTGGTCAGACCCGGAGGTTTGGGGCGGGACCCTGCCCGGCGCCGGCGATGTGGTCGTGATCGACGATGGGCTGCAACTGGTCCTCGATGTCTCGACCACCGTGGGCGGGATCATCGTCCAGGGCGAAGGCTCGGCCCTGATCATCGAAGATGCACCCGGCACCACCATCGATCTGACCGCGGATTGGATCCTCATCAACGAGGGCGCCACCTTCCAGGCGGGCACCGAGGAAGACCCGCTGGACACCGATTTCACCCTGACACTCAGCGGCGACAACCCGGATTTCGACCTGGATTTCCAAGCCCATCTCGATGGTACGATGCCCGAGACGGTCTTCGCCGCAGAACCGCCCGAACGGCCGGAGGAGACGCCGCAGCCTCCCGCGCCCAGAGAGATCGCGCAGACCGGCAAAGCCGATATCAATGCCACCAACGACTCCGACTGGCATCGCATCGATTTCGACACCGCGATGGAGGATCCGGTTGTCGTCGCGAACATGCTGTCCCGCAACGGCGCTGAACCGGCGGTGCTGCGCGTGCGAAACGTCTCCGAGGACGGGTTTGAGGTGCTGATCGAGGAATGGGAATATCTCGACGGCCAGCATGTCAGCGAAACGGTGGCCTGGCTGGCGGTCGAACGCGGCGTGCACAGGTTCGAGGATGGCACGGTGATCGAGGCCGGCACCATCGAGGCGGACCACACCCTGACCGATGTGTCCTTCGAAGCCGATTTCGGGGGCGATGGGCCGGTCGTTCTCGCCCAGGTCGCCAGCCATAACGGGCACCAGACCGTGGCCGAACGCATTTCGGATGTCGATGCCGACGGGTTCTCGGTCCTGCTCCAGGAAGAAGAAGCGCTGCGCCCCAGCGGCCACCTGACCGAGCAGTTGCATTTCATCGCCGCTTCCGAGGGCAGTCACGAAGGGTTTTCAGCGGGCCGGTTCGAAACGACCGAGGGCACGCAGGCCGGTTCGCCGCCGGATTGGGAGGCGACCCTCGCCCCCGATGCGCTCCACTTCGCCGACATGCAGACACGCTCGGGGCCGGACACCGCGGGCTTGCGCTATGATGCCGATCAGGGCAGCTGGCGGATCGAAGAAGAAACCTCGCAGGATGGCGAAACTCGCCATGTGTCTGAAACCATTGGATGGTTCTCGGCGGGCGCGATGCTCACCTGATCCGATCCCTGTGGCCTGCGGCACGCCCGCAGGTCCACCGGATGGCGGGCTGATTGCGTTTGTTCTATTTTTGTTCTAGTACATGGCGACTCATGAAAACGGACGAGGCGCCATGGACGATATGCTTCTCCCCCCGGATCCTGACACGCGTCTCAACGGGCGCGGGGCCACTCAGAACACGGCCAATCGCTTTGAGAAAACGCGGACGGAACGCTGCCATGACGGGTGGGAGGACGCCGCAGAGCAGCGCCCGCTGCGCACACAGCTCAGCATCGACAGATCGCGCTCGATCATCGCGCGGAACACGTCGCCGGACGTGCCCTTCGACCGCTCGGTCAACCCCTATCGCGGCTGCGAGCACGGATGCACCTATTGCTTCGCGCGGCCCAGCCATGCGCAGCTCGGCTACTCCCCCGGGCTCGATTTCGAGACCCGGCTGGTGGTCAAACCGAATGCGGCCGAACTGCTCGAACGTGCGTTGCGCAAGCCGGGTTACGAGGTAAAGCCGATCGCCATCGGCACGAATACCGACCCCTATCAGCCGATCGAGCGCGATCATCGGATCATGCGGCAGGTGCTCGAGGTGCTCTGGGCCTTTCGCCATCCGGTACAGATCACGACGAAGGGGGCGCTGATCACCCGCGATCTTGATATCTTGGGCCGGATGAGCCGGTCCGGGCTGGTCTCGGTGACGATCTCGCTGACCACCCTCGACAACCGCCTGAGCCGGCAGCTCGAGCCACGCGCCGCCGCACCCGGCCGGCGGATTGCAACGATCCGGGCACTCGCCGATCATTGCGTTCCGGTTGGCGTCAATCTCGCGCCGGTGATCCCGGGCCTGACAGATCATGAAATCGAACGTCTGCTCGGCGCCGCCAACAGTGCCGGGGCCAGCCATGCGGGATGCATTCTTTTGCGCCTCCCGCTCGAGGTTGCCCCGCTGTTCAAAGCCTGGCTGGAGAAATACCACCCGGATCGAGCAAAGCGGATTATGCGCAAGGTGCGCGAAACCCATGGCGGAGCCGACTACAACCCGAATTGGGGGCGGCGCTTGCGCGGCGAAGGCCCCCATGCCCAGATGATCGCCCGCCGTTTTGATCTCTGCGCCCAGCGTCTCGGCTTTGATCTCGGCCGGCCCAGGCTGCGCTGCGACCTGTTCGAGCGTCCACCGCGCTCAGGCGATCAGATGCAACTCGGCCTCTGATGACCCGGCGCCCCGGACGCAGGCCACGCCGCCGCTTAATCGGGCCCCCGAAAGTCGCGGGCGTTGTTCAGGCTGGGCACACGCTCCCGCGCCTTGGCGACCTCCGAAAGATCGAGGTCGATCAGCGACACCCCGGTGCCCTCCCCCGCATCGCCGAGCAGCCGGCCCCAAGGATCGATGGCCAGCGAGTGCCCATAGGTCTCGCGCGCCCGGCCCCGGCTGGCACGATGGGGGCCCCATTGCGCCGGTGCGAGCACGAAGCACCCGGTCTCGATGGCCCGCGCTCGCAGCAGCACCTCCCAATGGGCCCGCCCGGTCGGCACGGTGAAGGCCGAGGGCACCGTCAAGATCTCCGCCCCCGCGAGGGCGAGGGCGCGATAGAGCGCTGGAAAGCGCATGTCATAGCAGATCGTCAGACCAATCCGTCCAAACGGCGTCGCGGCGACCACAGCGTCTTTGCCCGGACGATACCCGGCGGATTCCCGATAGCTCTCGTCCCCGCCCAGCGAGACATCGAACATATGGATCTTGTCATAGCGCGCCGCGACCCCGCCCGACGGATCAACCAGGAACGAGCGGTTGACGAAGCGCCCATCCTCCTTGCCCGGGTCGAGCGCCAGGGATCCGATCAGGAGCCAGATCCCCGCCTCCGCCGCAACCTCCCGCAACCGGGCCAGCGTCGGATCCTCGGCCTCCGCCCGCAGAACCTCGCGCTGCCGGGTCCGGCTGGCCGAGACAATATTCGTCACCTCCGGCGTCAGAACCAGATCGGCCCCGCCAGCCGCAGCCCCGCGAACAAGCGCCTCGGTGATCGGCAAATTCTCCGCAGGGTCGTCCGTCGCATTCAGCTGGACGAGCCCGGCGCGCATCTGTCAGGCCGCCAGCAGGGCGTCGAGGCGACCGGCCTGTTCCAGAGCTGCAAGGTCATCGGACCCGCCGACATGCACATCGCCGATGAAGATCTGCGGCACCGTGCGCCCGCCATTCGCGCGGCTCATCATTTCGGCGCGTCGCTGTGCATCGCCCATGACATCAATCTCGTTGAAATCGACCCCCTTGGAGGACAGCAGGCGCTTCGCCCGGATGCAGAACGGGCAAATCGGCGTCGTATAGATATCAATCTGTTTCATCTTCCAGCTCCTCGATCAGCACATCGTCGCGCATATAGAAAGCGGGATCGTAATTCACCAGTGCACTCACGAGCACGTCAACTCCGGCGGCTCCGCCCCCGCGCAGCAGCTCAGCCAATGTGTCGAGCGTGGCCCCCGTGGTCATCACATCGTCGATCAGCAGGACACGGCGTCCCGCCAGCCGCGACGCAGCCCGCGGCATCAGATCGAACGCCCCAGCCACATTCGCCACCCGGCCAGCGCGATCGCGTCCATCCTGGCTGGGGGTGCGGCGCACCCGGCGCACCAGCCCCGGCGCATAGGCATCGCCGCGCCCCGCCTGGCGGCAAATCGCCCGCGCAAGCTCGGCGGATTGGTTATAGCGGCGCTTCATCATCCGGGTCCAATGGAGGGGAACAGGCACGATCAGATCCGCCTGCTCGACCAATGGCCCCGCAGCCTGCCGCATCCAGCCTGCGAGCAGGCCCGCGAGGTCCAACCGGTCGCCATGTTTCAGCGACAGGACGAGACGCCGGCCGGTCCCCTCATAGCGAAAGGCGGACCGACCCCGGTCCCAGGTATGGGGGCGCCACACGCAGGGGTCGCATCGCAGCAGAGCGTCTTCAGCCCCCCCTGGCACCTCGCGTCCACATACAGCACAACGCGGTCCCGAAAGCAGCGCGAGATCCGCCCAGGCCTCGGGCGACAACGCGCCGCCCGAAGCCAGTTCGGCCCCGGTGACCGGGCAGACCGGCGGAAAAATCGCATCGATGGCAGGGGCCAACAGGTTCACTGGCATCCACTCGCTCCGCGGATCCGGGTCCGTCTCGCCAAGATCGGGCCGCCGCTCTATATCTTGTCGCAGTCTAGCAGCAATATCCGGCCCATGACCACGCCCGCTGATCCTCTCTTCGACTGGAACACCCTGGCTCGCAGGCGCGACCGCGCGATGCGGAAGGGCTTTCGCGGACGGGGAGACTTCCTCTATCGGCAAATCGCAGAGGGTCTGCGCGAGCGGCTGGAGGATGTGACCCGCTCCTTCGCGAAGGTTGCGCTGATTGGCGGAGCGCAGCCCCTGATCGACATGCTGCGCGCGACAACACATCCACAAGTGATTGACATATGGGATGTTTCCCCGGCGATGGCGAAGGCCTGCAACGGCACGGCGCTCACCTCGGAGACGTTGCCGCTCACACCGGGGCACTACGATCTCGCGATCTCTTGCCTCGCGATGCATTGGGCGAACGATCCGGTCGGCCATCTGGTCCAACTTCGCCGCGCGCTGAAGCCCGACGGGCTGATGATCGCGGCACTCTTCGGCGGCCAGACCCTGACCGAGTTGCGCAGCGCACTGGCCGAGGCGGAGGTTGCCCTGACCGGCGGCCTCTCGCCGCGCATTGCTCCGATGGGAGAGATCCGAGATCTGGGCAGCCTGCTGCAACGCGCCACTCTGGCGATGCCGGTGGCGGATAGCGAGCGTTTGACAGTGACCTATGCGAGTCCCCGCGCCCTGATGCACGACCTGCGACTGATGGGGGAGACCAATGTTCTGTCCGCCCGAGGTGGCCCGATGACCCGCGCCCTGTTGGCGCGCAGCGAGGAGATCTATCGCGCGCATTTCCCGGCGGAGAAGGGCCGTATTCGCGCTACTTTCGAGATCGTCTATCTGACCGGTTGGTCGCCTGGCCCCGGTCAGCCCGTGCCGCTTCGCCCCGGCTCCGCCACCACCCGGCTGGCCGATGCGCTAGGCACAGTCGAGCAGGATCCTCGCCCGGGACACGAACCGGGCGACACCTGACTCCGGCCGCGCAAAATCGGCGGGCCAGGTTGATTGCCTGCCGCACTGCGATATCTCCCCGCGGAGCGAAGTATTCAACGAGGACGATATGCTCGATCAGACCCGCATGGACCGCCCCGGCACCGGCCGCTTGGCCCACGCCGCCGCAGACCACCCGCATGTGCCGCCCGCGAAAGTCGGCATCGTCCTGGCCAATTTGGGCACCCCTGACGGCACCGACTACTGGTCGATGCGGCGCTATCTGAACGAGTTCCTCTCGGACAAACGCGTTATCGAGTGGCCCTCGGCGATCTGGCAGCCGATCCTGCAACTGATCGTGCTGACGAAGCGGCCATTCTCCTCCGGCGAAGCCTATCGCGGGATCTGGAACGAGGAGTTGGACGAGAGCCCGCTGCTCACCATCACCCGCAGCCAGACCGAGAAGCTCCGCACCCGCATGGCCGCGGCTTTCGGCGACGACGTGATGGTGGATTTCGCCATGCGCTATGGCAATCCCTCGACCGAGAGCGTGATCTCGAAAATGCAGGCCGCGGGCTGCGAGCGGATCGTGTTCTTCCCACTCTATCCGCATTACTCGGCGGCGACGACCGGGACGGCAAACGACCAGGCTTTCCGCGCGCTGATGAAATTGCGCTGGCAGCCGGCGATGCGCACGGTGCCAGCCTATCATGATCACCCGGCCTATATCGACGCATTGGCACAGTCGGTCGAGGCAGCCTATGCCGGGTTCGAGGAGAAACCGACGGCGTTGGTGACCTCCTATCACGGTCTGCCGCAGAGCTATTTCAAGAAGGGCGACCCCTATCACTGCCACTGCCAGAAGACCTCGCGCCTGATGCAGGAGCGGCTGGGATGGGCCAAGGGCGACGTCCACACCACCTTCCAGTCCCGCTTCGGGCCGGAGGAGTGGCTGCAACCCTACACCGTTGAATATGTTGCGAAACTGGCCGAGGAAGGCCACAAGCGCATCGCCATCATGGCCCCAGGTTTCTCGTCGGATTGCGTCGAGACGCTCGAAGAGATCAACGAGGAGATCATGGAGAGCTTCGAGGAGGCTGGCGGCGAGCATTTCCACTATATCCCCTGTCTCAACGACGATGACGCCCATGTCGCGATGATCGAGACGATCCTGCGCAACGAGGCCATGGGCTGGCTGCCTCAGCACGCCACGGCGGACCAGCGGCTGGAGGTTGCTGCCGAATAAACCACCGATCCCCTGTTGAACCGCGCCCCGGTTTGCGGTCACATCCAGTGACCCCAGACTGGGGCGCTTTGGATTTCGGGGGGATTGCGTGACACGGACGACCATACCGATGCGGGATCGGGCGCACACGCGACTGCGCACACGCAACCCATTGATGCAACGGGCTTTTCCGTGAAGATCACCCGCACGATCGCCGATCACCGCCGGCAAATCCGCGCCTGGCAGAACGCCGGCGCACGCGTGGCGCTGACCCCGACCATGGGCGCTCTGCATCCAGGGCATCTAAGCCTGGTGACCCTGGGCCGGGAGCGGGCCGACCGGGTTGTCGCGACCCTGTTCATCAATCCAACTCAGTTCGGCGCGGGCGAGGACCTCAGCACCTATCCCCACGACGAAGCCCGCGATGCCGCCCTGCTGGAGGAGGCTGGCTGCGACATGCTGTTCGCCCCGCCTCTGGAGGAGGTCTATCCTCCAGGTTTCTGCACCGAGGTGCGGGTAACGGGCCTGACCGATTGCCTCTGCGCCGCATCGCGCCCCGGGCATATGGACGGGGTAGCGCAGGTGGTGACCAAGCTGCTGAACCAGGCCGGGGCGGATGTTGCAATCTTTGGCGAGAAGGACTGGCAGCAGCTCGCGGTGATCCGGCGCCTGGCGAAAGACCTTGATATCCCGACGGAAATTTTGGGCGCCCCGACTGTGAGGGAGGCGGATGGCCTGGCCATGTCCTCACGCAACCGCTATCTGGACCCGACCCAGCGGCTGATCGCGGCGCGGCTGAACAATGTGCTGTTCTCGGCCGCGGACCGCATCGCCAAGGGCGCGCCGGTGGCCGAGGAATGCGCCACCTCGGCCCGCACGCTGCTGACTGCCGGTTTCGAGCGGGTCGATTATGTCGAGGCCCGCGATGCCGAGACTCTGGCCCCCCTCACCTCCGCCCCGAAACACCGCGAAGGCCGGATCTTTGCCGCCGCACATCTGGGGCGTGCACGGCTGATCGATAATGTTAGGATTGCGCGCATCGACTGACTCGCGGGCGGGGTCCCGCAGCCTGAGGGGGAGCAAATGGCGCGTTTTTCCTTTACCACCATGAACTTGTACAATCTGCAAGCCTCGCGGCGAACGACCTATCCGGGGTCGAAACCGTTGGGGGCTGATCTCTACTGGGCGAAAATCCGCTTTCTGGGCATGATGTTGAAGGCAGCCAAGGCGGATGTTTTTGGATTTCAGGAACTTTGGGCGGTTTCGGCCCTGCGGGACGCCTTTGAGGAGGCGGGGCTGGAGGATGAGTACGAGTTCATCGCCCGCGACGCGCCGGGCACCGGCAAACCGCAGGTGGCCCTGGCCGCGCGCAAAGGCACGATTGTCTATGACGGGAAGTGTTCGGACGATTCCTCGTTCTGGATCAACGACTTCCCCGAAGGGGCCGTGTTCCGCAAACGCCGCACGATCGAGCAGGTGAGCGTGGATATCGACGCCTTCTCGCGCCCTGTGCTCTCCGCCATGGTCCAGCCCGAGAAAGGGCCGGCCACCCGGGTCATGGTGGCGCATCTGAAATCGAAGCGCCCGATCCAGTTGGATGGGCAGGAATACGGCAATGACGCCGTGCGCCCCCATGCCGACGCGCTGGGCCAGGCGCTCGCCTCGATCCGCCGCACGGCCGAGGCCGCGGCGCTGCGGGTAATCCTGAACGAGAGCATGGAGGGCAACGACACGCCCCATGTGGTGATGGGAGATCTGAACAACGGCTCGCTCAGCGTCTCAACCGGCATCATCACCGGCGACCCACGCTATCGCCTGATCGAGTCGAGCCGCCCGGTCAGTGGCAAACGCGCCGACAAGGGCCTCTATTCCGCCGAGATGCTGATGCATCTGCGCACCCAGGGGCACACCAACTACACCCATATCTATGAAAACAAGCTGGAGGTGCTGGACCACATCCTTGTGTCCGAGGAGTTCTACGACCACTCCCCCCGCCGGGTCTGGAGCTTCCGGTATGCCGAAATCTTCAACGATTACCTGACCTTGCCGCATAAGAGGAAGGATATCGAGAAAGCGTTGGAGAGCGATCGCAAGGCGATGTGGCCGACCGATCACGGCATTGCGCGGGCGGTGTTCGACCACCGGCCCTATAGCTGATGCTGATGCGATTGGATCTGCCGCCGGTTTGGCTGGTCCTGTTCATGGCGCTGGCCTGGGCCTCCTCCGGCGGCGGGGCCAACCCATCCGGGGCCTGGGACACGGCGCTGCTCTGGCCCGGCAGAGCCTTGGTTCTGCTGGGCATTCTGCTGGCCATCTGGTCGGCCATCGCATTCCGCGCTGCCAGAACGACCATCATCCCGAAGGAACGGCCCAGCGCTCTGGTCGAGACCGGGCCCTATCAATACTCGCGCAACCCGATCTATGTCGCCGATCTGATGATCCTGGCGGGCTGGTGCCTGACGCTGGGCGCGCCTCTCGCTTTGATCCTGCTGGCCCCGTTCTGGTGGGTTCTGCAGACCAGGTTCATCCTGCCGGAGGAGGAGATCCTGACGGAGGATCTGGGAGAGCCTTACCTCGACTATAAATCGCGGGTGCGCCGCTGGTTGTGACGCGGCGCAGCCTCCGGCGTTACTTCACTGCCGGCCCGACCTGCACCGCTTCGAACCAGTCCAGCATCCGGTCGGCCCAGCCCGAGGGCACGCCATGCCCGCCCGGGTGGAGCATCAGGTCGATCTGCCCCGCCGCGCAATCATCCCAGTGGCGCAGCCAGACACCGTCTTCGGCCGAGCCGCTCTTGGGTTGGCGGTTGCCGCAGCCATTGGTGGCCCGCAGGATGAACAGCGAGGCCCAGACATCGCCCTGGGTCAGCCGGCCATCATCCAGCGGGCGCCCCTCCAGCGGCACGGTACGGTCCAGCCAGCCATGGGTGTGAAAGAGATCGACCGGCTCGGCACAGCCGGTCGGCAGCGGATCCCAGAACGCACCGGCCACCGGGGCATAGGCGCGGGCAAAGTCGGGCGCCTGACAGGCCACATCCCAGACCATCGAGCCGCCGCGCGAGAAGCCGCTCAGCAGCACGCGCGTCGTGTCCAGAGGGAAGCGCCCGGCCGCATCGGCCAACACCTCGCGCAGGAAGGCGATGTCGTCGCGGGTGTAGTCCCGGCCATCGGCGACCCCCCAATTCTTGGGATAGCGACTGACCGGCTGCCAACCCGTGGGAGCGAGCACGGCATAGCCCCGCTCGACCGCCCGGCGCGCTGTGCCTCCCTTAAGCGTCCCCGGTCCGGTCCCGCCCATCCCGTGGAGGTGGATCAGCACCGGGAACGGCCCTTCCCCTTCTGGCATCGCGGCGGAATAGGCGCCGAGCGAGGTCTCGCATTCCGGTGGACAGGCCGCCGCAGCGGGCGCCGACCACGTCAGCAGGGCTATGAACAGGGCAGGCAGGGCGAGGCGCATGGCATAGATCTCCCGTCGAATGATCCGCTGAGCTTAGCGACCCATGCCGCCGCGGCCAGCCCGGATGCATCAAGCTTCAGTGACAATTGCACAGGGTCTGGCTGGCAGCCCTCCAATGGCGAGCGCTGACACGCCGGGCGAAACTCGGGCCATATGCGCCGGCGCCGTTCGGGCGGCCTAGGCCGGACGCCATTGCGTGGATAAAGGCGCGTGATGAACAACAACCCCGCGAGGCGCGTCCAACTTGGCGGCTAAAGCCACGCGCATCCTTCAAGGTGTGTCGATGGCAGAAACCTCTGACGTGAAGGCCCGCCCGTCGCTGTCTTGGCCCGTGGCCTTCACGGCCCAGCCGGGATCAGGCGCCCACCAGAGATCGACCTCGGCAGTCCAGCGCGGGCCGCTCAGGGCGGTGGCCTGCCCCTTAAGCAAATAAGTGTCAAAGCGGCCCGCCGGGGTCTCGACCCGCTCGGTCCCGGCCACCCGGATCACGATGCGGGTGCGGGTGCCCTCGGGCGCTGTACTGAGAAAGCTCACCCGCTTGCCCGTCTCGAGCGGCCAGAGGCTGGCATAGGCGGCCTCGTCGATCACATTCGGCGCCCCGCAATCCCAGCAGCCGGGATAGACCACCCCGGTCGACCCATCGGCCCGGCGGAAGGCGCCGGCGATCCCGCGGGCGGGTTCGACGGTGATGACCCGTTCGCTGGCGGCGCCGTCCACCCTGTTGGCCAGGGTGATGCGCGTTCCAGGCTCGGCATAGACGAGCGGCGCGGGCGCGCCCTGCCCGGTGCTGTCACGCCCGCTCGGCTGGGTGCAGGCAACCAGGACGCTCAGCAGGGCGAGACTTGCGGTGCGACGGATCAGGCTCATCATGGGCTCCTTTCGGCGGTTTGGCGGTGAGGTTACCGCGCAGACCGGCCAGGATCAGGGCGATTTTGCAGCGTGGATGCGGCGCCAGGGCATGGCGGTCGCATTGACGCGCTTGTCGGCATAGAGCCCGCTGGCGCCCAGCAGCACCCTCTCCTCCAGCGTCGAGAATCCCCGCACCCGGATCGCCGCGTCGCAGACCGCGCCGAAGATCGGGCGCAGACGACGCGCCTCGGCCCGGGCGGCGCGCTTTTGCGCGGCACTGCGGGGGGCGCCACCGCGAACGCCGATGCGCTGGATGAACCGCGTCCCGTTGTCGCCCACCACCGCCTCGTCCAGGATCACATTGAGCAGCACCAGATGGTCGTTGGCCCAGGGGTGGGGATAAGCCTCCCAGGTGCCAAGATAGTACCGGCGCAGCGCCTCGGTCCGCCAGAGGCCATAGATCCAGGAGGGATGGCAGAGGAACATCCGCCGCAAAATGGTCCAGACCCGCGCGCCGGAGGGCTCGATAAACGGGTGCTGGCGGATCCGCCCCTTGGCCGGGCGGCGCGATTCCACATGGCCGACCGCCAGCGCTGCGCCGGGGTTCTCCAGCAACAGCGCACGGGTCCGCGCAAGGTAGTCCGGCGCGGTCAGGTCGTCATCGGCGCGCCAGAGGAAGAACTCGGTCTCCGCGGCGGCGAGCGCATCGAGAAAGTTTTGCCCCGCCCCCACATTCTCCGGCTGCCGGTGGAGGAGGAAGCGGGGATCCGCCGCCGCCCGCGCCGCCACGATCTCGGCGGTCGCATCGGTGGAGGCATTGTCGAACACCCGCGCGGTGAAGCCGCGATAGGTCTGCTCGGAGAGGCAGTCGAGGCAGTCCCCCATCAATGCGGCACTGTTATAGACGGGAACGCCCACGGTGATGTCGGGGCTCATGCGGATACCTCCCGGGCGGGCACGCCGATGACGGTGGCGCCCGGCGCGACATCTCGCGTCACCACGGCGCCGGCGCCGATCACCGCATCTGCGCCGATGGTCAGTTTCGGCAGCACCGTGGCGCCGGTGGCGATGAAGGCCCGGTCTCCGATGCTGACCTCGCCGCAGACCGTGGCGCCCGGGGCCAGATGCACACCCTCGCCCAGCACGCAATCATGATCGGCCGAAGCGCGCGTGTTCAGAATTGTCTGCCGCCCGATCCGCGCCCCGGCCCCCAGGACCGAGCCGGCCAGCAGATGGCAGCCCGGGGCGATATGGGCCGAGGGTTCGGCCACCGCGCTGGCATGGGCCAGGGTCATCTCGCGCAGGCCGAGGCCCGCGAGCCACCCTGCCACCTCCAGCCGGTCCGCCCCGCGCCCGCCGCCGATGGCAACGAGAAACCCCAACTCCGCCGCCTCGCGCTCCGAGAGCCAGGCGCGAAAGGCGCTCCACCCGGTGAGCAAGGGGATGCCGGGCACAGGCGGCTCGCTGGTGGCCCGGTCGGCGGTGGCGGCAAGCTCGGTTCCTGCGGCGCGCAAGATATCCGTCAGCACCCGGCAATGCCCTCTTGCACCCCAGATGACCGCTGCGCGGGGGCTCATCGCGGCGCCTCCGAACCCGCCATTGCGGCCACCACATGGACTGGGCTGCTTTGCCGACGCCAAAGCACCTGTGACCGACCGGTTGGCGCAGGCCATGGCGTCGTGGGGCTTGCCCCGCCCGCTCGCGCGCCCCTGCCGCTCACGCCTTGATGCATTCCAGATAACCGCCGGGCGAGGAGGACATGACCAGCTTGCCGTTCAACGCCTCGTCCACCCGGAACCGGTCCGTTTCGGCCAGATAATCGTCACGGGCGGCCAGCGGCTCGTCCCCGGCATAGAGGATCTGGCTGCGCTTTTTCGGCGTCTCCGCCTCGGAGAAATGGCCGACCACCGTGTCGGCGACCACCAGATAACAGCCCTCGGTCACCAGTGCGCCATAGGCGCGGCACTCGGCCAGGACATGTTTGCGGGAATGGTCGCTGTCGAGCACCGCCATCACCCGCGCGCCTTTAGGGATCAGCGCCTGCACCTCGGCCAGGGTTTCGGCATCGACCGAGCCCCCCTCGACCAGGCGGATGCGCTTCATCATCGGATGGCTCTCGATCGTCTCGCGATTATGAGCACGGATGTCGATATCGACGCCGATGACGATGCCGTCCCCCCCCAGCATCTCCAGCATCGAGGCCATGAAGATGACCGAGCCGCCGCGGGCCACCCCGGTCTCGATGATGACATCCGGCCTGGTGCGCCAGATCACCTCCTGCGTCGCCATCACATCGGCGGGCATCTGGATGATCGGCACGCCCATCCAGTTCCACAGATAGGAATAGTCATAGCGGTCGAGGTCGAGCAGCGTCTCGGTCGCCCGGCGGAACGCCGCCTTGTCCGCCCCCAGCGCCTTGGCCTGAGCGAGTGCATTGGCGGCGAATTCGGCCCGGTCGTCCT
Organism: Pseudomonadota bacterium; assembly: GCA_038524325.1. Classification (GTDB taxonomy): domain Bacteria; phylum Pseudomonadota; class Alphaproteobacteria; order Rhodobacterales; family Rhodobacteraceae; genus Thermohalobaculum. The sequence goes on from JBCBIS010000022.1 coordinate 20,912, forward strand.
TGGTCATTGCAGTCTCCGCTGGAAATCTGCGCCGGTTTGTATCATTAACCCCCGCCAAGGCAACGGGGGACGCGTGCCTGAGAGGGAAAGACGGGGATGGTCAAAGCACCCGAGATGATTCCAGTGGCCGGGCCCTGGATCACCGAGCGCGAAGTTGCGCTGACGGCCGAGGCCGCACGCCATGGCTGGGGGCCCGATCACTACCAATTCAACGCCCGCTTCGAGGAGATGTTCGCGGATTATGTGGGCGTGCGCCATGCCGTGTCGCTGCCCCATGCGACCTCGGCCCTGCATCTGATCTGCGCTGCTTTGGGGCTGGGGCCGGGCGACGAGGTGATCGCGCCGGACGTGACCTGGATCGCCTCGGTGGCGCCGGTGACCTATTGCGGGGCGACCCCGGTCCTGGTCGATATCGACCCGGTGACATGGTGCCTCGACCCCGCGGCGGTGGCGGCTGCGATCGGTCCCCGGACCCGGGCCATCCTGGGCGTGGATCTCTATGGCTCAGTCTGCGACTGGCCCGCCTTGCGCGCCCTGGCCGACCGCCACGGCCTGGCGCTTATCGAGGATGCGGCGGAAGCGCTGGGCTCGACCCTGAACGGCCGCCAGGCGGGCAGTTTCGGCGATGCGGCGGCGTTTTCGTTCCACGGCTCGAAGACCGTGGCGACCGGCGAGGGCGGCATGCTGGTCACCGATGACGATGCCCTGATCGCCCGGGTGAAGTTCCTGCGCGACCACGGCCGCGCGCCCGGCGACGCGCAGTTCCAGAACGCCGAGATCGCGTTCAAATACAAGATGAGCGCTGTGCAGGCCGGGCTCGGCATCGGCCAGATGGAGCGGATCAGCGAGCTGATCGCCTATAAACGTCAGATCTTTCAATGGTATGCGGACAGGCTGTCCACCCGTAACGATCTCTCGCTGAATGCGGAACCGGAGGGGGTCGAAAACTCCTATTGGATGGTCACCATCGTGCCAGACCCGGCGCTGGGCCTCGACAAATTCGCGCTGCAAGCCGCGCTGAAGGCGCTGAATGTCGACACCCGGCCGTTCTTCTCGCCGCTCTCCAGCCTCGGCGCCTTTGCCGAGGCGCCCGAGGCGACCCGTCTGGTCACGCCGCAGGATCGCGGGCGTCCGGTGGCGGCTGCTGGGCTCAACCTGCCCTCCGGCTATCACATGACCGAGGCGAAGGTGGAGCAGGTTTGCGCCGCCCTCGACCAGGTGCTGGCGGAGCTTTGTCCGTGAAGCGTCGCCCATGAAAATCAGCCTGATCATCCCGACCCGAGAGCGGGCCGACCTCCTGGAAAGCTGTCTCGCATGCGCCAGGGCGGTGCCGGATGACGCGCTGGAGATCGTCGTCTCCAACAACGCCTCGGCCGATCACACGGCCCAAGTGGCGGCCTGCGGCGATCCGCGTATCGCCTATACCTGCACGGCGGAACGGCTTTCGATGCGGGCCAATTTCGAACATGCGCTGGGGGCGGCGACCGGCGACTATGTGATCTTCATCGGCGATGATGACGGGGTGCTGCCCGGCGGCATGGCGATGCTCCGCCGGTTTCTCGAGGCCGAGCGGCCCGAGGCGGTCGGCTGGCCGCTCCTCTCCTATGCCTGGCCCTTCCCCGAACCGGGGCAGGAGCGCGGCACGGTCCAGATCAAATTCAGCGCCCTCTATGGCGGCGTCCGGCGGCAAGACCCCGCGCGACTGATGGATCAGGCGCTCACGGCCCGGCTGCGCTCCTACAAGGAGGCCGCGAATATCTATCATGGCTGCGTCTCGATGGCGCTGATCGACCGGGTGCGGCAAGCCCAGGGCGGGATCTATTTCAACGGCGCCTCGCCGGATGTGCAATCGAGCTTCAAGAACCTCACGCTGATGCAGGGGCCGATGGTGTGGATCGACCACCCGGTCAGCTTCGGCGGCACCTCCAACCGTTCGAACGGGGCAAACACCGCGACCCGCGGCGCGCAATCCGAGGCGGGCAAGGCCGAGACCCAGCGATATCGCAACGAAGCAGCCAGCGAGCCTGAAACCTATGGCCTCGACCTGCGCGTCGCCTCGGTGGATGCGGTCACGCTCGATATGTTGCGCCTGGTGGCCGAGGGAACCGAGCTGGCGCAGCGGCTCGACTGGCCCGCCTGGTGCGGGCGCATCCTGCGCAAACTCGCCCGCGGCACCCATCTCCGGGCCGAGGAAAGCGCCGGACTCTTTGCGGAGTATTGCGCGTCCCATGGTCAGGAGACCGCGTTTGCCGAGGCCGCCGCCCGCCACTCGCTCCCGCCCGCTCTGGCGCAACGGAGCGCGCCCGCGCAAGCCGCGCGGCGGCCCAGCCGGCTGCGGCTCGACCGGGTCTGGCTGGCAGAGCGGCAGGGCATGCAAACCATCGCCGAGACGGCGGCCCTGCTCGACCGGCTGATCGGCCCGCACCGGCCCTCGCGGACCGCCCCGCTCACCCGCGCCCTGCCCTGGGCCCGTTTCCTGTCCCGCACCCGGAACACAATCCAGCCAACCCGCTAGAGCACACGGCCCGCCACCGAGCGCCACGCCCGGTCCGGCTGCGCCAGCAGCAGGGCCGGGGCATGTCGTCTCCGGCGCCAGCCGGAGGCCGTCTGTAAATGATGGCCAAAACGAAACCCCTGCGCACCCGGTCGATTGGCCAGCACCGGTTTTCTGGGGCCGCCTCGCTCGCTCGTTGCACTAGGCCCCCTGCCCGTCCGGCGCCCGCAACATTATCGACCCGACCCGCCAATGCACAGGGCCCGCCGCCGGGCGCCACTCCCGGCCCGGCTGCGCTAGCAGCGGGGCCGGGGCATGTCGTCTCCGGCGCCAGCCGGAGGCCGCTTCACTCCTCTGCCGCCCGCCGACCTTGGGTCAGGCCTCCGCCGCCAAGATCACCTCCAGATCCGCAAGAGGCGCTTCGAACCGCTGGTCGTAATCTCCCGGACCACCGATCACAGCGCGATACTGCAGGCCCAGGCGCCGCGCCATCCACCAATAGGTGCTCTTGACGAAATTGCCGGGGAAAATCTCGATAACCCGGGCCCCCTCGGGCGCGAACAGCAGGTTGGCCAGCCCCGCGCCATGCACCGCGACGATGACCTCGGCGGCAGAGAAGCGCGCGATCTGATCCGGGTGATTGGCATCGCTGGCGACCAGAGTCTCGAAACCATGCGCCTCCAGCAACGCGTCCAGTTCGGCACCGTTCACCGGCGCGCGCAGCTTCGCCCCGGCGCGGCTGAGATAGAGCCGCACGCCACCACCCGGTGGCAGCGCGCCATACGTGGTTTCAAACAGACGCCGCAGCCGCATGGCCGCGTCCCGGTCCATCGCGGCCCACTCATACTGCGTCTCGGCCGGGAAGTGGCAGAGCACCGCCTCGGGCTGCACCAGCGTTCCGGGCGCCACCACCTGCTGCGCCATTTCGGGCCGGAGCTGTGCCAGCCCGGCATACAGCGCGGCCTCCACCGCCGATCCCGGCGGCCGGCGCAGCAGCACCGGCGGGTCCGCCGCCAGAGCAGGCAGATCGCCAAGCTCCAGCAGCCGCAGCCCGGTTTCGACCAGAAGATGGTAGTAATTCGCCGTCGGCGCCGGGCATAGCGCCGTTCCAGCCAGCACGACCCGCCGCGGGCGCCAGCGAGGACGGGCGGCGTTCCAGTTGGCCACCGTCCCGCGCATCATCACCGTATGGCCCGCGCGCGGCAGATGCACCGCCCCGCTCGCGATGTCGATCTCTGCGCCCCTGATCCGCACGGTCCGCGCGCCGGCAAGCACACCCTCTGGCAAGGTCACGCCCGGAGCATGACTGTCATGCACAAGGCACCGTTCGAGGAACGCGAGATCGGGCCGCAGCAGATCAGCGGGAAGCGGCGCGGTATGGTCCTGCAGCACCTCGTCAGCCGCCGCCATCATGTCGATCCCACGGGGATAGAAGGCCAGTTTTCGCCCCAGCCACGGCAGAGCGGTCACCGCCTGCTTCAACAGCCACCAGCGCATAAAACGGGCATTGAGCACCCGGCGCAGCCGTGATTTCGCCCGGGCCAAACCGCCCTCCCCCGCTTGCCGTTGACCGCCCGGATGTGAACCGCGCACACCGGTGCCGTCAAGCTCCACCAGCCACGAGGCAGGGCTCGCCGGGAAGTCCGGGCGCTGATGCGGCATCCCAGAACGCCCCCTTCGCGGGGCACAGCAAGCGCCCCAATCCGGTGGCGGCCTCGGCTCAGGCCGCCGTGGGGCCGCGCCGAAAGAGCGCCTCCATCAGACAGATCAACTCGGTCCGGCCCAGATCCGGCCGGCAAAGCAAGGCGCGCAGCAGCGGGGTCAGCGAGGGCCGCTCGACACAGCTTTGCGCAATGGTCTCGCTGTCGCCAACCCGGGCGATTGAGCGCAGATAATCGCCATTCTCGACGCCATAGACGGCGGCATCTTCAGGGTGGAGCTCGATCCAGTTCTCGGGCCAGCGCTGCACGATATAGGGCCGACGCCGGTCGTCATAGCCCGATTGCCAGCGCTCGTTGATGCGCCCGCTGGTCATCCAGATCTCGCCCTCGCGCAGTTTCAGCCATTCCCAATAGCTCGAGAACAGGCTCCACGGCGCTTTCTGCAGGTTGCACTTGCCGGTTTGAGAGTTGAAATGGGTGAGCTTCTTGCCGAACACCGTGCCGCCCACGGGACCTTCCGGCGGCAAGACGCGGTTCACGTCGTGGAGGCGTTTGGTTTCCTCCGGAGAGCCGTCGGCGCGCATCAGGACCGGCCCCTGGATGCCATTGGTGCCGAACTCGCCCAGCTTCTTGTGCGGGGTCTTGCCCTCGCGATGGGCCGCCACCTTGACCATGTGGAAGTCCTTGCGCGAGCCGCGGGAGAATCGCGAGCCTTCCTCGAGCACCTCGTTCGAGTTTTGCCAGTCGAACCCTTCGAATCCCATCTTCCTGGTCAGTTGCGCGATGATCCACCAATCGGGCTTCGCTTCGCCCGGCGCGTCGTAGAATTTCGGATAGAGCCGGATCCGGCGCTCGCTATTGGCCCGGGTGAAAGTCTCCTCGCCCCAGCCAGAGGCCGGGAAGACGATATCGGCATAGCGCGCGCCGATCGGGTCGACGAGATAGATGTCCTGGTTCCAAACCACCATGCCGCCGCTATCGACCCGCTGCTTCAGCGTCTCGACAATGTCTTCCTTGGTGAAGCTGGTCACCTGATGCGGGTTGCGGGTGGTCAGTTCGTCGAACTTCGCCTGGAGAGACTGGCTGCCGCACATCGCCTTCACCCAGGTCGTGCCGATCACATGCGCCAGCCGTGTGTGCCCGCTTATCAAGTAACGGTCGGTGTCGAGCGCGCGGCGGCGACGGCCGGGCAGTTTCTCGGGCGATTTGTTGCGCGGATACTTGCCACCGCGCAACCCGCCCCGCTGGTGCCCGCCGGCCCGCCCGATCACCTGGCCGGGACGGCCACCGGCACCCACGATGATGCCAAGCGAGGAGATCGCATTGGTGTTGCCGGTATTGTTCGACCAGTAAAAACCCTTCTCGATCATGATAAAGGTCTTGGGCCGGGTCCCATCTGCTTTTGGCTTCGCCATCCACTCGGCGGCGATATAGATTCTTTGCACGTCGATCTGGGCAATCTCGGCGGCCTTCGCTTCGCCCTGGGGACCGTTGATGGCGGCGGCGATTTTCAGATCGATGGTCATGTCCTTGGTCCTCGATTCTGCACGACAGGGAGGGGGTCCATCTCAGGAAGCTCCGGCGCCTCGATCAGGATTTCCTCGCCCGAGAGGGTCTCGAGAAAGGCCACGATGTCGTCGATTTCCGCGTCGTTGAGCCCGAGCGGCTTGATCTGCTCGCTCTTGGTCGCTGCGAATTCGTTCTCGCCACCGCCTGCGTTGTAGAACTCGACCACATCGCGCAGCGTCTCCAGCATGCCGTTATGCATGTAGGGATAGGTGTATATGGTATAGCGCAGCGAGGGCGTGCGGAACTTGCCCATATGCGGCTTGTGCTTTGCGCGGAAATTGAGGCCCGGGTCATCCTTGATCTCTCGATACATCTGCTGCGTCGCGCCCTTGGCGAAGATCTCGAACCGGAAGGTGATCTGGGCGAGCGGGTCGTCTTCCCAGCCGTCATAGGGGGGCACGCCGATATTGTGATAAGCCTCGTCGCGCAACAGCGGGCCGTTATGGCAATCGATACAGCCCGCCTTGCCGGCGAACAGCTCCAGCCCCCGGATCTGCGAACCGGTCAGGGCGCAATCGTCGCCGCGCATATACGCATCGAACGGCGTGTCGGTCTGCATGATGGTGCGTTGAAACGCGGCGATCACCAGTTAAGCGTGGCGCACATTCGGCCAGTCATCGCCGAAGACATCCCGGAACCGCTCGCGATATTCGGGGACGAAGGCCAGCCGCGCCTCCATCATGTCGTCCTCGCCATTCCCGGCGACCCCACCCCGTGCGGCGGAGCGGGCCTGCGCCTCCAGCGATTTCGACGACCCGGCCCAGAAGAGTGTCTGGTAATAGGCCGCGTTCACGATGGTCTGGCTGTTGCGCCAATGCGTGGTGCCGGGATAGCCAAAGCTGATCTTGTCCTGCACGGCCCACCCAGCCTCGGGCAGGTGGCAGGCCGAACAGGGCATGGCGTAATTGCCGCTGAGGATCGGGTCGAAGAACAGCATCTTGCCGAGCGCGATCTTCTCTGGCGTCATCGGGTTGTCGGCGGGGATCGGTGGCGGCCCCAGCGGGGCCAGACCCGAGGGCCGCGGCGCCTCGGCCAGTGCCGGGACGGCGAGGGCGGCGGCCAGCAGAAGGCTCGTAATACGCATGGGTCCCTCCCTCAGTTCTGCACGTTGCGCCAGTCGGCGATCAGCTCGTAGGCGTAATCATCGGCGCGCCAGACATAGGCGTCGGTGTCAAAGCTCGCGCCCGACAGCGCCTGCAGGAACGCGACCAGATCGGCTTTCTCGGAGGGCACGAGGCCCAGCGGTTCAAGGCGCGGATCCTTCAGGGGATCGGCCCCGCCGCCGGCATTGTAGAAATCGACCACCTCTTCCAGGGTCGCCATCGTGCCGTTGTGCATATAGGGCGCGGTCCAGATCAGCTCGCGCAGGGTCGGGGTCAGAAAGGTTCGTTCGGTCCCTGCCTCATGGGTCCTGACATAGGCGCCCAGATCCCGGCGGAGGTTCATGTAGTTCTCGACCCCCATGAACTTGGCATAGGTGACAAAGGCCGAATGCCGGGCGGGGTCGGCCCAGATCTCTGGATTGTCCGGAACGCCGGTGTTGTAGGGCTGATCATCCGTGTATCGCTCGCCCGAGTGGCACGCCGCACAGCCTGCTTTGCCCTCGAACAGTCCCTGGCCACGCAGCGCCGCCGCCGACATCTCGCCCGTATCCACCGGGGCGCCAGTCGAGGTGATGGTCTGCATAAAGGCCTGCAGCGCATTGCGCGCACCGCCATTCGACGGCTCGGACATGCCCGCGGATTTGAACATGGCGACATAGACCGGGTCCTGCTTCATGCGCTCCTGCATGATGCGCATGTCCATATTCATCAGGCAGGTCTCGGTGATCATCTCGCGCGCGACGTCGTTGAGATTGGTTCCCAGCCGCCCGTCATGCATCCAAGCCGCGCGATGGCCCACATTGGCCAGCGTCGGCGCATTGCGGAAATGCCCTGCCCCGGTATAGGCCGCCGACAATGCCTCGCCATCGGTGAACGCCTTGTCCGGCTGGTGACAGGGCGCGCAAGAGGGCGTGGTGTCCCCCGACAGTCTGACATCGTAGAATATCCGCTTGCCGAGTTCCGCCAATGCGGGCGCGACGTCCAGAGGTTGGATGGGATCCGCCAGAACGGGCGGGCTCAGCAAGAGAGCAACGGTCATCACCGTCGCGCGAACCGGGTTCATCGACCTCTCCTGTCACTGGGTGGCTTCTGCTTCCAGACAACCCGAGCCTGCGCGCCAGAATTCGATTGGTCTTTAACTGCAAGCAAGCGCTGGACCTATTTGCCAAGCGCGCCGTTGATCGTGCCGCGGAGCGGCCCGCCCCTGGCTTGATGCAGGTCAAGGCCCCGGCATCCCGATCCGCTATCCAGGGCAGAGAGTTTCGGAGGGCGGTCCCATGAACGAACACCAGAAAATCTCCGCCGACATCGTCGCAACATTGACTGCCGGGCCCCATTGGCAGGATCTGGAGGTGGGCAGCCTCGACGCACTGCTCGCCAAATCGGCGGTGATCGAGGCGCAGCGCGGTCAGGTCCTGCAGACCCGGATCGGGCTGATGCTGTCCGGTGTGGTGGGGTTCGAGACCGGGGTTGCCGATGGGCGGCGCGCGCTGACCGAACTGTTCCATGAAGGCGATCTGATCGATCTGCGCCGCCATGACCGGCCGAGCCAGGGCCGGCTGGTCTGCCTGTCCGATGCCCGCCTGATCAATATCGAACCTGCGGCCTTTGACGCCTGTATCCGGCGCCATGCCGATTTCGGCGATGCGTTCGTGAAGCAGATCGAGGATCAGACCGGGCGGCTGCGCGACCATACTGCCGATCTGGTGCTGAAAACCCCGGTCGAGCGGATGGTCTCGGCGCTGTTCGAGTTCGACCGATGGCCAGAAGTGCATGAGGGTCTGCCCGAAGGCGACCGGCTCAGCCTGCATCTGCCGCTTTTGCGCAAGGATCTGGCCGATTATGTGGGCGTGAAGCCGGAGACGATCAGCCGCACCCTGCGCCGCCTGCTGCAGCAGGGATTGATCGAAACCGACCCGGCCGACACGGCGCTGGTTCGGCTCTTGGATCGCTCACGGCTGCGGATGATCGCCAATGGCGGCGCACCGCGCGGGGCTCGGGCTCACAGGTCGACCTGAGCGGCAGCGTCTCGGCAGCCTCCGGCCGGCGCTGATCTAGCCCGCCGTCAAGTCCTGCCGCGCCGCCAGCGGGCGCCAGCCAGCATCGGCGGGGGACATCAGCATTGGCGGCAGCGGCCAATCGATGGCGAGGTCTGGATCGTCCCAGGGCAACCCGTCGCCCTGCCCCGGCACGTAATCGCGGCCCATCTGGTAGAGGATATCCGTGTCGTCCTGCAGGGTCAGGAAGCCATGGGCCACGCCCTCGGGCAGGAACAGCGCATTGAGCCGGGACCCGCTCAATTCTTCGGCGATCCAGCGGCCAAAACCCGGACCGGGGCGGAGATCGACCACCACATCCCAGGCGAGCCCCCGCACCACGCGGACCAGCTTTGCCTCGGCATCGGGCGGTTTCTGGAAATGCAGGCCGCGCAAGGTGCCCCGGCGGCGATTGGTGGAGAGGTTGATCTGGGTCGGGTTGAAATCGATCCCCGCCGCAGCGAATTCCTGCGGGCAATAGAGCCGGGCGAACAGGCCCCTGTCGTCGCCATGCGGCTCGGACGCGATGCGAAAGACGCCCGGCAGCTCGGTCTCGGCAAAGATCACAGCAGGGTCAGCTCCGGCACGGCCACCACGAAGCGCCCGCCCCAATCGGCGATGGCGGCATGCTCGGCGGCAATCTCGGCGGAGAGATTCCAGGGCAGGATCAGCACGTAATCGGGCCGGGTCTGATAGAGCGCATCCGGCGCGCGCACCGGGATATGGCTGCCGGGCAGCAGGGTCCCCTGCTTCTCCGGATTGCGGTCGACGACATAGGCGAGGTCCCCGGTCCCGATCCCCGCAACATTCAGCAACGTGTTGCCCTTGGCCGCTGCGCCATAGCCGGCAACGGTTTTCCCCTCCTCCCGCGCCTGGGCGAGGAACCCCCGCAAGCCTTCGCAAACCGCGGTTACCTTGTTCGAGAACGCGGCATAGGCGGCGGGGGTGTCGAGCCCGGCCACCGCCTCGTCAGTGCGGATCTTGGCGACGCTGGGCAGCTCCGCATGGGCGCCCTTGTGGCCGGCG
>JBCBIS010000023.1:0-30787 GCA_038524325.1 Pseudomonadota bacterium
TATTGGTTCGCATGGGATGGGTATCTCGGGGCAAGATCGGAGTTTTTCGGCGGTTAGACCGACAGTCGATACAACCGAGCCGATTACACGCCATGCCGGCCACTACTGTCTGGCCTGAAATCCAGCCTTTGGTTAACTTGGGCGCTTCGTATTGAGACGCGCTCACATCGTGACGAAAATCAGACGAAAAGCAAAAAACCGCACCTTAATAGCCGGTTAAGAAGCTTAATTCACACTCTCCACTTGATCCCGACTGGCACACTCGCTAGCGATTATCTGCAATTGCGCCAAAATTCCGTGCAATCAGACCGGAAACGCGCAGCGGAGGATTCCGCGTGAGGATACGAGAGGACAGACAATGCAAAGGCATTTCATCAAGACCGCCTGGGGTCTGGGGGCGCTGACGCTCCTCGCCGCCTGCGGATCGACCGATCAGACCCGAGATCAAAGCCTGGACAGCCATCCGCTCGAGGCCATGACGGCCAGCGTCTGGGTGGCTGGCGACGGCTGCAAGCATTGGGTCATCGATAACGGGGTCGAGGGGTATTTGACCCCGGTCCTCAACCGCGACGGCACGCCGGATTGTTCGTGATGAGGGCTCAGATGAAGTTTTCGACATTGCTCGCCGCGGCGCTTGCCGTGGCCACCCTGTCCGTCGAGACCGCCTCCGCCCAGGAGCAGTCGGAGAACAACCAGTACAAGCCCGCCCGGCTGTTCTTTGACGAGGACCCACCCGTCAATGCCGTCGGCCGCGTCTGGGTCGATCCGCTGGGATGCGAGCACAACATCTTCTCCGAGGGCACCGAAGGCTATATGAGCGAGCGGCTGACCCGCGATGGCCGCGCGATCTGCGGCTCGACTCCCTCGATCTCGTCCGCCGATATCTGGATCGACCCCGATGGCTGCGCCCACTGGTTTGTCGATGGCGGCGCCGCCGGATATCTGTCGAGCATCCGCTTCCCCGATGGCCGCCCGAGTTGCGGCCCCGAGGCACAGCAACTCGTCCAACGCTTTCCCGAGGTGCAATTGCTCGCCACCACCTGGCGCGACCCGAACGGCTGCTTCCACTGGGTGGCCGATGACGGTTTCGAAGGGTTCATGTCCGCCCGCCTGACCCCGACCGGCGCGCCGGTCTGCGAAGGAGGCGGACCAACGACGCTGACCCTGGCCGCGGATGCGCTGTTCGATGTGGATAAGTCCGATCTCAAGCCGGCGGCGGTGACACGCCTGACCGAGTTCTTCGAACTGATGAACAAGGTCGGCAAATCGCGGATCTCGGTGGTCGGCCATACCGACTCGGACGCGTCCGAGGCTTATAACCTCGCGCTGTCGATCCGCCGGGCCCAGGCGGTTGCTGATTTTGGGGACAGCTATGGCGTCACATCGGTGATCGACGGCAAGGGCGAAAGCCAGCCGATCGTGCCAAACGACTCGAAAGAGAACAAGGCAAAGAACCGCCGGGTTGAGATCACCGTCCTCGACTGATCCCTGCCCGTCCCAACGATCCACCGCGCCCGCTTTTCCAGCAGGGCGCGGTTTTTTTTGTGCAGGTTTGGGCCGTGGTACCGAGCGACATTGTGCCGACGAGACCAAGCCGCTTGGACCTGGGGTTGAAAAGCACTAAAGCCCACAGGGTTGCACATGTTCCCGGGAGGTTGGCATGGACCTGAATATCTGGATCGCTTTTACCCTGGCGAGCGCTGCGCTTCTGGCCATCCCCGGCCCCACGGTCATGCTGGTGGTGTCCTACGCATTGGGGACTGGCCGTCGCTCCGGCTGGGCCACTGTGCCTGGCGTGACACTGGGCGACTTCACTGCGATGTCGCTCTCTCTGGCGGGCGCCGGTGCCATTCTCGCAACGTCTGCCACGCTTTTCACGGTGCTGAAGCTGGCAGGCGCGGCCTATCTCATCTGGCTCGGCATCAGCTTGTGGCGCAGCGATCCGACATCGCTGGACACCGGGAAACGCGGCGGCGGTCTGCGGCAGATGTTCGTGAACAGCTATGTCGTGACCGCACTGAACCCGAAAAGCATCGTGTTCTTCATCGCCTTCGTGCCGCAATTCGTCGACCCGACCCGCCCGGTCCTGGTGCAGTTCGCTGTGATGGAGGCAACTTTCCTGGCGCTCGCAGCGATCAATACTGCGCTGTGGGTGATCCTCGCTGCCGAAATGCGCGCGCGGTTCCAGCGCCCTGCGACCCTCCTCTGGGCACAGCGGATCGGCGGAGGATTTCTCATCGGAGCAGGGCTGCTGACAGCTTTCGCGCGGCGGAGCGCCTGACGCGCGCGCGCTCAGCGGTCCTTCTGCGGCCCCGCATCTGCGAGCCGTGCCGGGGACGCCCCGCCGGCGGGTTGATCGAAGGACACGATGCTTTCGCCAAGTCCGCTCAGGTCGCAGAGGAAACTTTGATGCCCGATAATCCGCCCCTCGCCGTCGCGCGCGCAGCCGGAGGACTTCCTCGGCGCGGCGGCATCGGGACGCTGCGGGGGCACCTCGGCCCGCGCAATCCGAACCCGTGACTGCTGCCGTGCCCGGCTGCGCTGAGCGCGCCAGGCCTGATAGGCAGGCTCGGTCGTCTTGTTGAGCGCCAGCAGCGTGACAGCGTCGAGATAGCCGGTGGCGGGCAGACCTTCGGCCTCCTGCATTTCGGTCAAGGCGGTGCGGGTGCCTTCACCAAAGATCCCATCAACGCCGCGCGGATCAAAGCCGGCGAGTTGCAGCCTCCGCTGAACCACCGCCCGCTGCCCGCCGGTGAGGCCGAGTTGCGTCTCGATCACGGCGAGCATCTCCATGCTGGGGAGATCGGTGGCCCAGGGCAAAACAGCTTCGCCTTCGATCAACTCCGCCTGCGCCAGAGCGATCGCTTCGCCATCTCGCGCCACGGGCGTCAGCATCGCCGGAGAAGAGGTGCCATAATCACGCAGCACCACATGCGGCAGGGCCGGTAGTGTGACGCGCGGTTCGCCGCTATCGGCGAACAGAACAGGTGCCGCCAGCGAGGGTTCGATGGCGATCATTTCCCCGGCGACCGGCCACTCCTCCTGCCCGCCATCGAGCGCATGGTCGAGGGCCGCGATCTCCAGATCCGGCTCATCCATCAGGAAAGCCGTGATCAGAACCGAAATCATCGCTGTGCCACTAAAGGTAAGAATCCAGTCTTCACCGATGCCGGTACGCATTCTGCAGACCCTTTCCGTCCAGGTTCTGGTGTCGCGCTCGCCCGCCCGGAGGGAGCCGCGCGGCGGTGTCGGGCATATGCTATGAATTCAGCCCTGTGCTCGCAAGGTCACATATTTAATAAAACTCTCTAGACAAGATTTTTCCCGGCGAATCATACGCTTGCGACGCTTCTATGCCACCGGCGGCGCACGCGGAGGTCAAATTTCGCACGCGCGGCGAGGGAATCGCCCGCCTCTCATACCTCAAACACTACGCTCAGCTCAGCTTAAACGGTCCGCCAGTCGGGCGATTTCACCAGCGGCGAGCTTGCCTGTCGCACTGCGTGGAAGGCGAGCCACGAAGGAAATCCGCCGGGGGATGAAAACTGGATCGACATGCGCCTGCATGTGGCGGCGAATGCCGGCGCGGATCTCGGCCTCGCTCAGCGTCGTCGCCCGATCGCGCACCGCGAGAATGCTGAGTTGATCGTCGCCCCCTGTCCGAGTCCGGAGCACGACCCCGTCGCTAAGCCCCGGCGCTTCGACAAGGACGGCATTCAGGGCCCCGAGGCTCGCCCGTTTGCCAGCCACATGGATCATATCGCCCAGCCGGCCGAGCAGGAGGAATCGTTTCTCGTCCAGCACTTCGACCAAATCGCCCAGCGGGATCGGGCCGGGCAGATGCGGCGCGCGGGCGAGGCAATGTTCCGGCAGCGGGTCCAGGGTAAAGCCGGGCTGCACCCGCCACTCGGCCCCCTCGATGCTGCGGCGCCAGCCCAGCGAGCCGGTTTCGGTGCTGCCATAGATTTCGTAGACTGGCAGACCGCTCTCCTCCAACCGCTCGGCCAGCGGCAGGGGCATGGGTGCGGTGGCAGAGAGGACCATGCGCACCATCGGCGTCTCAACCAAGCCAGGTTCCAGATAGCGCAGATGCGCCGGGCTCGTGACCAGAACCAGTTGATCGACCCCCTGTTCCGCCGCCGCCCCGGCTGCCGAGGCCAGATCGTCGGGATAGAAGACGGGTCCGCGATACAGCTCGTGCCCATGGGCCAGGGCCGCGAAAACGGCCGCCTCCAACCCGAACATATGCTGATGCGGCGTGGTGCCCAGGATCGCAAAACGGCCGCTGAGCCCGGCACGGCGATAGAGCGTGTCGGAGAGCGCGGCCCCGCCGGCAAGGCTCGCCCAGGTCTTGCCGTGGCAGACCGGAGCCCCGGTGGAGCCCGAGGTAAACACCTCCACCCGTCCCGCCGCCCCGGTCACCGCGGCACGCAAGGCGTCCGGATCGGCAGTTCCACTGCCATCGGGCACTGTGTGGACGTGGCGCGCCGCCAGACCCGGCACGTCCGAAGGGCCGAGCAGACAAGCATCCTTCGGCGTGCCAAGCGCCAGCCGGATCGCCCCCGGTGCCCGGGCCGAGGGCAGCACAGTCGCCTGACCGTTCAACATCGCCGCCGACAGTCCCACGAGAAACCGGTACCGGTCCTCCAACAAATTGCAGACACGCGACGGACCCGCGATCAAGGGACGGGTTGCGGCCACATCCGCCGCAAAATGCGCCCAGTTGCGCGCCTCACGGCGGGCGCTGCCCAACCCGATGGGTCGCGCCTGGGTCACAGTTTCAATTCCGCCCAGGTCGCCGGGCGCGAGAGGGTGCGCAGCGTCACACCCCAGGTCTCGCCCCGGCCATAGCGCCAGGCGGCATAGTGATGCGAGAGAACAAACCACAGCATCTGCCCGCCCAAAAGGGCCAGGATCGCCGGACCCAGCACCGGGCGCGACCCGCTGATCAGCATGGCGGCGAGACCGGCAAAGCCCGTCATCGCCGCCATCGCGCACCACAATCGGCATTGGCCGCGGACGAAATGGCGAAAGGCCGGGGTCGTCTCGGGACCGCGCCGCATCATCCGGATGACTTGCAGCAGGATTGGCTCGGCCCCGTCCCGCAGGCCGCGCCAGAAGATCCAGGAGACGCCAAGATTGATACCCGCAACCGCCAGATAGGGTGCAAGACGAATCTCGGGCCAGATCGCCTGTGCCCCGATCGCCAGGACCCCGATGAGCAGAGCGACCGGCGCCGCTAGCGGCCGGGGCAGCCCGGTGCGGGGCAGCAAGCTCCAAAAGGTGACCACCATCGCCGCAGTGAAGAAGAGATCATAGACCTGCGCAGACATCAAACCTTCAGCGACCGCCCAGGGGCCGAGGAGCAGCGCGGCGATCACGACAGCTCCCACGATCCGACCGGTCCGCGCCTGCCGCGCCCCCAGCTTCGGCGCCGCGGCGCTCACTGGGTCCTGTGCTCCGCAATATGGAGGGTCAGGGCATTCAGCGAGGAGAAGATCTCCTTGTTGCGCTGATCGTCCGAGCGCAGCTTGAACCCATAGGTCTTGGCGATGGCAAAGGCCAGTTCCAGCGCGTCAATCGAATCGAGCCCTAACCCGTCGCCGAACAGCGGTTCGTCGGGGACGATCTCCTCGGCCGTCACATCCTCCAGAACCAGCGTGTCGACGATCAGCGCGGCCACTTCCAGCCGGAACCCCTCGTCGATCGCAATCCCCACTTCGTCACGCATGCACAGCCTCGCTTGCCGCCATCCCCCGGCTTTGGCGGAATTCTACCAGATGTCTCAACGCTTTGAACAGCCAGACCCGCGATTGAATGCGCAGATCGCGGCGAAAGTCGCCAGCCAGCAGCGAAATCACCGCGCGCTCGATACCCATGATGTCCTTGGGATGCAACATCATCTCGCGAAAGGCGGGGTCGTGGATTCGGTAGATGAACCACGAGACATAGTCGATCCGCCGCCGGATATGCCGGTCATAGGCGGCAAAGCGGCTGGCGCGACGGGCAATGTTGCCGCGGGTCTCGAGGATCGCCGCCGCCGCCTCGCAGGCGCTGTTCAGGGCCAGGTGCACCCCGGTCGAGAAAACCGGGTCGATGAAGCCATAGGCATCGCCCACCTTGATATGCCCAGGCCCATGGGCCGACGCTGCGCGATAGGAGAAATTTCCTGTCGCATGCATCTGTCCCACCGGCTCTGCCTGCTCCAGCAGGCCGGCGATGTCCGGATGGCGGGCGGCATGGGCGCGGAAGAACTCCTCGATCCCCACTTTGCGCCCGGCCATATGCGCCCCGGGGGCGACCAGCCCGATCGAGGTGATGCCGTCCTGCAGCGGGATCTGCCACATCCAGCCTGGATCGGTCAGATGGATGCGGATGTTGCCACCGCGGGGGCCCTCATGCCGAGGCACGTTGCGGAAATGGCCAAAGATGGCGGCAGAGGTGTTCCGCGGGTCGGGCGCTTTCTCCTGCCGCGCCTTGGCCATCAGGGTCGAGCGGCCCGAGGCATCCACCAGCAGCCCGGCCTGGAACAGACGTTTGCCCGCCGGGCCTTCGGTCTCGATCACGGCGCCGGCATCGTTGCAGGAGATCACCTTGGCCGTGGTCTCCTCCATCGTCTCGGCGCCCGCCTCGCCTGCGCGGCGGAACAGGATCGCGTCGAAATCCTGGCGGCGGACCTGAAAAGCGGTCTCCGGGCCAGGGGTCAGGGCGCGGGCGAATTTGAAGACGGTGTTGACCCGGCCATCCTCCGAGATGAACTCGGCCCCCGGTTTTTCGACGCCGATGCCACGCACGCGATCGAACACGCCCAGACGCTTCAGGATCGGCATCGAGTGGGGCAGCAGGCTCTCGCCCACATGGAAGCGCGGGTGCTGCTCCTTCTCGGCGATCACGACGGTCAGGCCCGCCTCGGCCAGCAGGGTCGCAACGGCTGAGCCGCCCGGGCCGCCACCGAGGACGAAGATATCGCAGATCTCGGCCTTCTGGCCGGTGGTCAGGGGCTTGTGCTGGGTCATCCTCAGGTCGTGCCTCCGT
This sequence comes from Pseudomonadota bacterium, assembly GCA_038524325.1. Taxonomy (GTDB): domain Bacteria; phylum Pseudomonadota; class Alphaproteobacteria; order Rhodobacterales; family Rhodobacteraceae; genus Thermohalobaculum. Next base: position 7,036 of record JBCBIS010000023.1, read on the forward strand.
CAATCGCAATCAATTGGCCCGAAATGTAACCCGCTTTCTCGGACACAAGAAAGCCCGTCAGCGCCGCAACCTCCTCGGGAAGGCCCGCTCTTCCGACTGGTGAAAGCTTTACCAATTCGTTGTAGTTTGCAAGCGATTGCGTGTCGGGTGTCTCGATCACCCCTGGAGCGACAACATTCGCCGTGATCCCGCGCGAGCCATATTCCCGGGTCAGCGATTTCATCAGCGCCAGCAGCCCACCCTTGGCCGCCGCATAGTTTGTCTGGCCGCGATTGCCCGAGACGGCGGTGAGTGAGGAAATCGCCACGATCCGCCCCCAGCGGGCCCGCATCATCGGCAGGATCAGCGGGCGGAGGACGGTGAAGACGCTGTTCAGATTGACATTAACCACTGCATGCCAATCCTCGGGTTCCATCGCCGCAAAGGGCATGTCGCGGTGCAGCCCGGCATTGAGGACCACGATCTGGACCGGGTCCTGCTCGGCCAATGCCTCGATCCGGGGCATCGTGGCAGCATCAGAGAGATCGGCGATCAGCGTCTCGGCGCTGGGCAGGCGCGCGGCCAGCGCCTCCACCGCCGCGGCATTTGCATTGGCGTGTAGGATCAGGGCATGTCCCTGAGCGGCCAGGTCCTCGGCAATCGCTTGCCCGATGGGGCTGGAGGCCCCGGTGATCAGCGCGCGTTTCATCGGCTCAGGCCTCCTCTGCCCCTTGCATGCTGAGGATCGCTGAGCCCGTGACCAGCGGATGGCCCTCGGCGGTGACCTCAAACCGGTAATGCGCGGCCCCGGCCCCGCCGCCGGCCCGCTCGGCGGTAATGGTGAGGGGCGGCGTATCAGGCACCTCCAGCGCCAGAACCGCGACCTCGCGAAGCGACAGGAGCAGACCGGTATGCGCGCCCCCCACACCATGCAGCGAGGCATGGGCCGCCGCCGCCTGTGCGCCCAGCTCGACCAACGCCACGGCGAAAAGCCGCCCGTCGAGCCGCAGAGGATAATCCGCTCCGCGGTGATCCCGGGCTTGGCAAACGATCCGCTCCGGCCCCATCTCCGCGATCTGCTCCAGCAGCAGCATGGCGCCGCGATGGGGCATGCGTTCCAGCGCAGCGTCGCTCATACCGGCGCCACCGCGATCTCGAGGCAGCCGCCGCCCGAAAGGCCGAGCCGGACCATGCCCAGACCCCCGCTCGACAGACATTCCAGCAAGGGCAGGATCGCGGCGATCGGGTTGCCGGTGGCAGTCAGCGCCCGCCCCGCCGGGCTGGTCGGCGGGCTCGGACAGGGCGCGGGGGCCGGGCTGACCAGCCGCACCTCGATCCGGGCCAGCGCCTCGGCGGAGCGGTCCGAGAGCAGTAGCCCGACCCCCATCGGCACGCCCAGAGGCCGTTTCTCGTCCAGCGGCACCGGGATTGGCGCGTCATAGGCAACCAGGGCGACGGGCCGACCCTCGGCCCGCATCTGTAGCAGGCATTTCAAGAGCCCTGCCCCCACCGTCTCGTCATAAGCGGCAACCGAGGTGACCGGGCCGGTGATCCCGCCCGCGATGCTCCACTGGCCGGAAGCGGCGTTGTGCACCGCGTTCTGAAATTTCAGCGGCTGGATCATCATGTCAGGCGCGCAGAGGGCGCGGAGGATGATGTCCAGCGTCTGCCCCTCACCGACCGAGGAGGCGAAAACCCAGGCCGTCTGCGGGTCGACTGGCGCGAGGCTTTCTGCCACGAGCATGGCGGCGCGGGTCGCCGGGCTCAACCGCATCGCCTGGCGCGGGCGCAGGCCCGAGGGCATCGGCTCCCACGCCTCGGGCCCCCAGGGCGCATCCCACTTGGCCTCAAGATCGTTCAGAGAAGGCAACCCCGGCGCCGCGAACGCGGCCCGTCGGATATAGGCGCTGAGGCTCATTGCGGCGCGGCTCATTCCCGGCTCAGTACCACTGCGGCATTCGATCCGCCAAAGCCGAAGGCATTGCTGAGGAGATGCGGCATCTCGCCAGCGACAGGGGCCGTCAGCACATGGCAGGCGATGGCGGGGTCCTGGCTTTCCAACCCCACCGTGCCCGGCATCAACCCCGCGCGCTGCGCGATCAGGCAGAGCGCGATCTCCAGCGCACCTGCCGCCCCCAGCGTATGGCCCAGCGCCCCTTTCAGCGAGGCGACCGGCACCGCGTTGCCCAGAACCGTGCTGACGGCCGCCCCCTCGGATGCATCATTCGCCGGTGTGGCGGTACCGTGGAGATTGACATAGGCGATCTGCTCGGGCGTCAGGCCGGCGCGGGCCAGGGCGGCCCGCATCGCCTCGGCAGCCCCGCGGCCATCCTCCGGCGGGGTGGACATATTGGTGCCGTCGGAGGTCTCGCCATAGCCGCTGAGTCGGGGGCCATCCGCCGCCCGCTCCACCAGCAGAAAGGCCGCGCCCTCGCCAATCGACAGCCCATCGCGGGCCGCATCGCAGGGGCGGCAGGGGGCGCGACTGACCAGTTCCAGCGCCTCGAACCCGGCCAGCGAGGTGAAGCAGAGCGAATCCACCCCGCCCGCCAGGACGGCGTCGCACAGCCCCGCCTCGATCAGATGCACCGCATCGATCAGCGCTTTGGCCGAGGAGGAACAGGCGGTCGACACCGTGTGTCCCGGCCCCTGGATATCGAGGAAATCATGCAGGAAGGCCGCGACCGCGTGGTGATCGTTGTGATGGCGGAGCGAGTACTCGGCAGGCAAGGCCGCATCGAGCGGGCGGGAGCGATAGGCCGTCTCCAGCCGTTCGACCCCGGATGTCGAGGTTCCTACGACCAGGCCGATCCGTCCGGCGCCATGGCGGCTGCGGGCGGCGGCGATCTGCTCGGCCAGCCCGTCGGTGGCGAGGGCGGCCAGCGCCAGCCGGTTCGCGCGATTGTCAAACGCCGCATGGGCCGCGGGGAACGCATCGCCCTCCACCCCGGCGACACGGCCGATATGGCAGGGAAAGGGCACTCCCCAATCGCAGATGGTGAGGCCGGAGCGTCCGTCGCGCAGTGCGTCGAGATGCGCCTCCGCCCCCCTCCCAAGGCAACTGACCAATCCGATCCCGGTAATCCGGATCTCTGCCGCCTCAGTCTGCACCCGTGCTGTCCTCTCCGTCATGGCCCCGGTCGCCGCCGCTTTCGGCCAGATGCAGCCCTAGCATGGCCAGAATGCCCAGCGAAACCGTCCAACCGATATCGGCCAGCACCGGCGCGGGCGAGACGGCCATAACCCCGAAGGCGATCAGGGTCGATGCGGCGCATAGGCCGGTGGAGCGGGCGCCGGTGACCCGATCCTCGGCACGCTCGAGAAACAGCCCATAATCGACGCCGATCCCCGCCACCAGCGTCAGGGCCATGATCTGGAACACACCGAGCCCGCCGCCCGCCAGTATCAGCACCGCAACGACCAGGCCCAGCGCACCGGCCGAGACCAGCCCGATGCAGAGCGCCCGTCCGACGGACCCGCCGGCGAGGGCGAGAAAAGCCAGGGCGGCGAGGGCACCGACGCCAAGCCAGAGCGCGACCCGGCGCTGCAACCGGTCGACGGATGCGGACAGTTCGGCGACCCGATCGCGCAGCGTCACGCCCGGGATCGCGGCTGTGGAGATGCGTGTGTGGAGCGCCTCGAAGTCACGCAAACCGAAGAGCGGGATCTGCAAACGCCAGCCCTGCCCGGACCTCGTGAGATTGCGCAGAAAAGGGGCGAGGGCGGGATGGGCGGCGAGATCCTGCGGGTGCACCAGAGGGGCAGCGACCGCCGCGCGCCAGGCTGCCTCAAGCCGGGCGAGATGACCCAGGGCCAGGCCCGCCTCCGCCACCGCCCGGGCCATGTGGGGCGCGATCTCCGGCCAGCTCGGTAAGGGCGGGGATTGACGGGCGGTGTCGGGCAGGATTTCGGCCAGGTTCGGCCCACGGGTGATATCGCCCGCTTCCCGCGCCGCTTCGAGCAGCGGGGAGAGGGTGGCGGCGCGGCTGAGCGTCTCGTCGGCGCTGGCGCCCGAGACGGTCAGGACCGCCCGGCCCGAGGGCAGTTCGATCACCTGACGCAACGCGGCGATATCGGCCTCGACCTCGGTCGGCAGGCCGAACGCACGGTCGATCTCGGGCCCCGGGACAAGGAACGCCGCCGCAAGGCCCGCCGCCGCCATCGCCCCTGCCACCCAGGGCTTCGCGGGCAGGCGCCAGATCAGCCGATCCAGCGGCGGCAGACGAGGCGTGCGCCCCGGCAGGGGCGTCGCAAGAGAAGACAGCGCGGCGACACTCAGCCCGGTCGCCACAAAAACGCCGGTCTGCGCAAAAGCAGGCAGGCCCGCGCCGAGGAGCGCCAGGAAGGCGATGGCCGTGGTGCCGGCGCCCAGCAGGATCAACCGCCCTGCCCTGCGCGCACCGCGATGGGCGGTCAGATGCAGCGGATAATCGAGCGCCAGACCCGTCAACGCCCCGCCAAATCCCAGCGCCAGGACATGCACGCTGCCGAAGAGAAGCTGCACCGTCACCGCCGCAACCGAAACGCCAAAGGCCAGCGGCAGCAGACAGGCCAGCACGGCGCCCGCCGACCGCAGCATGACCCCCAGCCAGATGAGCAGCAGCGCAAAGGCCAGGGCGGAGGCGGTGAGCGCAGCCCTCTCGATCCGCTGCCCGACCTCTGCCGCGATGATGCGGGGGCCGATGAGGAGCGGACGCACCGCGTGCGTCTCGGCGATGGACCTGAGCCTCCCGGCCAGCCGCGCCGTGCCGGTCGGATCATAGGTCTGATCGGTGAAGCGGGCGAAGAGGATCTCCGCCCCGGGGGCCGCGCTTTCCTCAGCCTCCGCCGGCGGGCGCGGCGCCAACCCGGTCAGCCGGGCGCGCAGGCGCAACAGGCTGCCCGTGGGATCGTCCAGCAGATAGGGGCCCAAGACGATCCCCTCGGCCGTAGTCAATTGATCGAGCGCCGCGCGGAGGGTCGCGGCCATGGCTTCGGCGGTCAGATCCTCGGGCCTCGGGGGCGACAGGCGGAAGCGGTGCTGCCAGAGCCAATCGATGAGGGCGGCGTCCGCGTGCGGGGCGCCGATCCGGACCGTGGCAATCATCGGATTGGCCGAAAGCTGCGCGCTGATGGCCGAGGCAGCGGCGGCCCGATCGGCCCCGGCCCCCCCGGTCAGCGCGATGACGAGGGAGCGGCCCTCCTCGGCCTCGAGAGCTCCGGCGTGCTCGCGGGCCGCGCCGAAGACGCTTTCCGGGTCGCTTTGCGGGACGACCAGCAGGATCGCCAGCACCGCGGCGGCCAAAGTGGCACTCACCGCGGGCCAGAGACCCCATGCCCTCGGCCCGCCCAAATGCCGCCCCATCACGGCTCGAAGCGAAGGCGGCGCGTGAGGCCGCCCGCCTGCGGCAGGTCCAACCCCGTCACGACCAAGCCGCATCCGAGCAGGGTCAGCGCCACAGGCGCCTCTCCACCCGGCGTCATCGTTACGCGCCACCCCACCGGATCGGGGGCGAGCGCGATGTCAAACCGGGCCATCAGCTTAGCGCTGTCGCCCGAGATCATGGCCTCCAACGCGGTAATCATTGGGCGCATCGCCTCGGGGATCGGCAGTCGGTCGACCTGTCCCTCGGCATCGGTGATGGTGATGACCTGCGCGCCGATCTCGGAGATCTCGGCCACCGGCTGCGCCTGCTTCCGGATCAGTTTGCCCGGCGCACCGCCCATCTGGCCGCGCGCGATCCGGGGGGTTGGCAGGCTGGGATGCGCGACCTCTTCACGATAACGGACCCATCCCTGGGTGAAGGGCGGTTTCGCCCGCAGCGCGGCCTCCGCCGTCCGCGGCATCGGAGCCGCGCAGGCCAGGGCGCCAGATGTCGAAAAAATTGAACCAATTGTCAGGATGGCTCTGGCAGCGTGCCGCCAGCGCATCGGCATAGGCCTGCGCCAGATCCTGAGCCACCCGGTCGCGCTGTCCGCGCGGCACCGGGGCACCATCATAAAGGGTCGAGAAGGAAATGGCATAGTGGCGGTCTCCCAGCCGCGGGGCGAAACAGAGGATGACGGGCACGCGAGCCGCCATGGCCGCAATATAGGGCGACAGCGGCACCAGGATCTCGCCGCCCAGAAATCGCACCGTGGCGAGACCGCGGACCGAGAGATCCGGCGCCCGGTCGCCCAGGATCCCGACAAACTCGCCGCGGTCGAGCGCTTCGAACACGCTCAGCATGGCGTTGGGACCGTCTTCCAGCGGAATGATCCGCTCGGCGAGCGCCGGGTTTACTTCCGTCAGCAGCGCCGTCGACGTCGCCGCGTGGTTGCCATACATCAAGTAGCGCACGGTCAGACCCGGTAGGGTCCGGTCAAAGGCACGCAGCGTCTCGAAACTGCCGAAGTGAGCACCCAGGAGCACCGCGCCCCGGCCTTCGGCATGGAGATGCTTGACCCGATCCTCGCCTTCAGCCTTGATCCGAAAGCCTGCGACCCCGGCGGACAGCAGCCGCACTCGGTCCAGCGTCACATGGGCGAAGGTCAGCGCATGACGGTGCCGGGCGGCGAGACCCGAAGGCGCTCCGAGCCGCGCGAGATACCCCGCCGAGGCCCGGGTCGCCGGGCGCCAAGGCTGGGCAGCAAACCAAAGCGCAATGACCCAGATCAGCGGCCGGGTCAGCCAATGCGGGGCGTTAAGCGCCAGCCAGCGCATGGCACGCATCAGCGGAGCCACACCGGCCTCGCCCTGACGGACCCATTCCGCCTTGTCAGTCATCCTGCGGCGCGAGCGTGACCTGCGCCTCGGCCAGGATCTCGGCGCCAGCCGACCAGGTCAGCCGAGCTTGCGCCCCCTGCCCGACCATCGCGATGGTAAACGCGGTCTCCGGCGGCAACGGGCGCAGGAACTTCATTCGACGAATGCTCTCCAGCCGCAGCCCTTGCCCGCTGAGCCAGCCCTGAGCCTCGGCCAACAGCATCGCCCCCGGCACGATGGGATTGCCCGGGAAGTGCCCGTCCAGGCACGGCGCGTCGGAGGGCAGGCCCGCCCGTTCGCTCAGCTCAGCGGGTGCGGGCAAGCTGGATTTCCTTTTGGACATCCTGCTCGAGCAGCGTGACCCAGGAATTGTAGTTCGGGTGGATGACGTTGGCCGCCGGGTCATAGTTCAGGTTGCGCGAGGATTTGTGCAGGATCGAGAATTGCTCGCGGTCGAAGAACACGTCGATCTCGGCAAAATGCTTGCCGCGCACATTGATGTTGCCGATCAGATGGCCGGGTGCTTCCCGGTTGAAGACCCAGCCGCGATTGGCGCCGGCGCGGATGATGGCCTTCTCAACCGTGCCCAGCGCGGGTGCCCGCGAGCTGGCAGCGGCGGCAAAGGGTTGGTCCTGGACATTGCGGACAGCGGCGGTGCGGCAACCGGCCAGCACCAGCATCCCGGCGATCAGGCCGAAGGTGAGGAGGCGGGGGGGCTTCATCGAGATCATCAATACCTCTCCTGTTCGAGCGTTCTGCTAATCCCGGATGCCTAGGCCAAGCGAGCGAAAAAGTCCACGCAAGGCGAGCCGGCGCGAGATCAGATGCCCCGCGACCGCCGCGAAAATCAGCGCAAAATCGGTCACCGGGCGGAAATGGCTGGGACGGTGCTGGAACCCGGCATAGCGCGCGCGGATCGGGACCGAGGCGTGGCGGAGCCCGGCCTCGGCCCCATGGATCAGCGCCGCCGTCTCGTAGACGAAACCATGCCGCAGTCGCTTCGGCACCCGCGCATGGGCAAAGCCGCGCGGATAGAGCCGCATGCCGCATTGGGCATCCGCAATCCGCCAGCCGCAGGCCCAGCCGATGAAGATGTTCCCGAACGCGATGGCCAGCGCCCGGTCGCGCGGCATCGCCCCGCGCCCGATCGAGCGGTCGCCCAGGATCAGCGCGCCTGGCACCTCGAGCGCTCGTTTTCGGAAGGCAGGGATATCGGCCGGGTCGTGCTGCCCGTCGCCATCCAGCGTCACCACACCCCAGGCGCCTTGCGCGAAGGCTTCCTCCAGCCCCTCGGCCAAGCGCTGCCCTTTTCCGGCATTCTGGGGATGGCGGATCAGCCGGACCGGCAGGCCCTGCAAGGCCGTTGCCGTCCCGTCGCTGGAGCCATCATCGACCACCCAGACCTTATCGGCATGGGCAAGAGCGCCCTCGGCCACCTCGCGGATCGTCGGTTCTTCGTTATGGGCGGGGATCAGCGCGATCAGTGGCCCGGGCGTGCTCAGCGAACCGCCTCGTATTCCGAGAAACAGCCGAGCAGGACCTTGTGGCGGACCTCGGTAAAGCCGGCCTCCTTGAGGATCTCGGTCACTTCATCGCGCGGTGTCATCTGGTCCATCGTCTCCCAGTAATACTTCATCAGCCGGTACGCCTCGCGATTCCACGAGAAGACCAGCGTGCCGAGCGGGAGGAGATGTTTGAAATAGAGGGTGAAGAGCGCCTTGCCGAACCCGTTCTCGGGGATCGTGACGTCCATGATAAAGCATTTGCCGCCCGGCTTCAGGACCCGGCGATACTCGCGGAAGGTCTCGTCCAGATCATCCACATGGCGCAGCGCAAAGCCCATGGTGAGGAAGTCGAAGCTTTCATCGGCGACCGGTAGGTTCTCGGCGGTGGCCTGATGGTGAGTGCAGGGCACGGTTTTTATCGATTCGGCGATCATCCCGGCCGAGGGTTCGACGCAGACCACCCGCTCGGGATCGTCGACGATGGTCAAGATCGCCCGCGCCACCGGACCAGTGCCCGAGGCCACATCGATCACCCGCATATGCGGCGCGAGCCCCGCCCGCTTCAGCGCCCATTTGCGGTAAGCCCCGCCCGAGCCGAACCAGCCCCAACGCGCGATCCCCTCGTAATAGGGCGCCGTCTTGTCGAAGATCGTCCGGAGGAATTGCTGTTTCTCCGCCGGGCTGGCGTAATACTCGCCCACGACATAGGGGCGGCGGCTGTCGGTCATGCTGCTCTCTCGACTCGGTTGCGCTGAGCGTCACAAAAGGCCGAACCGAGGCCCGGGTCAAGCCCAGGGCCAGCTTCACCACAATCCTGCACAATAGTGCTGATTTGAAACGATCCATTGTGAGAGGGGTATCGTGAAATGGCCAACCAGCATCACACCAGAGGGGCCAGAGAAGGCGTCCGGGATCGCGCCCTCACACTTGCCTCCCGAAACGTCAGGTCTGCCCCCCTTGCCAAGTGGTGCGCAGGGAGGGCCACAGATCCAACCAGATCAGACCGCCCGGCGCCTCCTGCTTGTTTGTGCAAGGTTGAAAGGCCCGGGCGGTCCATGGTGCCGGCACACGGCCAAAACCGACACGGCCGGCCTCATCGCCTCGGTGGTGTCAGGCCCCCCTTCTCTGCTATGAGCCGTGGACCCAAAGCTGAATGGAGCATTCCCATGGCCGCCACACCTCCCATCTGCGATTTTGGCTGGCCGGCGCCGGTCTTTTCTCTGCCCGGCACCGATGGGCGAATGTGGTCTCTGGAGGATGTCCGCGGACCGAAGGGCACGATGGTCATGTTCATCTGCAACCACTGCCCCTATGTCATCGCCGTGCTCGACAGGTTGAACGCCGATGCCCATGTGCTGGCCGAGATGGGGGTTGGCGCGGCAGCGATATGCTCGAACGACGCCACCGCCTATCCCGCTGACAGTTTCGAGAAGATGGTCGAGATGGCGAAGGCCCGTGGTTTCCCCTTCCCCTATCTCCACGATGCCGACCAATCCGTCGCCCGCGCCTATGACGCTGTCTGCACCCCGGACTTCTTCGGCTTCGATGCCGATCTGGGACTGCAATACCGGGGCCGGCTGGATGCCGCGCGTCTCGACCCCGCGCCCGCCGATCTGCGTCGCGATCTGGTCGAGGCGATGCGCGAGGTGGCCGAGACCGGCCGGGGACCTGCGGATCAGACCCCATCAATGGGCTGCTCGATCAAATGGAAGGCGGCCTGAGGGCGGATGCACGCCAACCCGTTCAGCGATGACGAGCTTGGCGCGCGCCTGACCCGGGTGCGCGCCGAGATGGCCGCGCGTGACCTGGACCTGCTGCTCCTCACCGCGCCAGAGAACGTCTTCTATCTGACCGGCCTCGACCATTGGGGCTATTTCGCGCCGCACTTACTGGCTGTGCCGGTCGAGGGGGAGATGACCCTGATCACCCGCGCGATGGAGCGGGTTGCCATCGCCAACATGGTGCGAAACGCCCGGTTCGCTGGCCACTCGGACACCGAAACTGTCGCGGACATCGCGGCCAGAGTGCTCGCGGGTCCGCCAAGCCGGAGGATCGGGCTGGAGATGGACACGGCCGGCCTGTCCCTCGCCCTGGGTCAGGCCCTGCAAGCGGGCATCCCCGGCCACTGGCAGGACGCCACCGGAATGGTCGACCGCCTCCGCCTGGTCAAATCCCCCGCCGAGCAAGCGCTGATGCGCCGGGCGGCCAAAGCCTCGGATGCCGGCATGCGGGCGGCGATCGCCACTCTGGCCGATGGGAGCAGCGAGGCCGAGGCGGCGGCGGCCTGCCTCGCCGCCATGACCCGCGCGGGCGGCACCCCGCCGGGCTTCGGCCCCTTCATCCGGCCCGAGGCACGGATCGCCGAAGAGCATACCAGTTGGGGCACAGGCCGGTATCGGACGGGAGAGCGGGTCTTCCTTGAACTCGCCGGATGCGTCGCCCGCTACAACGCCCCGATGGGACGGCTGGTGCATCTGGGAACACTCCGGGACGAGGACGCCGCGATGGCCGAACTCGCCAAACAGGCCTTCGATGCCATTCTCGCGGCCATGCGTCCGGGGGTGGCGGCGGGTGATGTCTACCAAGCCTGGCAGGATGTGGTCGATACAGCCGGCATGCCGGGCTACCGCCGCCATCATTGCGGATATCTGGTCGGCATCGGCTTCCCACCCTCCTGGACCGGGGGCAACCGGGTGACGGGGCTCCGCCCGGACTCGACCCTGATCCTCGAAACCGGCATGACCTTCCATGCCATGTCCTGGTTCACCGAAACTGGCCGCGGGGACTGGTTCGTCTCGAACACCGTCCTGCTCGGACCCGAGGGCGCCGAAATCCTCACAACCACCGACCCCGGTCCAACCCTGCGCTGAAGATCACGCGTTGCTCGCGCACCGCAATCGTCATACCATTGCATTCTGAGATTTATTGGCGCCGGGAGCGACCATGCGCACAGATGATTTCGGCCAAAGGAGCGGCGCCAAAGGTGCCTCGCCCAGCGCGCTCCGAACCACAATGCTCGATTGGTGGCGGACCCGGGCGTTCGAGATCTATGTGCTGCTGATGAGCCTGCCCTTCGGCGCCGCCATTCTTACCTATTTCAAGATCACCTGCCCGATCCCCCATGTCCGTGCCATCCTGTTCTGGTGGTCCACTGCGTTTATCTATGGCGCGAAATGGATCATGGGCGTGCACTGGAAACTCGAGGGCTACGAGAAGCGCCCGCGCCATCCGGTGATCTATTGCGCCAACCACCAGAGCTATTGGGAAAGCATCGCGATGACCCACCTCATCCGCGATGTGAATGTGGTGACCAAGAAGGACGCCATGCGCATCCCCGTCTTCGGCTGGGGCCTGCGGGAATCGCCGATGATCCCGGTCGACCGCGGCATCCCGGGCCATAATATCCGCCGCATGTTGCGCGAGGCGAAGGCCTCGCTCGAGGAGGGCCGGTCGATCTTCATCTGCCCCGAAGGCACACGGGTCGACCCCGGCGAACGGCGGGCCTTTGAACGCGGGCTCGAGATGCTCTACCGCCATTGCGGGGTCGAGGTGGTCCCGGTCGTCACCAATGCCGGCGTGTTCTGGCCGCGAGGGTTCCAGACCAAACGCCGGGGCACGATCCTCTTGCGGTTCCTGACACCGATCCCTCCGGGGAAACCGGGTGAGATCTTCGCAGAGGAGATCGAAACCCTGCTGAACACCGAGAAGGACCGCCTCCCCGGCGTTCAGGCCTTCGCCAAGGCCAAAGCGGCCGCTTCTGCTGTCCATTGAGCCCGACCCAGCCTCTCCGAGTTCGGGTCAAGGCTGCGCAGCACCGCGGCGCCGCCGCGGCCCGGCCTTGACGCGGGCGCGGAGAGGCGAGACGCTCGATCAGAAGCCCCGGCGGGCTTCTCCCCAGCAAACGAGTCAGCGCCTGCGGCAATCCAACCCTTGATCTGCTGAGCGCACCCAATGCCACCCGCGCCCGCCCGCAGCGCAGCGAAGGGCTCATGAAAGGCGCATCGCGGGGCTCTGCCCCGCAATTCCGTTTGGTTACAAGTTGTCGAGATCGGAGATCAAACTGCTGACATCACCGTCGCGGGCATCGAGCATGCCCGCAATGATGTCCCTCTGGGTGATCGCGGTCGAGACGCCCTCGATCACCACATCCACGATAGCGACCTTCCCCGGCCGGTCCGATACCAAATAATCCATCTTCACTGGCGCCAGATCGGGCGGGCGGATTTCAGTCTTCACCAGGATCCCCTTTCGGCCGGCATCTTCGGCGCCCAGCACGAAAATGGTCTGGCGCACCGCGGCCTCCTCGACATCGAACTCGGCGAAACGCCGGGCATAGGTGCGGGCGACCGACCCGGTGAAGGCCCGCGTGAACTGCGCCTGTTGCTCGGCACTCATCTCCCGCCAGGGGCGGCCGAGCACGAAGCGCGCCACCGAGGGCATCGACAGGCGCCGCTCCATGACTCCGGCCAATCCAGCTGCCGTCGCCTCGGCCGAGCCGCCACCTGTCATGAGCTTGACGATGTCATCGATCGCGCCCTCGACATGGGCCTGGGCTTCCTCAGGCTCCAGGGCGCGCAGAGGTCCGGGCAGCGCACCAGCGATCAACGTGGCGGCGAGAAACGAACGGCGGGTCAGCATGGGCGGATCCTTCGATAGACATAATAGACGGAATGTAATCCACCGCCCGTCTCGCGTCATCTCAAGTCAATGACATGCCAGCGCGGTAAGCACTCATAAGGAATCGCGGGGCAGTGCCCTGCGATGCGCCTTTCATGAGCCCTCCGCTACGCTGCGGGCGGGCGCGGGCGGCGTAGGGCGCGCCTAGAGGACCAGAGGTGGATTTGCCGCAAACGGTTTCACAGTCTCTGGGAGGAAGCCCTGGCGGGGCTGTTGATCGAGCGTTCAGTTTCTCCCGGCACGCGTCAACGCAGGGCCAGAGCCTTCGCATCCTCAACCCGGGCGCATTGAGGCTGGGTGGAAGCTTTGATCGCTGGCGCAACCATTGGTGGACGTTCGATCAAGCGCCGCGCTGGCCTCAGCCAAACAGTTCGTGGCACAGTTCCAATGCCTCGACGAGCTTGTCGACCTCTTCGCGGGTGTTGTAGAGGCCGAAACTGGCACGGCAGGTGGCACTGACGCCGAGATGGGTCATCAGAGGTTGCGCGCAGTGATGCCCGGCGCGGACCGCCACGCCCTTTCGGTCGATGATGGTCGAGATGTCATGCGGATGCGCCCCCCCCTCCATCGTGAAGGAAAAGATCGCGCCTTTGGAGGCGGAGTGCCCATGCACCTGCAGCCAGTTGATCCCGTTGAACTTCTCGCTGGCATAGGCGGTCAGGTCCGCCTCATGCGCCTGGATGGCCTCCATCCCCAGCGCCTGGACATAATCGATCGCGGCGCCCAGGCCGATCATCTGCACGATCGGCGGGGTGCCCGCCTCGAACTTCATCGGGCCGGAAGTATAGGTAACCTCCTCTTTCGCGACCGTATGGATCATGTCGCCGCCGCCGAGGAAGGGATGCATCTCCGCCATCCGCTCGGCCCGGGCATAAAGCGCGCCAGAGCTGGAGGGCCCATAGAGCTTGTGCCCGGTGAAGGCGAAGAAATCGCAGCCCAGGGCTTTTACATCCACCGGTAAATGCACCGCCGATTGCGAGCCATCGATGACCGTGACCACGCCCTTCTCGCGCGCTGCCGCGCAGATCGGGGCGATGTCCACCACCGTGCCGAGCACGTTCGACATATGGGTGAGACAGATCATCTTGGTCCGTGGCCCGATCGCGTCGATCACCACTTGCGGGTCGAGATCGCCATTCACATCCACATCCAGCCATTTCAGCACCACCCCTTGGCGTTCGCGGAGGAAGTGCCAGGGGACGATATTGGCGTGATGCTCCATGATGCTGAGGATGATCTCATCGCCAGCCTCGAGCCGCGGCGCGGCCCAGCCATAGGAGATCAGGTTGAACGCCTGGGTCGACCCCGTGGTGAAGATGATCTCTTCATCCTGGGCATTGAGGAAGCCAGCGATCTTGCCCCGCACCGCCTCGTATTTGTCGGTCGCGAGATTGGAGAGGAAGTGCAAACCCCGGTGCACATTGGCATAGTCTTGCGCATAGGCTTGGCTGACCGCGTCGATCACCGCCTGCGGCTTCTGCGCCGAAGCGCCATTGTCGAGATAGACCAGGTCCACGCCGTCGTGGATTTTGCGCTCGAGGATCGGGAAATCCCCGCGCACCTGTTTGACATCGTACATCAAGCCCCCATCGCCCTCAGAGCAGGGCCAGGATCAGGAAGAAACCGAGCGTCACAGCGGCGACCGCACCGGTCTTGAACCCGTGCAACGCTCCCACAAAGTTGGCAAATAGCCAGAGTTGGGCGAAATTCGAGATATTTACCAAAACGGCGGAAAACATGCGGTCGGTCGGCAGGATCGACTCCTGGATCTCTTGCAGTCTGTCCTGATCGTTGTCTTGGAACGCCTCCATCATCTGATCCAAGGGCAGATAGGTGAGCCCCATCAGCGCGAGCCCCAGAAACGGCACCATCAGCACATGCATCCAGGCGATGGCGGGCAGCACGTCGACCCATTCCGCGCGGCCACCGAACAGGCGCGGCGGCAGCCAGGCGAGCCAGGCGGTGAACAGCACCAGCATTACCCAACCCAAGAAAAACAGAAGATGCCCAAGGCCAAGAGCCATGCCCCCGCCGGTGGGTTGGATGATCAGCGCGAGAATGGCGAACAGGACATAACCCAGCACCAGCAGCAGCATCGTCTCGCCGAACGCCAGCTCATAACCAGCAAAGCGCTTAGCCGATTGCCTTGGAAGCACAATGCCTTCCGCCGCCATGCTCAGAAAACCGCTCAGCATCAGGACACCAGGACCAGGAGGCCGCGGATCACCAGCAGGAAGAGCAGGATCACCCCGACAAGCCCGGCGAAGACCTGCCAGCTGCGCGCGAAACCATGCGCCTCGGCCAGCATCACTGCCAGCACCCAGGCCGCGGTCAGGGCGGCTGTTTGCTGCACCACCGTGAGCGCGATCCCGTCGATCAGCCCTCCGGCAAGCTGTGCGACGAACAGGACCGGTGCTGCGATGAGCATCGCCCAGAACACGGCCGCCCGGGTCTCGACCCAGCCGCCTGCGCCGCCAAAGCCGCGCAGGATCAGCGTCGCCGTCGCGCCCATTGCATAGAGCATCAGCGGCCGCCACAGGATGGCGGAGAGGAAGTGCGAGGCGATCCAGGCTTGTTGTTCATCCCCTGGCGGAGCGGATTGGCTGAGCATCGTCCCGGCGAAATAGATCAGGCTGGACAGGACGGCAATAAAGAACAACCGCCCCTCGGAGGGCGCGCCGGCCATCAGGTCGCGATAGCTGGCGCGCAGGTCGCCCCACGCGCTCAGCATCTGCATCGGCAGCGAGAAGGTCACCGCGCGTCCATCCAACGGGCAACATGGGCGCGCATCGCATCGGCCAGATCGTCCTCGGCAATCTCGGCGATCGCCTCGTCGACAAAGGCGGCAACCAGCATCGCCTCGGCGTCTTTCAGCGGCACGCCACGGGCGCGGAGGTAGAAGAGCGACGTCTCGTCCAGGGCGCCCGTGGTCGACCCGTGCGAGCAGGCCACGTCATCGGCATAGATCTCAAGCTCTGGCTTTACCAGGAACTCGGCCCCATCGGTCAGCAACACCGCCTGGCTGATCTGATAGCCATCGGTTTTCTGCGCGCCTTCACGCACGAAGAT
Source organism: Pseudomonadota bacterium (assembly GCA_038524325.1). Lineage (GTDB taxonomy): Bacteria > Pseudomonadota > Alphaproteobacteria > Rhodobacterales > Rhodobacteraceae > Thermohalobaculum. The sequence goes on from JBCBIS010000023.1 coordinate 22,990, forward strand.
CTTGCCCTGGAAGACCGCCGCCGAGCGATCCGACAGCACGTTCTTAAAGACCTGACGGCTCTCGCACTGCTCGGCGCCGTGGGTGACGAAGACAGTGTTGTCGATATGGCTGGTCTCGCGGCCCAGAACGGCTCCGGCGATATGACCCTGGGCGTCATTGCCGGTGAACTCGATGACCACTTCGTTGCGGGTCATCGCGCCATCGGCGGTCAGCGTGAAGCTTTTGAACGCCGCCTCGGCGCCCAGCCGGGCGAAGAGATGGGTGGCCGAGGCCTCCCGCGTCCCCTCCTGCACGCGGATATGGTGGAAGCTGGCCCCCTCGGCCAGATCGACCTCCATCACCGTGTTCGAACTGCAGCCGGTCTCGATCAGCGTCAGCTCAGCGCCGGTTTCGACGCGGATCAGGTGGTGGAGCAGGCTCACCCCCTCGCCGCCATGGTCCTGCGCCAGATGGAGCGTGGCGGTGCCGGTGGCTTGCAGCACCAGCCCCTCGGTTGCGCAGGCGGTGTTGAGCGCCGCGAGCGGGCGCGCCACCTTCTCCTGCCCCGCTTCCTCCAGCACGCCAAACAGCGTGCGCGCGATGCCGAGATCCTGATAGAGCGCGTCCGAAAGCGGGATCAACGCGACGCCATCGGGCACCGTGCTCTGATCCGCCAAGAAGCGCCCGTTCACAAAGCGCGCCATGGCCGCGTCCGCGAGCATCTCGACCGGTCCAGCGGGCGCTTCACCCACCACGGACAGGGGCGAGGTGAGCGCCGTTGGATCGGTGTATTTCCAGTATTCATCCCGCTTCACCGGTGCACCGGCTTCGAGGAAACGCGCCCGTGCCTTGGCCCGTGCCTCCCGCGCCCAGCCGGCTTCGGCCGCGCCTTCATGGCCGGGCATCGGCAGGGCGGCGAGGAGCTTCTCAGCCCCGGTCCGCTTGATGTCTTGCAGTTGCGCCCGTTTCATCGTCACGCCGCCTTGATCAGATCGGCATAGCCGTCTTTCTCGACCCGCAGCGCCAGGTCTGGCCCGCCGGTCTCGACGATCCGCCCGTCATACATGATATGCACCACATCCGGCGTGATATGGTCCAGCAGGCGCTGGTAGTGGGTGATGACCAGGAACCCGCGCCCAGTGTCGCGCAGCGCATTGACCCCCTCGGCCACCAGCTTCATCGCGTCGACATCCAAGCCCGAGTCCGTCTCGTCCAGGATGCACATCTTGGGCTCGAGCACCGCCATCTGCAGGATCTCGTTGCGCTTTTTCTCGCCGCCGGAGAAGCCGACATTGACCGGGCGTTTGAGCATATCGGCATCGATATTCAGCTCCTTGCCCTTGGCGCGAACCAGTTTCAGGAAATCGGGGGCCGAGATTTCGTCCTCCCCCCGCGCCTTGCGCTGGGCGTTGAGTGCGGTCCGCAGGAAGGTCATGTTTCCCACGCCTGGGATCTCGACGGGGTATTGGAACGCCAGGAACAGGCCGGCCGCGGCGCGCTCTTCCGGTTCCATCTCCAGGATATCCGCGCCTTCCAGCGTCGCCGAGCCGCCGATCACCTCATACCCGTCGCGCCCCGCCATCACATAGGAGAGCGTCGACTTGCCCGACCCGTTCGGCCCCATGATCGCATGGACCTTGCCCGCCTCGACGGTCAGGTCAACGCCCTTCAGGATCTGCTTGTCCTCTTCCTCGAGTTTGACCTCGAGCCCTTTGATCTCCAGCATGACTTTCTCCTCAGATGAAGATGCCGAGCACGAGGCCGATCACGGCACCCACGGCAATCTGCAAAATCTCTCCCTGCCGTCCTTTGGCCGCGGGAGGTGCGAATTTCATCGCCCAGGGCAGCAGCCCCGCCACGACAGCTCCGATGATGGCACCCGAGATCATGCTCCGCGCTCCTCACGCGCGCGCTGACGGCGGAACGCGGCGAGCTGTTTCTCGCGCTCTACAGTCAATTGCGCACGCCGTTGCGCGTGGAGCATGGCCTCAGCCTTTACTCGATCAGCCCTCATCGCAGCAGCATGTCGTACGCCGAGCACGAAACCCAAAACCGCACCCGGACCGGCGACCATCCAAGCTGCGAGACCAATTGCAGACGCAATCGCCCAGCCCAAGACACCGCCGATGAACGCAAGCAAAAAGATCAGCCCGAAGGCAGACGCGACACGCGGTGGCGCGTGCATGTCCATTTCGAAGTTCCCAAGGCTCATCGGTCACCTCCCTTGCGCTTCTGCGCGAGCAACGCGAATGTCGCCCCGCCCGCGATGCCACAGACGGCCGAGAACAGCCAAACCCCGCCCGGCGGCGTGCCACCCGAGACCAGCATCAAAAACAGCACCGCGCCCGCGATCACCACGCCATAGAGCAGGCTGAGCTTTTGAGCGTCGGTCATCCCTGCTCCCCCGTCTTCATCGCCGTGATCCGCGCCTCGGTCTCCGCCCGGCGGCGCGCTTCGGCTGCGTGGAGATGTGCTGCATGTTCTGCCTTGGCCGCCTCGATCTGACGTTTTGCCAAGGGATAAGAGATCGCACCGACGACCAAGGCCACCAAAATCGCGAACAGCACCACCGCGCCCAGGAACGACAGACCAGGGGGGATTAGCACGCTGCTGCGGTCAACGAACAATGCGATCAGATAGACCACTCCCGCCACCACACCGCTCAAGCTGCCATGCAGCACGGCGATGCTGCCAGCGCTCTGCCCCGCGCGCTTGGCGAGTTGCACCATATCGACCTCGGCGCTCATCACCCCACCGTCACAGCCGTGCCCGATGCCGAGACCATGAGCATATTGTTGATTACCTCGTAATCGAGATCGACGCCGACAACAGCATTGGCGCCAAGCCCGCGCGCCTGATCCTGCATCTCGCTGATCGCCGTGGCACGGGCCTTCGCCATTTCCTCCTCATAAGCGCTCGACCGCCCCCCGAGGATGTCGGTGATGCCCGCAAACACATCGCGGAAGATGTTGGCCCCCAGAATGGCCTCGCCAACGACGATCCCATGATAGGCCTTGATGCTCTGCCCCTCGATCGAGGGCGTGGTGGTGGTGATCATTTTCCTAAGTCCCGAAAAAATTCGCAGCCAGCAAAGCCGGAGCGATGATGCAGCCTGCACCCAAGGCGAACCAAGCGCTGAACCAGAAATACTGGAGCAACCCGACAAAACTGAAAATCAAGCCGAACCTGCCCAGAAAGACCATTCCAAGCCCAAGCGCCAGAACTCCTAGCAAAGTAACTGGGTTATCAGCTCCCAGAAGGATCCTGGCGAGGATGGTCACTATTGCGGCTGCCGAACCCATTTGGAAAGGCGAGTCTTGAAATCTGAGCTCGCGTGTGGGCGGTTGGCTCGGCGGGAGATCTTCCCCAATCCGATCCACGACACGGCCGCGAAGCTTGAGGAAACCCTCATCCATCAGCCGACCGACCCCTCCAACGAGATCGCCACCAGGGCCTGGGCTTCCATGGCGAATTCCATGGGGAGTTCTTGCAGGACCTCCTTGCAGAAGCCATTGACCACGAGGGCAACGGCTTCCTCCTCGTCCATGCCCCTTTGGCGGCAATAGAAGAGCTGGTCGTCATCGACCTTGGAGGTCGTCGCCTCATGCTCGCAGCGTGCAGTTCGGTTCTTCACCTCGATGTAAGGAACGGTGTGGGCGCCGCAGTCCGACCCGATCAGCAGGCTGTCGCATTGAGTATAGTTCCGTCCCTCTGCCGCTTTCGGATGCATCGAGACGAGCCCGCGATAGGTGTTCTGCGCCCGGCCCGCGCTGATGCCCTTCGAGACGATCCGCGACTTGGTGTTCTTGCCCAGATGCACCATCTTGGTGCCGGTATCCGCCTGCTGGGCGTTATTGGCGATCGCGATCGAGTAAAACTCGCCCTGGCTCTCGTTGCCCCGCAGAATGCAGGACGGATACTTCCAGGTGATCGCCGATCCGGTCTCGACCTGGGTCCACATCACCTTGGACCGATCGCCCCGGCAATCCGCGCGCTTGGTCACGAAGTTATAGATCCCGCCCTTGCCGTTCTCGTCGCCGGGATACCAGTTCTGGACAGTGGAGTATTTGATCTCGGCATCGTCCAACGCGACCAGTTCGACGACGGCCGCGTGGAGCTGGTTGGTGTCGCGCTGCGGCGCGGTGCAGCCTTCCAGATAGCTGACATAGGAGCCCTTGTCGGCGATGATCAGTGTGCGCTCGAACTGGCCCGTATTCTCCGCATTGATCCGGAAATAAGTGCTCAACTCCATCGGGCAGCGCGTGTTCGGCGGGATGTAGACGAAGCTGCCATCCGAGAAGACCGCCGAATTCAGCGTCGCGAAGTAGTTGTCCGAGGTCGGGACCACCGTCCCGATATACTTCTTCACCAGCTCCGGATGCTCCTGCAGCGCCTCGGAGATCGAACAGAAAATCACCCCGGCCTTGGCCAGTTCCTCGCGGAAGGTCGTGCCGACAGAGACGCTGTCGAACACCGCATCCACGGCGACCCGGCGTTCCTTCAGCTTTTCAGCCGCACCCTCGACACCGGCCAGGATCTCTTGCTCGATCAAGGGAATGCCGAGCTTTTCATAGGTGCGCAGCAGTTCAGGGTCCACCTCATCCAGCGATTTCGGTTTCTCGTCGAACCCTTTTGGCTGGGCATAATAATACTGATCCTGGTAATCGACCGGCTCGATCTCCAGCATCGCCCAGTCCGGCTCCTCCATCTGCTGCCAGCGGCGGAACGCCTCCAGCCGCCAGTCGAGCATCCACTGGGGCTCTTTCTTTTTCTCCGAGATCAGGCGAACGATGTCTTCGTTCAGGCCCTTTGGGGCGAACTCGGTCTCGACCTCGCTCTCCCAGCCATGTTTGTATTTCGCGCCAACCGAGCGGACCGCGTCGACCGTTTCCTGATCGACACCCTCTTTGACGACCACGTCCTGTGCTGCGAGATCTTCCATATCCGTTCTCCCTCAGGCCGCCCGCGCTTTGCGTTTGCGGTATTGCTCGATCCAGGTATCGGCAAAGGCCATGACCTCCGCCTCGGTTGTGGTTGGCCCCATCGAGACGCGGATCGCGCTCGAGGCCGTTGTCTCGTCAAACCCCATGGCCAGCAGAACCCGGCTCGCCTTGTTGACCTTGCCCGAGCTGCAGGCAGAGCCCGCGCTGATGGCAAAGCCCGCCAGATCCATCTGCATCACCTGCGTCTCGCCCCGCCAACCGGGGATCGCAAAACACGAAGTGTTTGGCAGCCGTGGGGCCTCTCGTCCGAAGATAATGAGATCGGGGGCAGCGGTTTCAAGCCGCTCTTCTAGAATGTTTCTAAGTTTCTCGACCCGCAGCCAAACGCCACTCTCCAAATCCCGCCGCGCCGCCTCCGCCGCCGCGCCGAACCCGGCGATGCCGATGACATTCTCGGTGCCAGACCGGCGCCCCTCTTCCTGGCCGCCTCCCTTGAGAAACGCGGCTGGTTCCAAAGGTTCTCGCATAGCGACGGCACCAACACCTTTCGGGCCCCCCAGCTTGTGCGCGGAAGCTAGAGCATATTCGCCGTCGACGTTGTAGGGCACTTTCCCAATCGTTTGCACGGCGTCTCGAACAATGATTGTCGACCGGACGCCTACTTCGTTCTGGAAGGAGTGCAGATCATCGGACTCCTGCAAAACCCCGGTCTCTCCATTCGCAGATGCCTGAGCGACAGCTTGAAACTTTTTGACATCCCCAGCCATCAGCCGAGACCGACCGTCATCTGCGATCTCCCACCCCTTCAGATCCTGGGCGTTTTGGACGATACAATCATGCTCGAGTGGCGAAGCAAGGTAACTTCCGAAGATGCTCGCCAGCCAAGCTGCTCCCTCGGTCGCCCCACCGGTGAACACCAAGTTTGAAGCCTCACATTCCACCAATCGCGCCACCTGCCCCCGCGCGGTCTCGACGATCCTCTTAGCCGCCCGGCCCTCGGCATGGACGCTGGAGGGGTTGCCAACCTCATCCATCGCGGCCAGCATCGCTGCCCGAGCCTCGGGCCTCAGCGGCGCGGTGGCGTTCCAGTCGAGATAGACCCGGCGGCCATCGAGGCCGGTCATGCCGATGCCTCCTCCTCGAGGAGTGCGGTGAAATCCGGGACAGCGGGGCATGGCACCATCCGGTCCGAAATCACATCGGCAATGGTCGTCTGGCTGAGGAACACATGGACATGGGCCGAGAGTTGCTCCCACAGCGCATGGGTCAGGCAGGCCTCGCGCGAGGAGCCACAGCCCTGGCCCACCTCGCCCTCGCACCCCATGGCGTTGAGGCGCTCGTCCACGGCGCTCATGATGTCGGAAATCCGGGTCTCTCCCGCCGGCTGCGCCAGGCGATAGCCGCCGCCGGGGCCGCGCACCGACGCAACCAGCCCGGCGCGGCGGAGCTTGACGAAAAGCTGTTCGAGATAGGCGAGGCTGATATCCTGCCGCTCGGCAATCTCGGCCAAGGCGACCGGCCCGGCGGAACCGTGCAGCGCGATATCTGACAGGGCGGTGACGGCATAGCGGCCTTTGGTGCTGAGCTTCATCCCACTCCCTCCGACACCTCGCACAGGCGCGGCATCCTTGACCTTGACAGGCGCACCGATTACCTCCCTCCGACGCCGATCAGCGGGGGACGGCGAGCAATTTAGAATTGTTCTAGGTAACCCGAGAAAAGAAGTCAATCATTGGGGCCGGCCTTCCCCGTGCCTCCCGCCAAGAACAGAGGACAGGCATGCCCGAAGTGATCTTTCCCGGCCCGGACGGGCGCCTCGAAGGCCGCTATCACCCGCAGCCCGACAAAGAGGCGCCGATCGCGCTGATCCTGCACCCGCATCCGCAGTTTGGCGGGAACATGAACAACAAGGTCACCTATGCGCTGCATTATGCGTTCAAGGAGCTGGGCTTCACGGTGATGCGGTTCAATTTCCGCGGCGTGGGGCGCAGCCAGGGAGAGTTCGACCAGGGGGTGGGCGAGCTTTCGGATGCCGCCTCGGCGCTGGACTATATCCAGGCGCTGCACCCGGCGGCGAAGGCCTGCTGGATCGCCGGGTTTTCCTTCGGGGCGTGGATCGGTATGCAGCTGCTCATGCGCCGGCCCGAGATCAACGGGTTCATCTCGGCTGCTCCTCCGGCCAACATGTATGATTTCAGCTTCCTCGCGCCCTGCCCTTCCTCCGGCCTGATCATCAATGGCGATGCCGACCGGATCGTGCCGATGGAGGATGTCGAGAAACTCTCGGCCAAGCTGAAGGCACAGAAGGGGATCACCATCACCCATACCGTGGTGCCCGAGGCGAACCATTTCTTCGAGCCAGGGCTGGAGGAGATGATCACGATCACCAAGGGCTATGTCGAGGCGCGGATGCTGCAGGGCGGGCGCTGAGGACACGGCGGCGTGATCCCCCATCGTATCGCCGCCGCGCCTCCCTATGTCAGCGGCGTCAACCCAATCGAGGAGAGACCCATGCCCCTGCCCCGCCACGCTGCCCCTGCCCTGTCGGTCCCGCTCCTTTCGGGCGGCACATGGACCCTGGCGGATCGCACGCCCGAGACCTTCACCATCGTTGTCTTCTATCGCGGCAAGCATTGTCCGATCTGCAAGACCTATCTGAGCGAGATCGACGCGCTGATCGATCAGGCTGCCGAGCAGGGGATCGATGTGGTCGCCGTTTCGATGGATGGCGAGGCGCGGGCCCGGGCGACGCTGGAGGAGATCGGCACCGAGAAGATCGCCATCGGCAATGGGCTCTGCGAAGCTTCGGCGCGGGACTGGGATCTATACATCACCTCGGCAAGCCCCGGCACGCAGGAGCCCGACCTGATCGCCG